>JANMZX010000049.1:0-8787 GCA_031383745.1 Rhodoferax sp. | reverse complement strand
CAACGGCAATGTGACGCAGACGGCACCGCTGGTCATCTCGGGTACCACCGCGGTCAACGCAGGTACCGGCAACGTCACGCTGACCATGGCCGGCAACAACCTCAACAGCCTCGGTGTGGCCGGCAATGCCATCAATGTCGTTGAGGGCGCCGGCAGTTCGCTGACGGTGACATCGCTGAGCAGTGGCGCCAACCAGCCGGTGAGTCTTGCGGCCGGCCACACGCTGACCCTGCCGGGCACCGCGATCAATACCGGCACGGCTGACATCGCGCTGTCCAGCGGGATCGGGCCACTGATCGTCCCGGCCCTGCTGAGCGGGCGCAATGTCTCGCTGAGCGCCGCGACCGACCTGACCCTGAACGGGGGCGGCATTTCTTCCACCGGCAATGTCGCCCTGGTTGCGGGCGACGCCATCACGCTGAACGCGAACATCTTCTCGACCGGCGGCAACTTCAGCGCCACCAATACCAATGCGGCCAAGCCTATGCTGGTGACCCAGTTCGTCTCGGCCAACGGCGTCAACATCAACCTGGCCGGCGGCCTGACGGTGCAGGGAACGGGTGGCGGCGGCGCAGCCGTGCTGGCGCAGACCAGCGGACAGACCGTCAACGCGAAGTACGTCGAGGTGCTGGCGGGCGCGTCGACCGGCAACGCCGAGATTTCCAGCTTTGCGGGCGGCGGGCAGTCCATCATCACCACCGGCATGAACGCATCCAGCGAAGGCCTGGTGGTGCGCAACGCGTCCGCCGCCGCCGGCGTGGCAACGATCAGCAGCAACGGTGGCGGCGCGCAGAACATCACCGTCAACGATGCCAACTTCATGCGCGTGGTCGGCGGTGGCGGGTCGGCCAACATCTCCACCGACGGCAATCAGACGGTGCTGGTGCGCGGCGTCTCCAGTGGCAACGCCTTGCAGATCGGCGCGGGGTTTGCCACTGGCGACTCCGATCTGAGCGGCAACAACCAGTCGATCGTCCTGGGCCAGGCGGGCCAGTCCGGCAGCCTGCTGGTGCAAGGTGGCAGCGTGGACGGCGTGCATGCCGGCCTGATCAACCTGTCCGGGTCGCAGACAGTCAGCACCACCGGGTTCGTGAACCTGCAGGGGGGCTCGGGGTCGGGTGGCGCGGGTGGCGATTGCGGTGCGAGTGGCGGCCTGGGCACCTGCGCCTTCATTGGCCAGGGAGGCGCAGGCCTGCAGAAGGTGAGTGCTGCCACCTACAGCCTCACCGGCGGCAGTTCCGGCAGCCACAACGTCGCGCTGATCGGTTCGTCCAACGGGGGTTCCTCCCAGCTCATCGAAATCACGGGCGGCGGCAACCTGAACCTGGTTGCCGGTTCGGGCAGCGGGTCCTCCAACGAGGCGACCGTGTTCTCTCCCGGCAGTTCCCAGACGATCAGTTTCCTGGCCGGCGGCAACCTGAACATCACCGGCGGCACGGTCGGCAGCAGCCATGTGGCCGGTGTCAAGGCCAGCTCGGCCAGCGGCACGCAGACGGTGTCGGGCGCCAGCGCGATCGTGCTGAACGGCGGCGCCAGCGGTGGTGTTTTCGGAGTCGGCAATTCGGCGCGCCTGGAGAGTGCCGGCAACCAGACGATCACGGTAGGCAGCGGCGGGATCAGCATCAGCGGCGGTGGCGGCACCGGCGCCGAGACGGACAACGACGCGCAGGTATGGCAAAGCGGCGGCGCCGGCACGACGCAGAGTGTCACCGTCAACGGCGGTGGGGCCATCACCATCGTGGGTGGATCCTCCGCCAAGGTCAACGTGGGTGGGTCCGGCCACGGCAGCAAGGCCAAGATCCAGGCGGATGGCACGTCGCAGACGATCAACTTCACGGCCGGCGGCGCCATCAACCTCACCGGCGGCACCAACGGCAGCCGCGCGTTTGCGATGATCGAGTCGGTCAACGGTGCGCAAACGATCAGCGGCGCGCCCAATATCACGATGGTGGGCGGCGCCAATGGCGGTGTCGACGGGGAGGGCAACCGCGCGGTGATCACGGCCAGCGCCGGCGCACAGACCATCACGGCGGGCAATGTCGTGGTGCGCGGCGGTGCGTCCGGCATCGAGAACCGCTCGGTGATCTTCGGCGCGACCGGCCAGACCCTCACGGCCACCGGCCTGGCGATGTTCGGTGGCGTCGCAGGGGGCGGGTTCAGCGATGGCAACCTGGCCTACATCGGCACCGGAACCAATGCCAGTCAATTGATCAACCTGGGCGCAGGCGGCCTGCAGATGACGGGCGGCGGCGGCGCCTTGTCGGACAACGCTGCGCAGATCGAGCAACTGGGCACCGGCACGCAGACCATCAACAGCAATGGCGCCATCGTGATGGCCGGCGGCTCCAGCGCCGGCGTCAATGTGGGCGGCTCCGGCCACGGCAGCCGCGCGTCGATCTACTCGGAGGGCAGCACCCAGACGATCAACATGCTGGGTGCGAACCGGTCCATCAGCCTGACCGGCGGCACCGTGGGCTCGCGCAATTTCGCACAGATCTTTGCCGAGAACACCGGCAACCAGGTGATCAATGGCGCGTCCTCCATCGCGCTGACCGGTGGTACTTCGGGTGGGGTGGTGGGCGAAGGCAACAGCGCCTACATCTCGGCCAATTCGGGTTCGCAGACCATCGCCGCCACGTCGATCAGCCTCACCGGCGGAGCGGCGGGCACCGAGAACCTGGCGGCGATCCAGCAGAGTTCCTCCACCGGTGCCACGACGGGCACCCAGAGCATCACGATTGGCGGCGGCGGCGCCGTCACGCTGCAGGGCGGCGGCGGCACGACAAATCTGGCACGCATCCGGTCCTTCGGGGCCACGCAGACACTGAACTACAGCGCTGGCGGCACATTGAACCTGACCGGCGGCACCGGCGCCAGCCTCGACTTCGCGCGGGTGGAAGCGGTCAACGGCAACCAGAACATCCTGGGCTCGCCGAACATTGCCCTGGCGGGCGGGGCCGGCGGCGGCGCCGACCTGAATGGCAACTTCGCCAGCATCACCGCCAACAATGCGGCTGCCACGCAAACCATCGTCAGCAGTGCGATGACGCTCAATGCCGGCGCAGCCGGCATCAACAACTACGCCGTGATCACGGCGCCGGTGCAGAACCTCACGGTACACGGCAACCTGGCAATCACTGGCGGAGGCTCGGCCGCCAGCCTCGACGGCACGACCGGCGGTGGCGCGCGGATTGGCGCCAACGGCGGGGCGGCGAGCACACTCGTGCTGGCGGTCGACAACAACATCACGCTGACCGGTGGCAGCGTGGCCGGAGCCGCCATCGGCAGCAACGTGCAGGGCGGCACGTCGACCGCGATCAGCATCACGGCGGGCGGCAACGTCACGCTCAACCCCGGCAGCGCCCCCACGGCGGGCGCGCGTATCGGCAGCCCGGCAGCTGGCCCCGCGGCGGGGGACATCCTCGTGGTCGCCGGCGGATCGATCGGGCTCAATGGCACGGTGGCAGGTGAAACCGCCGTGCGCACGCTGGGCAAAGTCAAGCTGGAAGGCAACACGCTGGCGATCGGCAATGCGGTGACGGGCAGCGAGGTGGACCTCCATGGCCTGGCCGGTGTCAGCCTGTCGGGCGTCGCGGCAGTGTCCGCCACCGCCACCAGCGGCAACTCGCTGGAGCTGGTGGTCGACAGCGGCGCCTTCAGCAACACCGCGGGTGCCAGCGCGCTGACCGCCGCGGCTGGCGGGCGGTGGCTGGTGTACTCGGTGGATCCTGCCAACGATACGCGCGGCGGGCTGGTCCCGGCCTTCAAGCAGTACGACGCAGTGCCCGGCGACACCGTGCTGGGCAGTGGCAATGGGTTCCTGCACAGCGTGGTACCCACCGCCACCGCCAGCCTCGTGGCCCCGATCAGCAAGGCCTACGACGGCGGCGTGGGAGCCGCGCTCACCGGCGCCAATTACAGTGTGACCGGCATCGACGGGGATGTGGTGGTGCTTAACAACCCGGCCAGCGGCAGCTACGACAACAAGAACGTCGGCAGTGGCAAGACAGTCACCGCCACCGGCCTGGTGGTCGTGAGCGCGAGCAATGCCGGTATTCCGGTGTTCGGCTACAACCCGTCGGTGGCCCCGGCGACCGGCGCCGTGGGCAGCATCGGCACTGCCAGCCTGGTGGTCAGCACCCTGGACGTGAACAAGACCTACGACGGCGGCACCACGGCAGCGGGTGCGGCGGTGATCAGCAGTGGCAGCCTGTTCGGCAGCGACACGCTCAGTGGTGGGACTTTTGCGTTCACCGACAGGAATGTCGGCACCGGCAAGACCGTCACCGTGGCGGGTGTCAGCGTCAATGACGGCAATGGCGGGGCCAACTACAGCGTCAGTTTCGCCAACAACACCACGAGCAGCATCGGCCAGCTCCCCCTGGCGACCTGGACCGGTGGCGCGGGCAACAACCTGTGGTCCAGCGCGGGCAACTGGGCCGGCGGCGCCATTCCGGTTGGCGCCAACGTGGCGGCGGTGTCGATCCCGGCCGGCAGTGGCGATGTGGTCTTCAACAGCGCGGTTCCGGCGACCAGCCTGCAGTCGCTGGCCAGTGCCCGGCCGCTCGGCATCGGCAGCGGCAGCCTGCAGGTCAGCAACAGCATGGTGGTTGCGGACTTCAGCCAGAGCGGCGGCGCGGTGGGTGGCGCGGGCAGCCTGTCGGTGGGCAACAGTTTCAGCCAGAGCGGTGGCAGTATTGCGATGGGCGGGCCCATCACCATCGCCCAGAACAGCGGCAACCTCAGTTTTGCCAGCCTGCAGGCGCCCACCGTCAGACTGGCGGCGCCCAACGGTTCGATCAGCCAGACCGGGCCGGTCATCACAGGATCGCTGGCCACGGTGTCGCAGACCGGCACCGCGCTGACGCAGGGCGGCAACCAGATCGGCGCATTGCTGGCGCAGAACACGGGCAGCGGCGACATCGTGGTTGCCAACAGTGGCGCGTTGGCCGTGGTGGGTATCGACAACGCCGGCGGCCACATCGCGCTCACGAACACCGGGCCGGTCCACACCCTGGGCCCGGTCGTCGCCGCGGCGGGACGCATCTCCCTGGTCGCGGCCAACCCCGGCGGCGACCTGACGCTCGACGGCGCCGTGGTTGCCAGTGACCAGGTCTACCTGCGCGCCGACAACCTGTTCACGCAGAACAGCGCCGTGGTGGGTCCCAACGGCGTGCTGGCGGAGGCAGCGGTCGGCCCGATCGGTATCGGGCTGCTTGCCACGGCCATCGGCAGCCCGGTCGACTACCGCGTCGCCGGTGTGTCGGTCGCGCCGCCACCGAGCGAGATCTCGGTCGCCGCGCTGATTGAGGAGGTGCAGTCCGCCGCTGCTGCGCCGCTGGTCGTCTTTGCGGAACAGTTCAAGGAAATCGTGGCGGACGTGAAGGTGAAGGATCTGCTGGACACCAACGCCGACGGCAGCCGCAAGAACAAGAGAACGGACGACACCATCGTCACCGAGGGGGATATATGCCGTTGAATGTCGTGGGCCGGTGGCCGGCCCGAGTGGTGCTCGGCGCCTTGTGGTGTGCGCCGCTGCTGGTCCTGGCGCAGGCGGTGGGCGAGGTGGAGTTTGCGCGCGGCGTGGGTTACGCACAGAGCCCCGGTCAGGGCGCGCGCATCCTGGGCAGGGGCATGGAGCTGCGCGAGGGCGACACGCTGAGCACCTCGCAGGGCTCGTCGGCGATCATCCGCATGCAGGATGGTACGCGCATGACATTGCGCCCAGGCACCGACATGGTGGTGCAGCGGTTCCAGTACCAGGAGGGGTCGAGCAGCAACAGCATGGTGATGCAGTTGTTCTCGGGGGGCTTGCGCGCCATCACCGGGCTGATATCGAAGAATGCGCCCGAGGCGGCCAAGCTGCAGACCAAGACGGCGACGATCGGCATCCGGGGTACGGACTTCGATGCGCGGCTGTGCCAGAGGGAGTGCGCGGGAGAGTCTGCGCGGGTGAGCGAACAACCGAAGGCCAATGCCGTGCAGGCCAGCGCCAAGCTCGTCGCGACGCAGGGCGAGATCATGGCGGTGGATGGGGCGGGCACGCGCCGGCGCCTGGTCGATGGCGGCGCCATCTACCCCGGCGAGACGGTGGAGACCGGTGCCGCCGCCCGCGGCGTGCTGGCGTTTCGCGACGACAGCCGCCTGACGCTGGGCGCCACGACCCGCTTCAAGATCGACACTTTCGTGTACGACGACAAGAACCCGGGCGACGGCCGGTTCCTGGTGTCGCTGTTGCGCGGCTCGGCGCGTGCGCTGACCGGATTGATCGGCAAGGCGAACAACCGCAACGTGGGATTCAGCACCGCCACGGCCACCATCGGTATCCGCGGCACGGGACTGGACATGAGCTGCGACGATGCGTGCAGCTTCTTCACCTGGCTGGGCACGATCGAGGTGACACCGACCAACCCCGGGCAGGGCGGTGGCCTGAGCGCGCTGCAGGTGCTCAGCGCGGGGCAAGGGCTGTTCGTCAGCACCACCGGAATCCGCGCGCTCACCGTGCTGCCGCCGGTGCTGGACAACCTGCCGCGGCCCGACACGGTGCCGGTGGATGTGAAGCAGCTGTTCTCCGCCGCGGCCATGGCCGACGAGTCGGAGGGCTTGTACGTGTTTGTGCGCGAGGGCCACATCGAGGTGACCACCGCCAGCGAGACGCTGCACCTGGGCAAGGGCGAGACCGGGTTTGCGGGCGAGACCGGACGCACGGTGCGGCCCCTGCTGATGCCGCTGTTCCTCGAGTTTGACCGCACGCCGCGGCCCAACAGCACCAACCCGATGTTGCAGACCCTGTTGAACGAGACGGTCAACCGGCCGGCCAACCAGTGCCGATGAAAGCCGCCCCCATGATGCACGACGATGTGACCCAGCCCCCCCGGATGCCTACGACGCGTGTTGCCGCGTGCAACGCATTGCCGCCCTCCGCGGTGCTGGCGCTGGTGCTGGCCTGCCTGCATGGCGCGGCCCTGGCCCAGACGCCTGCCGCGCCTGCCGCAGCCCCCGCGATGGCGACCGACGCACCGGCCAAGCCGCAGTTCGCGATCCGCGGCTTCGACGTCACCGGCGACAACCCGCTGCCGGCCAGCGACACCACGCGTGTGCTGGCGCCGTTCCTGCGCGCGGACGCGTCCATGGACACCCTGCAAAAGGCCACCGCGGCGCTGGAAGCGGCGCTCAAGGAGCGGGGCTATGCGCTGCACCGGGTGGTGCTGCCGCCGCAGTCGGTGGGCGAGACGGTGAAGCTGCAGATCGTCAAGTTCGTGGTGGGCAAAGTCACGGTGGAGGGGTTGAAGAACTACAGCGCGGCCAACATCCGCGCCAGCCTGCCGGAGTTGCAGGAGGGCGCAGCGCCCAACTTCAGGACACTGGCGGTGCAGACCACGATCGCCAACGAGAGCCAGGGCAAGAACGTGCAGATCGCGCTCAAGGAGGCCGAAGAGGCCGACCAGATCGACGCGCGCATCGTGGTCACCGAAAACAAGCCCTGGAACTTCGCGGTCAGCCTGGCCAACACCGGCTCACGCACCACGGGGCGCGACCGGCTCACGTTCTCGGGTTCCCATGCCAATGTGTTCGACCTCGACCACCAGTTCACCGGTGCCTACACCACATCGATGCAACGCCCCGCTGACGTGCAGCAGGTCGGCGCGAACTACCGGGTGCCGCTGTACCGGCTGGGCGGGGTGCTGGGGGCGAGTTTCACGCGCTCGACCGTGGTGGGGGATTTCGGGGCCCTCAAGAGCACGGGCGCGGGCCAGACGATGGGCCTGAACTACAGCCACTATCTGCCGCCGGACGGCGGCTACCGCAGCCATGTCACGCTGGGGCTGGACGACAAGCGTTTCGATATCACCGAGATCGCCGGTATCCCGGTGCCCGGGCAACTGGTGCGGCGCAGCCGGCCGCTGACCCTGGGTTATTCCGCGACGGTGGAAAGCGACCGCGCGGCCTGGGGTTACAGCACCGAACTGTCGGGCAACTGGGTGAATGGCAGCGGCAACAACCTGACGGCCTACCGCAGCGAGGATCCGCGGGTGCGCACGGCGGGCTTCGCAGCGCTGCGGGCGAACGCGAACTACACCGCGAGCGTGGGCAACGGCTGGTTGTGGGCGATGCGTGGCCAGTTGCAGTACAGCCCGGACGCGCTGATATCGGGCGAACAGTTCGGGCTGGGCGGGGCCAGCACCATCCGGGGCACGAGCGAGCGTCCGATCTCGGGTGACAAGGGCGTGCTGGCGTCGCTGGAGCTGAGCACGCCAGACGTCGCGCCAGGGCTGCGGCTGCTCGGGTTCGTGGACGCGGGCTGGCTGCGCAACAACAGTCCGAATGCCACCAACAAGCCCGCCAGCGACCAGCTCGCCAGCGTCGGGCTGGGGCTGCGCTACAGCATGGGCGTGGTGGGCCTGTCGGCCGAGTGGGGCCGCGTGGTCACTGGCAGCAGCGTGCCGTTGACCATCAATGCCGCATCCCCCAGGGCGGGCGACGTCAAGTTCCACCTCAACCTCACGGCCAGGTTCTGAGCCTGCGGCTGCTGCGTCAACGCAGGAGTTCGCCGCGCTTGTCCTTCACCTGGCTCCAGGTATCGGCATCGGGCAGGGGTAGCCTGGTGCGGGTGATCGGCTTCCACACCCGGGACAACTCGGCGTTCAGCGGCGTGAAATCCCGCTGGTCGGCCGGCAGGTCCTCTTCGGCGTAGATCGCCGAGACGGGACACTCCGGCACACACACGGCGCAGTCGATGCATTCGTCGGGGTTGATGACCAGGAAGTTCGGCCCCTCGTGGAACGC
>JANMZX010000048.1:0-2833 GCA_031383745.1 Rhodoferax sp. | reverse complement strand
GATGCCGGCAGACAGCAGGGTGCGGGCTTCGTCCGTGCGCCCCGCCACCACCAAGGCGCGCCCGAGCAGGGCGGTGGCCATAGGGTCGCCGGCGCCTCCGGCGGCCAGCGGCTGCAACGCCGAGATGGCGTCGATGGCGCGGCCCAGGAACAGCGCCATGTCGGCGCGCAGCAGTGTGGTGGCCGATGACGGCGCGGCGCGGTCCAGCTCGGTCAGGCCGACGGCGAAGTCGCCGGCCTCGATGGCCCTGGCCGCGGGCTCCAGCGGGGCGGGCATCGGGCTGACCCAGCGCCGCGGTGCGGGGCGGTACGCCGTGACCCACTGCACGCGGTCCCGTGCGTTGGACAGCAGGCTCTTGACCGGCGCCTTGCCGGCCACGGCAGTCGCCTGTTCGTTCGCGGCGACCGCCACGCTGCCCAGGCTGTTGGCCATCTCCACCTCGCCGGTGAACACGGTCACCGTGGATTCGCCCGCGTCGCCCACCACCAGTTCCCAGTCCGTCCCGCGGATGCCGACCGTGGCCGTCGGGGTGTTGATGCGCACGATCTGGTCGCGGTTGTTGTTGATCGTCTTGGTCAGGGCGCGCAGTCCGGTGACGACGTTCTGCTTGACCTGGGCCCAGAGTCGGCCCCGCAGCAGGTCGAGCGTGCTGCCCTGGCCTTCCGCTGCGACCGCGCGGATTTGCAGCGTGCTTTGTTCGTTCAGCCGCACCTGGGTCTGGTCGCGCAGCAGCAGCGCCACCTGGCTGCCCTCGCGGGTGCGCACGAAGCTGCCGGCATTGAGCTGCTCGCCCACCTTGACCCCTCGCCAGTCGCCCTGCGCGTTGTCGCGCACGTCGACGCGGCCCAGCAGGAAGATGATCTCGGCATCGGTGGCCCAGGCCACCGAACCCAACAGTGCCGAAGCACCGATCAGGCAGGAGCGCAGGACAGCAGGAAAGCGTGATTGTTGTGGGTCTCGCATGGGTCTCTCTCAGGTTGATTCGCGGTAGTCAAATGGTCTCACGCGGCGTGCCACGCAGCGTCGTCCGCCCTGGGGATGTCCGTCTGTGGTTGACGCGGACTTGCAGCGCCTTACTTTACGGGGAATGGAAGCACATTCCGAGCCATTTTTCGACTGAGCGGTCGCGAAAAACCCTGGCAGGTCTCGAATCCGGAAGGATTTGGTATTTGCAGGCCCGATCCTTCCATCGCCGCAGGGTTTCATCGCGCGCTCTGTGACAAGTTCACGGGCGTGCCGCAGCGTGAGGCAGCCGTCACCGCGCGCTTGTCGACGAACAGCGCAGCGCTTTCGGGGGCATGCAGGCCCCTGTCAAACTATCCGACAGCGGTCACGCGCCCCAAAGCGCTTGCCGGGGCAGCCGCCGCCGTTGTCAAGCCACGATCTGGAAATCCAGGCCCAGCGTGGCGGGGTGGGTCGCGTTGCCCAGGATGGCGAACCGCATGGCCAGCGCGGAACCAGCGCCGTCGGCGTCGTACCACAGGGCGCCGCTGGCATTGTTGTAGCTCAGGTTGGCGTTGGTTCCGATCGAACTGCCGATCTGGCCTGCGAAGGCTGCAAAGATGCTGGCCGACAGCTCGATCACGTCCACACCGGTCGCAAAGTCCGTGATGGTGTCGACGTTGACCAGGCCGTCGAGTGCCGTGCGAAACATGAACCGGTCGGCTCCGGCTCCGCCGATCAGCACGTCGGACCCCAGCCCCCCGGTCAGGCTGTCGTTGCCATCGCCGCCTTCCAGACTGTCGGTGCCTTTGCCACCACTGAGGAAGTCGTTGCCCAGGCCGCCGAGCAGCGTGTCGGCGTTGATGCCGCCATTGAGGTTGTCGTCGCCCGCGCCACCATCCAGAAAATCGAAGCCGTCGAGGCCGGACAGCAGGTCGTTGCCTGCCATTCCGAGCAGGCGGTTGTTGCCCGCATCGCCGCCCAGGGTGTCGTTGAATGCACTGCCGGTGAGGTTCTCGATCTGGGTCAGGGTATCGAGTCCCGTGGCCACGCTGACCACCTGGCCTGTCGTGATGGCCAGGTTGACCACAACCCCGTCGGTCGAACCGCTGTAGTCGGCCACGTCGATGCCGGTTCCGCCAATCAGGACGTCGGTGCCCAGGGCTCCGACCAGGGTGTCGTTGCCGGGCCCGCCGTCGACCACGTCCGTGCCCTTGCCAGCATTGATGTAGTCGTCGCCGTCACCGCCCAGCAACGTGTCGGCCTGCTCGCCGCCACGCAGGGTGTCGTCGCCAGCGCCGCCGACCAGCGAGTCGAAGTTGAGCCCGCCGCTGAGCAGGTCGTTGCCTGCCCCGCCGATGACGGTGTCGTTGCCGGTTCCGCCGTCCAGCGTGTCATTGCCTGCGTCGCCATCGAGTCTGTTTGCGGCTGCGTTTCCGATCATGGTGTTGGCCAGACCGTTGCCCGTTCCATTGACGCTGGCGCCACCGCTGAGGGTGAGGTTTTCCAGGCCGGTGCCCAAGGTGTAGTTGATGGAACTGAGCACCATATCAAAGCCCGCGCTCTCGACAATGACGTCGCCGCTGTTGTCCACCATATAGGTGTCGTTGCCGTCACCTCCGTCCATCTGGTCCGCACCCGCGCCGCCGTCCAATGTGTCATTGCCGGTCTGGCCTACGAGCACGTTCGAGCCGCCGTCCCCATACAAAGCGTCTTCGAACAGCGAGCCTATGGCGTTCTCGATCTGCGCGATGTTGACCATGCGCGACAACGCGGCGCCAGAGGCCACGGTGGCACCCCCTCGGGTCTGCACCTGGGGGTCTGCGCCACCGAGGTCGACCCGCACAGCAAAGCGGTAGGTCGAGAAGTTGGCCGTGTCGACACCATCGCC
>JANMZX010000040.1:0-2526 GCA_031383745.1 Rhodoferax sp. | reverse complement strand
CTATATCCGCAAGTTCCATGGCAAGACCATGGTCATCAAGTACGGGGGCAACGCCATGACCGATCCGGAACTGCAGGCCGATTTTGCGGAAGACGTGGTGCTGCTCAAGCTGGTGGGCATCAACCCGGTGGTGGTGCACGGCGGTGGCCCGCAGATCGAGAACGCGCTGAACCGGCTGGGCAAGAAGGGCGAGTTCATCCAGGGCATGCGGGTGACCGACGCAGAGACCATGGAGGTGGTCGAATGGGTGCTGGGCGGCGAGGTGCAGCAGGACATCGTCGGCCTGATCAACCAGGCCGGCGGCAAGGCCGTGGGGCTGACCGGGCGCGACGGCGCGATGATCCGCGCCCAGAAGCTCAAGATGGTCGACTCGAAGGATCCCAGCAAGGAGCATGACGTCGGCCAGGTCGGCGACATCGTCAGCATCGACCCGGGCGTGGTGCGTGCACTGCAGGACGATGCCTTCATTCCGGTGATCAGCCCGATCGGTTTCGGCGAGAACAACGAGAGCTTCAACATCAATGCCGACGTGGTGGCCGGCAAGCTGGCCTCGGTGCTGTCAGCCGAAAAACTGGTGCTGCTCACCAACACGCCGGGCGTGCTGGACAAGTCCGGCAAGCTGCTGACCGATCTGTCGGCCCGCGCCATCGACGAGATGTTCGCCGACGGAACCATCCATGGCGGCATGCTGCCCAAGATATCGTCCGCACTGGACGCCGCCAAGAGCGGCGTGCATTCAGTGCACATCATCGACGGCCGCGTGCCGCATGCGCTGCTGCTGGAAATTCTCACCGACCAGGCCTTCGGCACCATGATCCGCTCGCACTGAGCGGCGCCTTCGGGGCTCGGGTTAATCCCTAGATTTCTGTATGCGAGAATGATTTCAGCCACCATGCAAGACGATCCGACCAGCCCCCTTGCCGAAGACGTTCCTGCTGACGGGGCCGGCGAAACGCCTCGCGTCACACGCAAGCGCCCCAAGCCCGGTGAGCGCCGGATCCAGATCCTGCAGGCACTGGCCGAGATGCTGCAGCAGCCCGGTGCCGAGCGCATCACGACCGCCGCGCTGGCCGCGCGTCTGAGTGTCAGCGAGGCCGCGCTGTACCGCCATTTCGCCAGCAAGGCGCAGATGTTCGAAGGCCTGATCGAGTTCATCGAAAACAGCGTCTTCACCCTGGTCAACCAGATTGCCGACCGCGAGCAGGCCACACCGGATGCGGTATCGGGCAACCGGCATGCGGCCAGGGTCGTCACCATGGTGTTGCAGTTCGCCGAGAAGAACCCGGGCATGACCCGCGTGATGGTGGGCGACGCGCTGGTGTTCGAGAACGATCGCCTGCAGCAGCGCATGAACCAGTTCTTCGACAAGATCGAGGCCACTTTGCGCCAGGGCCTGCGCGGTGGCGCCGAGCTGAGCGGCTCGGCCACGCCGACGGTCGATACCCAGGTGCTGGCGTCCGCCTTGACGGCGTTCGTGGTCGGGCGCCTGCACCGCTTCGCGCGCTCCGGATTCAAGCGCGCGCCGACCGAGCACCTGGATGTCAGCCTGGCGCTGATGCTGTAGCGTGGCGCGGCCCCTGGCCGTGCGTCAGCCGATATCCAGCCCCATCGCGTGGCGCAGGCCCACCTCCAGCCCGCGCAGCTCCGCCAGTCCGATCATGCGTCCGGTGCGCGAGTAGCCGGGGTAGGCGCCGCTGTCCTTGTCGCCGTCCATCAGCTTGCCGTGGTCCGGGCGCACCGGGATGCCCCAGTCGGCGATGCCCGCCGCCTTGCGCCGTTCTTCTTCCGCGATCAGCGCCTTCATCGCGCGCGGCATGTCGACCGAGCCGAACAGGTGGTTCGATTCGTAGAACGAACCCTCCTTGCCAGGCACGTGGGTCACGTTGCGGAAGTGCACGAAATACACCCGGTGCGCGAACTGCTCGAGCATCTGCGCCGGGTCGTTGTGGATGCAGCTGCCGAACGAGCCGGTGCACAGGGTCAGGCCCGAACTGGGCGAGGGAACGGCCTGGAACAGGCGCTCCACGTCCTCGCTGCGGCTGAGGATGCGCGGGATGCCGAACACCGGGTAGGCCGGGTCGTCCGGGTGGATGCACATCTTCACGCCGGCGGCTTCGCAGTCCGGCATGATGTCGTTCAGGAAGTCATACAGGTTGCGGCGCAACTGGTCGGCGTCGATATGCTGGTAGCGCTGCAGCCGGCGCAGGAATTCGGCCGGGTCGAGGTCTTCCACCGTGCCGGGCAGCCCGAGCAGGATGCAGTCGCGCAAGGCGTCGCGCGCCTTCGGGCTCAGGCCGTCGAAGAACTGCTTCGCCGACGCGACGGCCCAGGGCGCGTAGTCGTCCTGCGCGCCGGGACGTTGCAGCACGTAGAGGTCGAAGGCCACGAAGGCGTCGATGTTGCAGCCGGAGATGGTGCTGCCGTCGGCCTGCGTGATGTACAGGTCGGTGCGCGCCCAGTCCAGCACCGGCATGAAGTTGTAGCAGATCGCGCGTACCCCCTGGGCGCCGAGCTTGCGCACGTTCT
>JANMZX010000718.1:0-5407 GCA_031383745.1 Rhodoferax sp. | reverse complement strand
GCGATCTCGCGGGTGAGCACCTCGCGGTCCTGCTTGTAGCGGTCGAACAGGATCACCTCGCCGCCGTACCCGCGGGTGGCATCGACCTTGGCCTGCGGTGCGTCGGCCGGCATCAGGATCACGGCCGGGATACCCAGCAGGCGCGCCGACAGCGCAATCGCCTGGGCGTGGTTGCCGCTGGAAAACGCGATCGCGCCGGCCTTGCGCTGCGCCGCGTCGAAGCGCGACAGGGCATTGAATGCACCGCGGAACTTGAACGCGCCCATGCGCTGGAAGTTCTCGCACTTGAAGAACACCTGGGCGCCCAGACGCCCGTCGAGCGTACCGGAGCGCAACACCGGCGTGTGGTGGGCATGGCCTTCGAGCCGGCCGGCGGCGGCCACGACATCGGCGAAGGTGGGCAATTGGGACATGGGTAAGATCCTTGGCGAAGTTGCAGACAGCCGCTCAATATACTGGCTTGTGCTTGCGCTGCTCAAAACGTTCTCCTGGCAGGAACTGCTGCACCACCCCTGGCGCAACGCGGCGGCGGTGGTCGCGGTGATGCTGGGCGTGGCGCTGGCGTTTTCGGTCTCGCTGATCAACGCATCTGCGCTCAGCGAGTTCTCGCAGGCGGTGCGTTCGGTCAACGGCCAGCCCGACCTGGAACTGCGCGCCGCCCAAGGCAGCCTGGACGAGGCGCTGTACGCGCGGGTGGCCACCGACCCGCAGGTGGCGGTGGCGTCGCCCGTGCTGGAACTTGGCACCTATGCGGTGGACACGACCGGAAAACGTGTCGCGCTGCGGGTGGTGGGCGTGGACGCCCTAGTGGTGGCCCGGGTGGCGCCGGCACTGATGCCGCTGCCCACGCGCCAGAACGGGCGCTTCGAGCTGTTCGCGCCGGATGCGGTGTTCCTGAACGGCGCAGCCACGCAGGCGCTCGGGCTCGAACCAGGCGCCGCAGCGCGCCTGCAGCTGCAACACGCGTTGCAGTTGCGTCCGGTGCAGGTGGCGGGCCGGGTGAGCGCCGGCGGATCGCCGCTGGCGGTGATGGACATCGGCGCGGTGCAGGACCTGTTCGGCAAGGCCGGTCAGCTGACGCGCATCGACCTGCGGCTCGCCCCCGGCGCCGACCGGGCCGTGCTGCTGGCAGCGCTGCGCGCAGACCCGCGCTGGAGCGCCAACCTGTCGGTGGTGCAGCCGGGCGATGCGGAACAGCGCATCAGCAACCTGTCGCGCGCCTACCGGGTGAACCTGACCGTCCTGGCCCTGGTGGCCTTGTTCACGGGGGCGTTTCTGGTGTTCTCGGTGCTGGCGCTGAGCGTGGCCAAACGCGCGCAGCAGTTCGCATTGCTCGGCGTGCTCGGCCTGTCGGCACGCGAACGCCTGCGCCTGGTGCTGGCCGAATCGCTGCTGCTGGGCGTTGCGGGCAGCGCAGCCGGCGTGGCCCTGGGCACCGGGCTGGCCTGGCTGGCGCTGCGCCTGCTGGGTGGCGACCTGGGCGGCGGGTTTTTCACCGGCGTGGCGCCAGTGCTGCAGTGGAGCCCACTGGCTGCGCTGGTCTACGGCGCGCTGGGCGTGGTTGCGGCGCTGGTCGGCGGCTGGATGCCGGCACGGGCGGCACAACAATTGCCGCCAGCCCAGACGCTCAAGGGCCTGGGCCTGCATGCCGCACCTGGCAGCCATCCGTGGCTGGCCGCCCTGCTGCTCGCCACGGGCGCTGCGCTGACGCTGGCGCCGCCGGTGTACGGGATCCCGTTGGCCGCCTACGTGGCGATCGGGCTGTTGCTGGTCGGCGGCATCGGCGCGCTGCCGGCCGTCATTGCGCTGCTGTACGACCGGCTCGCGCCCTGGTTGTCGCGCTGGCTGCTGCCCATGCTGGCGATAGAACGGGCGCGTCGCGTGCGTTCGAGCGCGGCGGTGGCGATCAGTGGTGTGGTGGCCTCGCTCAGCCTGGCGGTCGCGCTGACCGTCATGGTGGCGAGTTTCCGGGAGTCGGTGACCCGCTGGCTCGACGTGGTGCTGCCGGCCGACCTGTACCTGCGCACGGCCATCGGCTCCGGCGCCGGCGAGGCAGCGTTCTTTCCTCCGGAGTTCGTGCGCGCGCTGCAGCAGGTGCCCGGAGTCCAGTCACTCGCGACGCTGCGCACCACGGCCTTGTCGCTGGATCCGGCCAAGGGCAGTGTGGCGCTGATGGCGCGGGCCATCGGCGACCCTTCGCGCACGCTGCCACTGATCGGCGAACCGCTGCAGCCACCTCCCGGCGCCATTCCCATCTATGTCAGCGAGTCGATGGTGGACCTGTACCGGGCCGTGCCGGGCAGCTATTTCAAGCCCTTGTCGGACGTCTTCGCGGCCGGTGTCGCGGGCCGTCCGGGCGCACCCGCTGGCAGCCGCTTCTTCGTGGCCGGGATCTGGCGCGACTACGCACGCCAGTCCGGCTCGATTGCCATCGACAGGCGTGATTTCGAGCGCCTGACAGGCGACGAGCGCGCCAACGACATCGCGGTATGGCTGGTGCCAGGCACGGACCCGGCGCAACTGCAGCAGGCGATTCGCGACGCAGCCCAGCGCCATGCGGGCGCCGCCCTGGTGGAGTTTTCCAGCGCCGGCGACATCCGTGCCTTGTCCCTGCGCATTTTCGACCGCAGCTTCGCGGTGACTTACTGGTTGCAGGCGGTCGCCATCGCGATCGGCCTGTTCGGCGTGGCGGCCAACTTCAGTGCCCAGGTGCTGGCCCGGCGCAAGGAATTCGGCCTGCTGGCGCACCTGGGCCTCACCACGAACCAGATCCTGCGCCTGGTGGCGGCGGAGGGCCTGGCGTGGACGGCAGTCGGCGCAATCGCCGGGCTGGGGCTGGGGCTGGCGGTGAGTGTGGTGCTGGTGCACGTGGTGAACCCGCAGAGTTTCCACTGGACGATGGACCTGCTGCTGCCCTGGGGCCGGTTGGCGGCCCTGTGTGGCGCCACGGTGCTGGCCGGCACCGTCACCGCCTGGCTGGCCGCGCGCTCAGCGGCCGGCGCAGACGCAATTTTGGCGGTCAAGGAGGACTGGTAGCGTCCAGCTGCGCCCCGCACGGCCCGGCGTTGCCGTGCTCGCGGACCGAGCGGCGCGGCCGCTCAGGCCGTGATCGCCACCAGCACGCTGCAATGCGCGTGCTCGATCAGCGCACCCGAACTCGACCCGCGCCACCAGCGCGCCGCCCAGCCGTCGAGGTGCTTGTGGCCGACCACGATCAGGTCGGCCTGGATCTTGCGCGCGTGGCCGGTGATCTCGCTGATCGTGTCGCCAATCAACAGTTCACCGCTGGCATCGAAGCCGGCCTCGGCCAGCGCGCGCAGCCCCTGCTCCAGGACCGCCTTGTAGTTCTCTTTTTCGCGCTCGGCGATCTTCGGGTCGTAATACCCGCCCTCCGCACCGATGAAATCGATATGGTGCGGCATGACCGCCACCAGGGTCAGGCTGGCGCCCGACCATTGCACCAGATCCTGGCAGTCCAGCAGAGCCTTCTGCCCGGATTCGGAGCCGTCGTAGGCCAACAGGATTTTCTTGTACATGGTGCGACTCCAGTGGTGGGAAATACTATTTCTCGATGGCCAGCAACTCGACTTCGAAGGTCAGGGTCGCATTGGGTGGAACGGCTCCGGCCGCGCCCTTGTCGCCATACGCCGTCGCAGGCGGGCAGACCAGCCGCGCCTTGCCACCGACCTTCATCTTCTGCAGGCCTTGCGTCCAGCACGGAATGACGCGGCCCAAGGGAAAGCTGGCAGGCGCATTGCGCTTGTAGGAGCTGTCGAACTCCTTGCCATCGGCCAGCGTGCCGCGGTAGTGCACCTTGACGGTGTCGCTGGACTTGGGGCTGGCGCCAGAACCACCACTGAGATGGGTGATCTTGACGCCCGACGGCAAGACCTCGCCGTCGGCGGCAATGGCGCAGCCGGCACTGGCTGCGAGAAGGGTCAGGAGGGCGATCAGACAAGCGGGTTTCATAGGGAACGTGACCTCGATGCAATGGAATTGGTGGCGCGAACAACTGTCAGTTTACGACGGCGACCGGCCGTGGCACCGCTTTCCTTGCGCACCCGAGGGTCAAGCGACGCCGCAGACCCGGTCCTCGCCATGGCTGGAGGCCAGGGCCGCACCATCCTTGGCATGGGCCACCGCCATTTCCCGCGGCAGCATCACCCCGTTTTTCACCGCGAGGATCTCGGCCATGACACTCACGGCGATCTCCGGCGGCGTCTTGCTGCCGATGTAAATGCCGATCGGCCCGCGCAGCCGCGCGAGCGACGCCTCGGTTTGATCGAAATGCTCGACCATGCGCTGGCGGCGCGCGTCGTTGTTGCGCCGCGAACCGATGGCGCCCACGTAGAACGCCTCGGTCTTGAGCGCCTCGAGCAGGGCCAGGTCGTCCAGCTTCGGGTCATGTGTCAGCGCCACGACGCAGCTGCGCCGGTCGGGCCGGAACGCCGCCACGACATCGTCGGGCATGTCGCCGACCACCGTGGCACCGGGTACCGACCACGCACCCCGGTACTCGTCGCGCGGGTCGCACACGGTCACCGCAAAACCGGAGAACAAGGCCATCGTGGCCAGGTACTCCGTCAACTGGCCGGCGCCGATCAGCAACATGCGGTATTCCGGCCCGAATACGTTGACCAGTTCGGTCGCCGAGAGCTGCAATGCACCGGGCGCATCGGCCGGCGCCAAGGCCACCCTGCCATCCGCGAGCTGTACCGTGCGCTGCATCAGCCGTCCCGATTCCAGGGCATGGACCAGCGCATCCAGCGGCGCCGCCTGGGGGTCGTATTCGAGCAGCAGTTCCAGGGTGCCGCCGCACGGCAGCCCGAACCGGTGGGCTTCGTCGGCAGTGATGCCGTATTTGACGAACCCCGGCGCGCCAGACGGGATCGCGTGGTCATCGCCGGATGCTGCGTCCCGGGCGTAAGCCCGGGTGTGGCGGTAGATCAGGTCGTCCTCGATGCACCCGCCGGAGACCGACCCCACCACCGCGCCGTCCTCGCACAGCGCCATGATCGAGCCCACCGGCCGCGGCGATGAGCCCCAGGTGCGCACCACCGTGGCCAGCAGCGCGCGTTTGCCCGCCACCCGCCAGTCGCGCAGGGTGCGCAACACCATCACGTCCAGATTTTCCATGTCACATGCTCCTTGCTTATTCCACGTGCCTGCAACGCATGAAGGCAGCAGGCTTGCCGATTGTCTGCTTTCGGCCCGAAGCGGACACTGGTGATCTTTTCCAGAAGCATGGCAATCCGGATACCGGTGGCGTGGTGTGGGACCAGGCCGACGGCGCATTCGGCTCCGCGGCTGATAGGGGTAGGAAAGGACACCGTCCTCCCCTCCCTCCGAACCGTGCGTGCGGTTCTCCCGCACACGGCTCTCCAGTCAGTGGTTTCCTCATCGGGAT
>JANMZX010000705.1:0-2781 GCA_031383745.1 Rhodoferax sp. | reverse complement strand
TCAAGGCCGATTTCAAACCCGTCGCTGGTGCCGGGCGGGCGATTGAAGCTCAGGCTGGCCAGCCCTGCGGCTGCCACGCTGAACGAGAAATAGTCCTTGTCCGTCGCCGAATCGATCTTTCCAAAGACTGGCGTGTCGAGCGTCATCGCGCCTGCCAGTGCGGGCGTGTCGTTGGTTTCATGCTCGACCCCAGACCCGGTGTCGGAAGCCAGGGACGCGGTCAATCCGTAGTTGCTGTCGTTGTAGGAGCCGCCCTGGTTCGCGATGTTGTTCAGCCGGACGTAGTAGGTGTCGGCCTCCCCGATGGCAACCTGGAACGTCTGCACGTCGGTGGTGATGGTGCCACCTGCCAAAAAGGCCCCGGTTGCGTTCTCGATGCGAAGGTTGAAGAAGGTCAGCGGCCCGGCGTCGGGGCGATCGAAGACCACCACCATGGTGCCAGCCCCCGTCGTTGTGAACGAAAAATAGTCGATGTCGGCCAACGAATGAAACTGGTCGAGCACTTGCACGCCGCCAGTCAATGGCGTTGCCGTCTGGAACGTGTCGTTGGGTTCACCTTGTTGCGACCCGGGCTTCGACGGGGTGTGTGTTGCGGTCAGCGTATAGGGGTTGTCGTTGTACGAGTTGGGATAACCGCCATCGCTCGTCAACTTCACATAGTAGGTGCCGGATGTCGGCACGAACACGTTCAATACTTGTGGCGCATAGTTGGTGAAAAAAGCGCCCAGACTCTTGCCCGTGGAGCTTTCTACTGTCAGCGTGACATAGGCGTCACCGGGGATCGTGCCAAACCTGTCAGCCGGCCGAACAAAGTCGAGGGCCAACACGCCGGCGCTGGCAACGGTGAATGCGAAATAGTCCGTATCCGTCCTGGACGACAACTGCCCATGCAGCGCGGTTTGCAATACGCCGAGGTTTGCCGTGCCCCGTGTGTCGTTGGATTCCGTTTCGTACCCGGCAATGCTGGAGGCGAGGTGACTGGCCTGCACGCTGTACAGGCCGTCGTAGAAGCGGAATGAATCCCCGGCGGTATTGGATATCCGTGCGTAGTACGTCCCCGGCGACGACAGCGCGACCGTCAAGGAACGCGGGTCCGACGAATCGACGAATCCCGCCAGGGTCAGGCCTGCGGCATCTTCCAGCCTGATGGTGAAATACCCGTCATAGAGGGCGTTCGGGCGGTTGAAGGCCAGGGTCAGGAGCCCAGTCGCCGAAACGTCGATTGCATACCAGTCGACGTCGGTGAATGACGACAACTGCCCAACCATCGCGACTCCCAGGTCGGCGTGGTCTGCGGTCGCCCGCACGCTGTTGGGTTCGGTTTCATATCCCGCCGCAGTGGCCGCGGCTTGGGCGAATGCCAGGCTGTATCGGCCTTCTTCCATGACACCGTTCGGGTCGGTCTTCTCCACCCGTACGAAATAGGTCCCTGCCTGTCCCACGGCGGCCAGCATGTTGAACGGGCCCGTGGCGTCCGTGAACGAGGCCAGGCGTGTTCCGTCGCCGTCTTCGAGACTGATGCGGTAGTAGCGGCCGTAAGGGTCGGCGGGCCGGGTAAACGTCAAACCGAGCACGCTTGCCGATGTCACCGCGATGGCGTAGTAGTCCACATCTGAGCGAGCGGAAAGGTCCCCGACAACGACGCCGCCCAAGGTCGCTGCGTCTGCCGTAGCGCGCGTGTTGTTGGATTCAGTCTCGATCCCGGTGGTCGTTCCGGCTGCGACGTTTGCTGCCAGACTGTAGTTGCTCGGGTAGGAGTAGTAGCCCCGATACTGGCTGAGGCCAACCCTCACATGGTAGGTCCCGGCCTGGGCCAGTCCAAGCTGAAAAGTTGCCGAGTCAGCGGCATTGAGGAACGACGCCAGAGTCGTTCCCTGCGCGTCTTCGAGCCGAAGCGCAAAGTAGCCGGCACCGGCACTGGCCGGTGGATTGAAAGTCAGACTGAGGACGCCCTCGGCCGCCGCGGTGACCGAAAAGTAGTCCACGTCGGTAGCAGTCGACAGGTTCGCAGTGATCGTGCTTGCCAACGCAAGGCTGTTTGCAGCGCCACGGGTGTCGTTGACTTCGCTCTCGGCGATGAAAACCCCGCTGTAGGCAAGCGGAGCGAGTGCCATGGCCTCGATGGCGCCGATGCGCCGCTCCAGGGCCCAGTTCCCGCCCTGCAGAGTCGACCCCGTCAAGTCCGTGGAGGCGGCAATGTCTGCACCTGTGCGTTCGGCCATCCGGCTGAGAAAGTCCATGCCAGCCGAACCGGACGCGACATCACAGCCATACAGCAGGATGTCGCCGCTGCCTGACAAGCGCGCGCCAATCCGGGCCAGTTGTGCGGCATGGCTGTCCAGTGTCGAACTGTCGATCACGGTGTTGCCGAGCAACAGGCTGCCCGCGCTGCCGTGCGACAGGATGTGGATCGCGTCGAGGCCGGATTCTCCTGCCAGCGCAGCGGCCAACTGGGTCAGGCCGTCCTGTCCGGAATCCAGCACGATGACCCGTTGGCCGGGTGCCACGGTGTCGATCAGCGTCGGGAGATCTGTCAGCCCTGCGTCGAAGACGAAGATGTCATTGCGTTGTGTTGTCGTGCCAGGCATGTGCCGCTATTCTCCCTGCGGCCCATTATCAGGGGCAGGCCGGTGCCGGGCCTGACCAGGCGGAATGCGCTGTACTCAGGCCACGATCAGGAAAGCGTTGCCCATGCTGGCCGGGTGGGTGGTGGTGCCGACGATGGCGAAGACCACGGCGGGGTTGCTGCCGGCTCCGTCGGCGTCGTAGGCGAGCAGGCCG
>JANMZX010000696.1:0-3935 GCA_031383745.1 Rhodoferax sp. | reverse complement strand
CCGATCATGCACCAAGCGCAGGCGATGCTCCATCCCGCTCTGGCGGCAAGCCTTGGTAGCGCGATTCGGTGGCGTGGTCACGCAGCACCCGGCACTGCGGGTCCGTCTCGTCGACGCCGAAATCCAGCGCGTCGACCTCGGCTTCGGTCATGTCGAGCAGCGTGCTTGCGGCACCGACAGGGTCAACCGGGAAAGTGCTCGGGTGGCTCATGAGATGGTCTCCAGGGTGCTTGGGTCAGCGGGTTGCGGGGCGGCAGTCTGGGTTGCGGCCACCACCCGGTTGCGGCCCTGCTGCTTGGCCTGGTACAGGGCGGCGTCGGCGCGCGCGAGCAGCTCGCCGCCAGCCTCGCCCGGTCGCAGCGTCGACACACCGAAACTCGACGTCACCGGCGCCGGCAGGCCCACGTTGTGGACGGCCAGCGCGGCGCGCAGGCGCTCGGCGCACACCAACGCGTCATCCAGCGGTGTCGCCGGCAACAACACCACGAATTCCTCGCCGCCCATGCGGGTGGCGATGTCCGTCGGCCGGATTCCACGCAACAGCAGGCCGCCGGTTTCCTTCAGCACCCGGTCGCCGGTTTCGTGGCCCCAGGTGTCATTGACGCGCTTGAAATGGTCGATGTCCAGGATCAGCAGCGACAGCGGCTGGCCCTGCCGCGTGGCGCGTTCGACCTCCCGCAGCAGCGCCTCGTTGAGCATGCGCCGGTTGCCGACGCCGGTGAGCGCGTCCATCAGCGACAGCCGGAGGATCTCGGCTTCGCGATCCTGGAGCACCTGCTTGCTGTGCGCCAGCGCCCGGTAGGCGTCGTTGATCTCGTCGTTGAGCGCCAGCAGGGAGGCCGACAGGGCTTCGAACTCCTGCATGTCGTAACCGGCCACCAGGTGCAGCCGGTCCGCGCTGCGGCACAGGGTGCCGCGCAGCGTGACCATGCTGTCGCCAGCGCCACGGGCTGTCAGCAGCCCGGCATAGAGCTGGCCTGCGCCATCCGCCTGCGCACCGATCAGCGCGCCGACGTCGGGCTGGCTCAGCAACTGCCACAACGAGAGCACCGGTTCACGGCTGATGCGGCGCAGGCCGGCATTGCCGCCCAGCAGCTGGCCGGCGAGGTCGAACTCGGCCACCACGACGGAGTCGATCGATTCGAAAGTGGTGAGCAGGTCGGCGCCTGGCATGGTCGAGCTCAATCGGGCAGGGCGGTCTGCGCGGCGGCCGCCGCCGCCACCGCGTCGGCGCCCAGCACCTCGGCGCCGACCCAGGCGGCCAGGCGCGGGAACTGGTTGATGACCAGTCCGCCGACGACCAGCCGTGGACAGTCGGCGCCCAGTTCGGCACGCAGGCTGGCCACGGCGTCGCGCAGGCCGCGCAGGTGTTGTGGCAGCGAGGCCGAAAACCCCACCAGGTGCGGGCGGACCTGGCGCACCCTGGCCGCCAGGGCCTGGTGCGAGGTGTTGGCGCCCAGGTAGTAGGTGGCCCAGCCGTCGAGCTCGAAGGCGTCGGCCACCATGCGCAGGCCCAGCACGTGGTGGTTGCCCGCCAGGCAGGCAAACAGCGCGCGCCCGCCGTTGTCCGGTGCTGCCCTGGCCATGGCCCGCGCGCGGGCCATCCAGCTCTGCGACAGCGCGGTGGCCAGATGCTCCTGCGCCACCGACACGGTGTTCTCCTGCCAGCGCCGGCCGACTTCGTACATCGCCGGCTGGATCACATGCACCGCGACCTGCGGCAGCGATGTTTCGCGCGTCAGTGCGCCGTCGAGCAGCACCATGGCGTCCGTGCGTTCGCCGAGCAGCGCGGCGCTGACGTAGGGCAGTGCTTCGTCGTGGCGCTTCGGGCAGGGCTGGTCGTAGCTCGGCGCCGGTATGCCCTGAGCCATCGCCGCCTTGCCGGCGGCCAGCGCGCCCACGATCGGCGCCGCCTGAAGGCCGAGCGCTGCGTTGAAGAAGTCTGCCATGTCGTCCATCGAACGCAGTACCGAGCGGTGCTGCACACCGCGGGTGGCCAGCACCTGCACCAGCCAGCCCAGATAGGCGACGAAGGGCGTGAGGTCGTTGGTCTCCAGGGTCGGACGCAGGAAGTCCAGGTGGTAACCGAGGTCTTCGGCGCAGGCCTCGCGGCCCTTTTGACCAAAGCGTGCGTAGACCTCGGGAAATGCGCGCTCGCTGGCTGCCAGCGTGTAGGCGATGGCGTCCCCGCGCAGGTCGAGGTAACGGGCGAGCGTAGCGCCGTCGAGTTGGAAGTTGGTGCTGGACATGGGTTCCTTCTTGAAAGTGGCCGGTCAGGCAGAGATCAGCTCAAGGTGCCGGATCTGCACCGAGCCCGCCACCAGCCTGAGGCCCTTCGGGATGCCAGCGTGCGAGGCATGGTAGTCGTGCCCCTTGTGCCAGCGCACGAAGGCGGCCTCGTCGGTCCACCAGGTCATGAGCCAGAACTCCTCGGGTTTGTCCAGCGGCCGCATCACCTCCATGCGGCAGAAGCCGGTTGCCACGTCAACCAGGTGTGGGCGTGCAACGAAGGCCAGGCGGACCTGTTCTTCCATGCCGTTGCGCACAACGAAGCGGCTGGACGCGCAGAATGTGGCGCGCAGCGCCGGCACGGTGCCGGCCGGGACGATCATGGCAGGTGCGCAATCGGCAGCGTTCATGAGAGCTCCTGGTCAGGTTGGTCAGCCGGGAACGACAGCGCGGCACCCGCAGAGTGCAGTTCGCGGTAGTGCCGCAGCGAGCCCTCCTGCTGCGAGAGCTGGCGGCGTTGCGCGCTGACCTGGTCGCTGAGCTGCGCGTTTTCCATCTGCAGCCGCCGCAACTCGACGCAGTGGCGCACCGCCTCGAGCAAGTCGTCGTCGCGCCACGGCTTGCGCAGCACCCGCGCCACGGCGGCATGGTTGACGGCGCTGCGCAGAAAGCTTCGCTCGGCGGTGCCCGACAGCAGCACGCGCCCGGCGTGTGGTTGCCGCTCGCGTACCCGGCGCAGCAGCTCCACGCCATCCATTTCGGGCATCCGGTAGTCGCTGATCACCACGTCGACCGGGTCGACCAGCAGCGTGTCCAGGGCGACCGATGGCGAGACACAGGAATGCAGCCTGAGAATGCCGTCCGACGCGGGCCACGAACGGGTGAGTGAGCGCCGCAGCGCGGACAGCATGCTCGGTTCGTCGTCGATATGCACAATCGTCACTTCACAGCGGGTCATGGTTTTCCATCTCCGGTTCGAACTGCATTGCCTTGCGCAGTTCCAGTTGCGCCGGCGCGGCGATGCGCCTGGCCGGCATGGTGTGGGGCGCTTCGTCCACGGCCAGCACGGCAAAGCCGGTGGCTGCCCCGGTTGCAAGCGGCGGGCGCTCGGCACATGCGGTGTCAGACATGAGCGGCTTCCTGGCGCTGCACGGCGTCGGCAGCCTCCGCTTGACGCCGCGGCAGCGTGATGCGAAAGGTGGTGCCGCGATCGGGTTCGCTTTGTACGTCGATGCTGCCGTGGTGCTTCTGCACGATGGAATAGGACAGGGATAGGCCGAGCCCGGTGCCCTGGCCGACCGGCTTGGTGGTGTAGAAGGGTTCGAAAATGCGCTTGCGCACATCCGGTGTCATGCCCTTGCCGGTGTCCGACACTTCGAGCCATACCGCCTCGTCGTCAAAACCCGAGGCCAGGCGGATGACGCCGCGCCCGGGAATCGCCTGCGCGGCATTCACCAGCAGGTTCATGAACACCTGGTTGATCTCCGACGGCCGGCAGCAGACCTCCGGCAGCGCCACGAGCTGGCGCTCGATGGTGGCCTTGTACTTGACCTCGTTCTGCACGATGTTGAGCGTGCTCTCCAGCCCGGCCACCAGGTCCGCCGATTCCCAGCAGTCGCCATTGTCGACGCGCGAAAAGTCCTTCAGGTCGCGCACGATCTTGGTCACGCGGTCCAGGCCTTCGCGGGTTTCGCGCAGCAGATCGG
>JANMZX010000689.1:0-29959 GCA_031383745.1 Rhodoferax sp. | reverse complement strand
TCCGTGCTGCCGGTGCCGGCATTGCCCGCCAGGTCGGTCACGCCCGTGTTGTCCAGCGTGACAAGGTTGGTGCTGTCGGTGGTGGAAGCCGTCGGTGTGAGAGTGGCCGTCCAGGTGATGCCGCCATCGGTCGTGGCCAGGCCGCCCAGGCTGCCGTTGGCCACACTGAAATCCGCGGTGGTCAACCCGGTCACGGCTTCGCTGAAGCTGATGGTGATGGCCGAGGTCTCGCCGACCTTCAGCATCGTGGTGGCCACCACGATGCTGGCCGCAGGAGGCACAGTGTCGATATTCTGTGTATCGATGGCGTAGTTGTTCGAGTCCGTCGTGCCTGTGCCCGCGTTGCCCGCCAGGTCGGCAACGCCCCGGTTGTCCAGTGTGATGAGGTTGGTCGCACCGGTGACGGAAGGCGTGGGTGTCAGCGTGGCGATCCAGGTGACGCCGCTGTCGGAAGTCAGCGGATTGCTCAGGCTGCCGTTGGAAACGCTGAAGTCCGCGGCGGTCAGACCCGTGACTGCTTCGCTGAAGGTGATGGTGACCGCCGATGTCTCTCCGGTGGTCAGCAGCGTGTCAGCCACCACGATGCTGGCCGTGGGACGCAGGATGTCGGTGCTGGCGCGAAAGGTCAGCAAATGGGTGGCGGAGTCATAACGGAAGGTCGCCACGCGGTCGGTCAGCAATGCGTCCACGCCGTAGGCGTCGCCGAGCTGGTAGACCACCGGATTGCTCTGCTGGTTGACCAGGAAAAGGCTGCTGGTCGTATCGACATCCGAAAGGTAGGTCCACGGCAACTGGTTGTTGAAGTTGCTGCGCAAGGTGGTGTTCAGAAAGGCAGGCCCCGTGGTGGCCGTGCTCGCTCCCTCGTCCGCCGCGGCATGGGTGCCAACGATGCCCGTGTTTCCCTGGGCGGAGACAAAGTTCTGGAACGCACCCACGCCGCTCGACACCGCCGCGGCACTGGTGACCTGGCCGATGTTTGTCTGCGTCGGAGCGCCCGTGGCCAGCATGTTGCGGTTGACCAGCTTGTTGCTGGCGCCGATAGCGCCGCTGACGTTGTCCGCTCCGATGACGCCCCAGCGGACAGCCCCTTGCGCGTTGGCGAAGAAATCCGCCACGGCGCCGGACCAGGCATAACTTCCTGCGACTGCAACGCCGTTTACCGTGCGCGTGTTGCTGTCCAGGTCCCAGACGGCGACCGTGCCCTGGGAACCCAGTGCACCGTCGGTCTGATTGACGTTCAGGATGGATCGCAGGAAGTCCGCCATCGACACACCGAGGTCGACCACCAGAGAGACCGTTGGCGTTCCGGAGATGCCGCCGTCCATGGCCACGAAGAGCGCCGAACTGGCGCCCAGGTTCTCACTGGAATTGAAGATGCTCATTGTTGGTACGGATCTGGGAGTGTTTGCAGTCTCCCCAAGTCAAGTGACATCCTTGCGACAACCGCTGGAATACCCATGCGAAATGGGGTCATGGCGCGGCACGCTCGCCCTGCGCGCGCTCGGGACAGTCGGCGCCGCGGGGCTGCGCGCGCTGGCACTCCTCCTCCGACGGTGCCGGCCCCAGTCCCAGCAGATCGACGGTCAGCAGCCCATTGCGCGCCCGCGCGTCCTGCTGCGATTGCGCGCCGCCTGCCGCGGACGTCTCGGCCGCTCGCGTGGCGCTTGACGTGGGAGCGGATGGTGCCGCCAGTGTGGGCGCGGCCACGGCTGCAGCGGCGCCTCCGACCGACACGGCCTGCAGGTTGTCGGCGCCGCGGATGGTGGATCCCAGCACCACAGAGGGCGCACGGATGAAGGCATCGAGCGCCAGGATTTCGCCCAACGCGGGATACAGGCCGATGGTGCCGGATCGCACACCCGCCGAATCCTCCAGGATCCCCAGGCCGCTGCCGGTGGTGGTGGCGGGCAGCTCGAAAGCGATGCCGTCCACCGAGCGGCGCGCGGCCAGCGGCGGCGCGGCCACCGCCGTGTTGGCGCCACGGCCCGAGTCGATGTCCCCGGTGGATGACCAGATATTCATTTCGCCCTGGCCGACGACGAACACCCGCTGCGTGTTGACCTGGAAGTCGCCCTTGGCGTAGCCGAAAATGTCACCACCGCCAAGTGTGATGACGCCCTTCGGACTGCTGGTGTCGGTGTTCCCGAGATCCTTGAGGCCGACGTTGATGGCGCCGCCCGGATTGACCAGGGCGATGCCACCGCCGCGCTCGGTGACGACCGAGCTCTGCGTCAGGTTCATCGCGCCCGTGTGCGCGAACACCGGCTGCGCGCCAGGCCACAAAGGCTGCGCGATGAAGCTGCCGAAGCCCGCGAGCTCCGCCGCGGCGAAGCCCTGGTCGAACAGCGCCAGGCGCATGGGAAGGCTCCTGCGGCCGAACTGGGCCGCTGTGGCACCCGCGCTGGCCGTTTCGTCGACCAGCACGCGCAGGCGATAGTCCTCGAAGCGCTGGCCACTGTAATCACGCAACGCTGCCTGGTAGGCCAGTACAGCCTGGGAACCAGGGTCCTGCGCGGCCAGCGTGGCAAAGGACGCCGCCGAGCCGCCCAGGCTCGCAGCCACCACCTCGCGCCAGCCGCTTTGCACTTTCCCGAGGGTCTCCACACGCTTCTGGACGACCGCCGCCGTGTCGATGTTGTCGAAGGACACGGTGCGCAGCTCGGTGAGGTAGCCCGCCAGCGCCGCGCCTTGCAGAATCTCGCGGCCTGGCAGCGTGAGGCTGCCCGCAACTGACAACGCCGCATCTCCTGCCCGCAGGATGTCGGTCTTGCGCTGCTCGAATGCCGAGCGCAACCTGGCCCCCATCTGCGTGGTGTCGGGGACGGTGGACGTGAGGTAGGTGGCCGCGAATTGCTGCGCCACCACCTGACCTGCAAGTGAGGCCTGCGCCGGTTGCGGGAACTTCAGGAAGTGGCTCCACGCCTCGTCATAGCCGAGCTCCGGCAGTCGCAGCGCAGCCCGCACGGCATCGCGCAGCATGTCGCGGTACTGCTGCGCACGCGGCGGTCCGACAGCGGATGCGGGGTCCAGGTAGGCGGCAGCGAAGGCCGCCGGGTCAAGCACACCGGATTGGGCGGCCATCAGGGTGATGGACGCCCCCTGGGCGGGCAGCCTGGCGTTGCGGGTATTGCCGATGGTGCTAAGCCCCCGCGAATTTTCGAGATCGATCTGGCGCCCTGCCGCCACCTCGAGCGCGCCGGGGCCTGCCAGGGTGATGTTGCCCAGCTCGCCAGCGAGGAAATTGCGGCCCGCGTGCACCGTGGTCTTGTCCGATGCGCGCAGGTTCTGGCCGCTCAACACGAGGCCGAGGATGTCCAATCCGGCCGAGACTTCGGCCGCCTTGGGCAGCACGAGCGCGCCCAAGACGGTCTTGAGAGAACCATCCGCGTGTAGGCGCACGGGGTCACTGTCGGCGACATGCAGGCTGTCGTTGGTCAGCACCCCGGCCAGGGTGCCAGGAATAAGCCCGTTGTTGCCAGTGCTGGCGAGCCGTTCGATAGTGTCAATTGTCAGCGGCGAGGCAAACCCAGGCCACAACGCGGCACTGCTGTCGGCCATTGCCAGCCTGTTGTACAGCGTCAGGTTGCCTCCCGACCAGACTTCCAGCGCGCCCCGGGCCGCGGGGAACAAGGCCGCACCACCTGAGCCGTCGCGGAAGAACTGCACATCGTCACTCGCCGCAGTGATGCTCAGCGATGCGGGCAGCACCTGGAACAGGCTCTTTGACGAGGACTGGTTGTCCAGTCTGTACCCTCCGATGTACGTGCTTTCGGTCATTTCGCTCAAAAGGCGGGCTGAACCCGCAGTGGCATTCAGGCTCACTGCCGCGTTGTTTCCCCAGGTGTAGAAAAAGCTGGAACGATCGACGCGGCTGTCGGCGTTTGAAACGGGCACAGCGGTCGGATTGAAGACTCCGCCGACGCTGAGGTCTTTCCGGGCCGCAACATCCCAGGTCCCGTCCATGAGCGCGAGCAGCGTGCTCTCGGCTCTGGCATTGCCCGGGGCTTCGACAATGCCCCCTTCCGCGCGGAGCTGCCCCTCGCCGCGCCCGAGCAGGTACTGCCCGGCCACGATGTCGCCACCGGCGGACACCCGCACATCGCCGCCGTTGCGCACCTGCAGCGCGGCCTGGGCGATGTTCCTGCTGTCGGCCCAGCCGGACGTGGGTGCCATGGCCTGCAGGTTGACGATGTTGCCGCCGGCGCGCACGCTCAGGTCACCGCCGCCAAAGGAGCCCAGGGTCTGGCGGAATTTGCTGAATTCGGTCCACCAGGCGAGCTGGCTTGATGCCGCGTAACTGTCGCCGGCCGGCCTGCCGGTGCGCCACAGCCAGTTGTTCACGAGCTGCGAGGCCTCCTGGCTTGTTATGTCGCGTCGGGCCTCCAGAGCCAGACGACCACCCTGCTCGGTGAAACCGGGTTTGGCAGTCTGACCGGCGAACAGGTCCGCCAGCAACTCCGTATCGCCCGCCATCCGGCGCCCGGCGACGTAGGCCGTGGCCTGCGTGGCGCCGGAACCCTGGAACACGATGTCGCGGCCCGCAGCCATCTCGATCGACCCGGCGCCAGTGCGCACCATGCGGTTCGCAGACACGAGGAGGTCACCCGTCAAAGCCCCACTGAGGTCGCGCACGGCCAGCGGATCGGCCGCGCTCAGGTCGGCGCCGGCCGCAAGGCGCATCGACCAGGAGCGCGCGTTGCCGTTGAGAACGACGGCTGTGTTGTCGGTGCTGTTGGTGATGAAGCCGTCGCTGAGCGAGCCATTGAGCGCCAGGTTGCCCGCAGCGCGCAGCGTCAGGAAGCCCCCGTCCTCGCCGGGACGGTCGGCGTCGAGCTGCCAGTTGCCGGTCACCGCAAGGTTGCCGGCAGCGCGAACTTCGACGCCGGCGCGCAGATGCACCCGTTGCGCTTCCTGCGCGCTGATGCCCAGTCCGGCCAGGATGTCGTCCCTCGCGGCCATGAAGCCCGCACTGTCGCTGCGGACGGTGTCCTGTCCGAGGGTGCCGGTGCTGCTGGCGCCGGATCCGGCGATCGCGCTGGCGCCGGCGGCGACGGCGGTGATGTCCCGCGTGACCGCGCCCACGGTCACGGAGTTGTAGCGTAGCACCGCCTCCAGGTCCACCTCGCCTGCCAACAGCCGCGTGGAGTCCAGCGGCTCGATCTTCACCGATGTGTTGTCGGCGCCGCGCTGCGCGCGCAGCACGATGCGGCCGTCCTGCGCATCGTCGCCGCGTGTGTCGACGAGCGCGCCGGCATCCAGGTGCACCTGATCCGCCGTGCTGGCCAGCAAGACGTCGCCGCCGTTGGCACCTGCCCGCAGGGAACGCGCATCGATGCGCGCGCTCGCGCCGAGCGTGAGCCTGCCGCCCGCCGAAAGGCGGACCACACCTCCCGTGGCCGATGCCGCATCCAGCGTGGCCGTCCCCACGCTGAGCCCGCCCGCGTCGGCGCTCAGCGTGATCTTCGCGGCGCGGATGTCCTGCGCCAGGGACACATTGCCGCCGCGCACGCGCAGCCCGAACTCGCCCGTGACGCCACCGGCCCGGGCAGCCTGCGCCAGGGCATCCGCGCTGGCCATCCCCGCCACGTCGACGAGGATGCGTCCGCCCTGATCGGTCGCGCCGCTGCCTCCGTGTGCCTGCAGTGCGCCGGAGATGGTCGCGCCGCCCTGCGACATCCGCGACAGGACGAGCTGGCCGCCAGCGCCCGTGGCCGAGATCACGATGCTGCCCGCATCGCCCAGGCCCAGGCTGCCGTCGAAGCGGCGGGCGGCGCCAGCGTCCAGGGTGCCCAGCACATCGACACGGCCCAGCGCCGCACGGGCCTGCAGGCTGCCAGCACGGCCGAAGGCCTCGAAACCGTCGGTCGCAGGCAAGGTGAAGCCGGCCACGGAAGTCTGGGACCCGGCATCGAACAGGATCGCCGCAGCGCCGGCCTGCGTGCCCTGCGCACCCAATGCCAGGCTGCCGCCGGGCAGGTCGACCACGCCCTGTTGAACCACCGTGGCGCCGCTCAGTTGCAGGCGCGCTCCCTGCCCAACGCGTTCGCCCAGTGTGCGGCTCCCCGTCTCGGCTGCGATGCGCAGCGTGCCGCTTGCTGCAAGCGACTGGTCCGTGCCGGTTGCGGCGGTCACGCGCGCGGCCGCCAGCGTGAGGTCCTGTTGCGCGCTCTTTGCACCCTGGCCTTGCAGCACGATGTCGCCACCCGAGCGTAGCGCCACGCGATCAAAACCCAGCGCCATGCTGCCTTCGCCGAGCACGAGGCCGCCAGTGGAGCCGAATCGCGGCAAGGGCAGCGCCTGCAGCACGAGTTCGCCTTGCCCCGCCAGGCCATGGTCGGGGGCCGCGCCGCTGGTGTTGCGCAGCACCACTTCGTGCGCAGCGATGTCGGTACGCGCGGCCGCGCCATCCTGTGCGTTCAGCCCACGCACGACCGGCGCATCCAGCACCAGCCTGGAGGCCAAATGACCGGGCGCATCGGCAGTCGTGCGTGTCGACCAGTTCTGCGCTCCGATGAAGTCGATGCTCTGGTAGGCGCGCAGTGCCAGTTCGTCGCTGTCACGCGCCGCATCCAGCAGCGCGCCGGCCAGCACGCTGCCACCCGCGTCTGGCGCAGCGCCCGGTCCCACCAGGATGCGCCGGGCCCCAAGTCCGAGGGCGGGCGCCGCCAGCCGGGCCGTGCCGTCGACCTTCAGCACGCCGGTGGTGTCCAGCCCGAGCTGCGCGCCACGGAGGTTGCTGCCTGAGCCGATCACCAGGCTTCCGGCCGCCTGCTGAGCGTCAGTACGCACCAGGTCCAGCGGATTGGCGCTGATGGCGAGCAGGCTGCCCTGCCCATGGCTCGCCAACGTGCGCGCTCCGAGGGTTGCGGCGGCGGTGGCGTCAATGCGCGAGCGCGGCGCAAGCAATACGCCGTCGGTGGCCGCGAGCAGCAGTTCTTCCACCTGCAGCGCACGTACGCCGAGGTCCACCGTGACGGCCTGGGTGGCGCTCTGGTCGAGGTTCCAGACCGCACGGCCCGCCGCATCGGTCAACGGGCTGCCATCCTGCGCGGTGCCCGCGCTGCGCAGGGCGCCCAGCAGGACGCTGCCGGCGCCGCTGCGCGCGAGCACGTCGGCGGCCACGCCCAGCGCCCCGCCCGGCGTCTTCGCCAGATCGTCGACCAGCGCCAGGCGCGTAGCCGACATGTCCAGCAGGCCCCCGAGCCCGCCATTGGCCTGCAGCTCGAGCCGGGCCTGCCAGCTGCCCGGATCGCTGCCGGTTGCAACAACCTGCACCCGTCCTGCATCGCGTGGCACGGCTGGCATGATCGGCTGGCCCAGCGTCGTGGCGCGGTTGACCAGCAGATCGCTGATGTCGGTAAGGCGAACCTCGCCCTTGGCACGGAACGTGGCCATCGGTTCGACCACGAATCGTTCACCTGGCGTGCCGACGTTGACGGAACCCGCTTCACCCAGGTAGCCTGCCACCACCACACCGCCGTCGTCCTGCCGCAGCGCCGAGCTCAGTGCGACCTTGCCCTGGTCCGCCGCGCGGCGGACAATGAAGGCACCCTGCGACAAGGCCCCGCCTAGCAGCGCATAGCGCGCCGGCAGCAGCGTGTAGGTGCCCGGTGGCAGGCCGGAGCCGGGCGTCGTGATGGTGATGCGGCGCCCCTGCTGGGCGTCGTCCAGCTTGCCTCCATTGAGCGCCAAGGCCTGCGTTGCCGCGTAGTCAGGCAGCACCGCGTACAGGCCCGGGGTCGCCAGATAGTCCTTGTTTCCGCCAATGCCGGGAAAGAACTCCCAGGCCTGGACCGTGCCGCCGCCGCTGGCGCTGACGATGGCGCCAGGGTTGCTCACCACCTGGCTGCCGGAAAGCGCGACGCCTTTGGCCCGGGGCAGCAAGCTGGCCTCGGCGCCATCGGGCAGCGTCCAGTTGGTCAGGTTGGTTGTCACGCCGTAGGGAACGGTAGCGCCCAGTGCGGACACCGAGGTCAGGCTGCCGGTGCCCAGCACCAGGTCGCGCTGCGCGTCCAGGGTGATGCTGCCAAAGGGCTGGTGCAATACGCCGTTCTGAAGAATGTGCGTGGCACTGCCCTCGAAGGCGCCAAAGGCCGACAGGGGTGGGCGTGTCGCCGCGCCTGCAGGGCCTTTGCGTACCCGCAGCGTGCTGCCAGGGTCCTCGGGAGCAGTCGCCGCAAGGCCCGCCAAAACGTAGCGCGTTCCACTGGTCGCATACACCTGGCCGGCCGCGAGTGTCAACGTGCCGGCGAAGCCCAGCGTTCCCGAGCGCAGCCCCGGCAGCAGGTTGGACAAGCGAATCTCGCCCTCGCGCGTCGCGCCCGCATCGAGCAGCACGTTGGAGAACCCCTGCAGCCCCCAGTCGCCATAGAGTTCGATCAAGGGAGCCGTGATGGCCAGGCGTGTGGAGCCGGTGCCCGACGCGTCTGGCAGCGCGCCGCGTTGCGGTGCACGGCTGCCGGATCGCCCGGCCTGCTGGTCGCCGAGCTGGACCAGGCCGCCGTCCAGGCGCACCTGTGTGCCAGGTGCTGCCGCAATGGCCGGCGCATCGATCTGTATGCCCAGTGGCATGGAGAGCGCAAGGCTGGTATCGAAGCGCACGGCATCGCCCGCGCCAAGTGCCAGGCGGCTGAACCCGGCGCCGGTCAGCAGGGAGGTGCGTAGATATCCCGTGCCGTTGCCCAGGGCCTGCGACAGATCCTGCCCCGGCACGACGCCGTTGGCCGCCAGCAGGCCGTCATAGGATCCGACGGCGACGGTCCGGGCCCTGGGGTTCTGGTTGGCGAACGGATCATCGGGGTAGGCCACCGGCCCCTGGTTGCCCGTCTGCGTGCCGCCCACGCCGACCGCCACGCTCAGTCGCCCGCCATCGGCCAGCGTGCGGCCAGTGCCATCGCGGGGCGCCTGGGCCGATACGCTGCCGTCCAGCACGAAACCCTCCGGCGTCGAGACGCTCAGCGTGCCGCCAGGCTTGGACACCGTGACAGGCGCCGCCATGCCCGGAAGGTTGACCGGGGCACTGGCACCTTCCAGCACCATCGAGGAGCCCCGCTCGGCCACCACGTAGCCGCGTTGCGCTGATAGCGTGATGCTGCCGCCGCCCCGTACCGTGCCGGTGACACGCTCGCCCGCTGGCGTGGCACTGGTGTCGGTCCGCATGCTGCCCGCCAATGGCGCCGCAAGCTCCGGTCGCAGCTGCGCGATGCCGGCCACGGAAAGCCGCGCGCCGCTGCCCAGCCACAACGCCTGGTCCCCCAGGAAGCCAGCGGCATCGAGTGCCGGATCGCTGTCGCTGCCGCGCACACCCTGGATTCCCAGCGTGATGATGCCGCCGCGCGCCGTGAGCTCCGAGACCTGGCCGGGCATGCCGCCACCCGCGCCGACCTCGAGATTGCGCGTGGCAGCGAGATTGAGCGCGCCGGCGGGATCGAGCGCAATGCCGGCCCCGCGTTCCACCCGCAGGCTGGCGCCGCCGAACAGCATGTCGCGCTCGGCGCCGAGGGACAGGTTGACCGGTGCGCGCTGGGCCAGTTGCGGATCGAGCAGTACCGATGCCGCCACCCCCGCACGCATCGGGCCGCTGGCAGCGCTGCGAAAGCCCGGTGCCAGCGCCCAGTTCAGCAGGCGCGGCGCGACCTGCGTGCCGGAAACCACATGGATGTCACCGTTGGCATGCACAGCGATGTTGCCGAAGCCGCCGGCGGAGAAAAAATCCGGCGCCAGCATGAAGCCGCCGGAATCGGTCGGGCCCACCGTCAGGCCCGGTACGGTCAGGGACAGCGTTCCCCCGTTGCCGAAGTCGTAGCCGGACAGGCGCGCGCCACTGATCGACATCGCGACGGCGCCCACATTCGAAGGGCCTGCGGACAGCGTCAGCGTGCCGGCCCTGCCATTGCTGATCGCGCCCTTGCCGTTGAGCCACGCACCTCCGGAAACATCCAGTGACGCACCCGGCTCAACAGTGAGCGAATGGCGCGCCAGCACACTGATCTTGCCGCCATCACGCTGCAACAGACCCGAATTGCCCTGCGCGGTCGCGGCTGCTGTGTCGTTGGTCCACAAGCCGGCCACGTCCAGCGTGGTGCTGCCCGACAGGTGAATGTCGCCTTCTCCGGTGGTGGCCGAGTTCGCGCTGGCGAACAGCGTGCGTGCGACGATGCTGCCACCGGGGGCACTGAAGTCGCCATCGAGTACGATGGAGCGCGTTGCCTGCAGATCCATCGTGCCACCGGGGCCCAGGTTCAGCGCGCCGTGCACCGGCTGCACGATCTCGTCGGCACGCAGCGCGACGCTGCCGAAGCCAGAGGCCTGGAGCTTGGCCAGCGCCACGCCAGCGCTGGAGCCCAGCGCTTCGAGCGAGCCCTGCAGCGGGTCGGAAAAAAACGCGGCGTCCACCACCGCTGCGTGCGCGGCATCGAGCTGGATGCCGCGGAGATAGTTCTGCTGCTGGTCCGGGCGCGGTCCCACGCTGCGCCCCACGTGCAGGGTTGCCGGCGCGGCGCGCGGACTGGTTCCTATACGCTGGCGTTCACCTTGGACGACGCCCCCCTTGAGGGTGCCATCGAGTGCCAGCCGGCGCGCGCTGATGCTGAGATCGCCCCCCGCTTGCCCTTCGTCGTAGGCGGGGACCACAACGCGCTGGCGCGACGAAAACAGCTCGTCGATCGCGAAGTCCGGGCTGGCCGTCGAGAAGGCCATGACCCGGCCGTCGCGCACGACGAGACTGTTCTGCAGAACGGTCTGGGCGTAGTGTGTCGAGCCGCCAGATACGTCCACATGGGCATCCTCGCCCAGCACCACGGCACCATCGGCTTCGATACGCACGCTGCCGCCGTTGGCGGAGTGCTCACGCGCGGTGCGGCCGATGGCGGCTGCCGCGCCGGTGACATCGGCCGCCGTGATCTTCGCACCGTCGCGCAGGTCGAAGAAGACCTCGCTGCGGTATAGCGGTCCGCTGCGCTGCACCGGTGCGTCCGCCAACTCGATGCGGAACAGCCGTTGCGCGCCCTGATTGCGCGTGCCATCGACCGCGACGTCCTTCAATCCCGCAGCGTTGATCCGTGCGCCTGGGGCGACGACGATGCGGCTGTCGTCGCCACTCGCCGCCAGGTTGGTGGCCGAGGTGTCGAACAGCGGGTTGGCCATGGTGTCGCGCGCCGCCAACAGCTCGATGCGCCCGGCCGGCGCCGTGATCTGCGCGCCGGATTCCACCACGATGCTGCGACCCTCCACGCGAATGCGCGACGGATTGAACACCTCGGCGTCGAACTGGGTGCGGTTGCCAGCATCGGGCAGGACGATCGTGCTGCTGCCCGCGCCAATCTCCACCGATCCCAGTTCGGCGCCCACACGCACCAGGGAATTCGCTTCGACGGTCAGGCCGCGCGCGCCGGCACTGCCGAAGACCTCGGCGGCGCCGGCACGCAAGGCGGCCGTGGACGCCATGGCCTGGAGATGGATCGAACCGTTGGCGCCCTTGACGGCCGTGGTGGCATTGATCACGCCCTTCTGGCGTACGCTGAGGCCCACCAGATTGACCGTTCCGCTTTCGGCGCGGATTTCATTGATGCGTGTGACCAAACCCGCGGTGGCGTCCGGTGTGGCGCTGTCGACCGTGGCTCCGCCCACGGTCTTGTAGCTGCCGGTGGCGGCATTGGTCGCGATGCCCAGCGTGGCGTCGTTGGTGGTGTTATCGCCCGTTGCCTTGAACGGGTCCACGGCCACGATGATCCCGCGCTGGCGCGGGTCCGACGAACTCATGAGGTAGACCTTCTGCCCCGCGGCCAGCACGGTCTGCCCCGAAGGCGTCTCGATGCGCCCTTCGTTGACGACACGCGGTGCCAGCAGCAGCACATCGCCCCCAGCCGCACTGCGCAGTTCGGCGCCGGCCTCCACCGTTACGCCGCTGTCCCGGTTCGTCGGACGGTAACCAACGCCGGCGGCATCGAAAACGGCGCTGCCGTCCGTCACATTGCGCAGGCCCTTGTCGAACACGCTGTCAGCGATGGAGAGCGAGGAAGCAATGAACTTGCCGGTGTCCACGCGGGCGCCGCGGCCGAAATACACGCCGTTGGCGTTGAGCAGGATCACCTCGCGGTCGGCCTTGAGCGAGCCGAAGATCAGCGACGGGTCGGCGTTCCAGATGCGGTTGAGCGCAGACACATACTTGGCCGGGTCCTTGTTCTGGATGAAGTTGACCTGGTAGCCGGCAGCGATGTTGAAGCTGTCCCAGTTGATGACAACCCGCGCTTCGCTGCCCTGGTTGAAAGTGGCATTGTTGCCGTCAACGCTCCACGCCACGCGGCCAGTGGCCTCCAGATCGGCCGAGCCACTGCCTTTGGCGGGGTCGTACACGAAGGGGCGCGGTGTCGCGACTGGCGCGCCACTGCGCCCATATGGCACTGGCAGCTTCACGGCCGGGGGAGCGAGCCGGCTGGCGAACACCAGCGGGGCACGTGTCTGAGCAGCCGCCTGTGGCGCAGGCAGCATCGAGCCCAGGACGCTCGCCAGCAGGGCTGGCATTGGCACGGCAAAGCGTACGCGCGCCGATGCACGCGCGCCACTTGTTTCGCCGCCGGCACACTTGCCGCCGGCATGTGTGTGTTCGGCCACAGCCACCAGAGTGCCGTGGCGTCGGCTGAAGACCAGGCGGTGCAGATGCAGATTCATGGTATTCGGGTTCGCGGGCTGATGGGGGCGGTGATGGGTTCAGGGCCGGCTACGTGGTCGTTCATCAAAACACCTGGCGCAAGGTGAATTCCCAGCGCTGACGCCGGTTGCTGCCCGCGACCGGGCGCAGGCGCACCCAATGCAGGGAGCTTTGCAGCCCCATGGACGATTGCAGCAGCACCCCGAGGCCGGCACTGGACAAGCTGGCGCGCGCGAGCTCCGAGGGCAGCGGCTGATGGCGCCGCAGGACGGCGGCGTCATAGAACCCCTTGGCACGCAGCGACAACGCTGCGTCCAGCAGCTGCCACGGCGGCGAGGTGATTTCCAGCCGCAAGGCAGCGCCCAGATCGCCGGCCTGCTCGCCCTCGTCGTAGCCGCGTACGGTGTCCATCCCGCCAAAAACCACCTGCTCGGCAGGCACCAGGGGTGCGTCGGCCAGTTGTGCCTGCAGCCGCGCATCCAGGGTCCAGCGGCCCAGCGGTTCCCGATGCGACATGGTCATGCCCAGGGTTTGAAAGCCGGGCTCCGCCGCGCTGCGCTTGCATGCGAACTGGTCCAGCGGAGTTCCGAAGCAATCGACGGTGCGCCGGCCCAGGCTGGCGACACCCAGCGTGAGGTCGGCCTGCAGCCGCGTCGCGCGGCGCTCCATGGCGCCCTCGCCGCCACCCGACAGATCCAGTTCGTAGCCGGCCTGAAACGTCGGGTACCGCAGGGGCGGTGATGCCGTGCTGATGCCGCCCACGTTGATGTTGGCATCGCGCAGGTCGCGCATCGTCATGCCCCAGGTCATCGCATGCGACAGGCCATCGAGGCCGCGCAGCTCGTCGCGCCAGCGCAGGCGCCATGTGCTGCCGCGCGAGACGGTGGCGCCGCCGAGCGGCGTCTGCGTGTTGCTGTCGGAATGTACGTAGGCCAGGTACAGCCGGTCTGCCGGGCCGCCTAGCGGGAGGTTGTAGTTCAGGGTCTGGATATTGGCCTCGGCCGGCCGCGATGGAGAGTACGTCCAGTTCAGGCCGATCGAATGTCCGCGCTGGAACAGATTGTTGTATTCCACGCCCGCTTCGAGGCGCCCCGCGCGGGTGTTCGGCGAGCGCTTGTTGTTGAGCTCCACCGATGCGTGCAGCGGCGCGCGCTCCTGCAGCTGGAGTTCGACATCCATCGAGTCCGGGCGTTCACCCGCTGCCACGATCGGCGTGATTTCCCGGTCTGCGCTGGCCCGGGCGACCTGTGCCAGTTCTTCCTGCATCTCGTTGAAGTTCGGCACGCGCCCCGCAGCGAGGCTGGGCAGTGCCTCGCGCAGACGGCTGGGCAGGGTGTATTGCGCTCCCGTCACGCGCAACCTGTCCACCGACGAAGCCATCACCAGCAGGCGCAACGCCCCGCCGCCATGCCCCACGGATTGCTCGGGAAGCACCACGTTGACGCTCAGGAAACCGGCGTCGTGATAGGCCTTCTCCAGGGCCTTGCGCGCTCCTTCTGCATGGGCAAGCGAACGTTGCGGCCCAAGGAAGGGGTAGACCGCGCGTTCGATGGCGGCGGCGCCGAGCACGGTGTCGCCCTGGACCACAAACTCGAGAATGTCGAAGCGCAAGGTGTCCGCAGACTGCTGCTGCGTGGCCTGCGCGGCTGCGCCTTGTGCGTGCGCCGTGGGCCCGGACAGGCTCCATACAGCGCTGGCGGCGGCAAGCATCAGCCACGTGCGTAGCAGCAAGGGGGCAGGGAGCAGGAATCGGTGAAGTTTCACGCGGCAATAATGGGAAACGGCCCCCGCAGGGGCCTGAACTCAAGAATGCCCGCCCTTGGGGGTCCACGGGTGGGGCGTCAGCCTGGCAAGAAACAGGGCCAGCCCGTGGCGCAGGGCGCCCCTAGGCCGGCCCGCACCCTGATCAACGGGCGTTGAACTGGCAGGCGTTGCCGCCCTTGTTGTAGGCACCCAGGTCGGTCGCGTTGAGCAGGCCGACGGGGGCTGCCAATGTGTTGAGCGTGCCCGTCACGGCGCCCCAGAAGGCCGACGAACCGGCAGCACTTCCCGGAGCGACCTTGCTCTCGAAATAGAAGTCGTAGGAGCCGTTGATCACGGAGGCCCGGTTGGTCACGCCGGTGGCGGGCGTGGCGTTTTCGCCGATCGGGGCACCTTGCAGGCGCACCCACTTCCAGGTCGTGGCTGAGGTCTGGTTGTTCTCGCCCGAGATGATGCCGATGCCGTAGACGCCGGCAGTATTCAGGCGCGTGCGCACGTCACCGGTACCGGCGTGCGCGTACACGCGGATGGCGCCGATCTCGGTGCTGGAGCCCACTGCCGGAGCCGTCACGATGCTGAGCTGCGTGGACGAACACGGCAGGCCCAGGAAATAGGCCTGGGCCGCGGCCTGCGTGCCGGAGGTGTCGGCACGGCGGTTGTACTCGAGGAACGTGCCATCCAGGGCCGAACCGGCCAGGAAACCGGCGCCGCGCGAATAGGCGTCATTGAACTCGTTGTTGGCCATGATGGTCGCCATCTGGCCCTTGCTGACTGTGGGCACGCACTCGAGCCTGGTCGTGTCGGTCACCAGGCAGCTGCCGGGAATCGGCTTGGCGATGGTGGCGCCACCGGCAGCGGCCTTCTGCTCGTTGAACATGGCGGTGTAGAGCGTGTCGCTCACTGCAACGCCGAAGCTCTGGGCCACGCCGGTGGGCTCAGCGGACGGGATGCTCAGGCCGGCCGTGACGCCTGCGGGCCAGGTGTCGGGTGCGACGTCCATCAGGCCGCCCACGATGACCTGGCCGGCTGCGGGCAGCACGTTGGTGAGCGTGGCCGGATCACGGTAGCTGTCGCCCACGCCGCCTGGATTGACCGTTGCGCAGGAAGTGCCCGCCGGCCAGCCGTTGAGCGCGCAGACGGCTGTGAAGGAGCCACCCGAGACGTTCAGGCGCAATTCGGCGAAATTGGTGCCGAAGAAATTCTTGAAGCCAGTGTTCGCCTTGCTGAGGTAGGTGCCAGCTGCACCACCGGTCACTGCCGTGTCGGCACATACGTAGGTCGAGATGTTGCCGCCGGATGCAAATTCTGTCAGGACGTTGTTGGAATTGCCCGTTCCGGCCTTGCACAGGACGGCGAGCGACGCAGCCAGGTTGCCCTTGGTAGCGGAGGCGCCTGAACTGACGGCGATACGCGCCGCGCTGGGGGCGGCGAGGGACGAGGTGGCAGCCGACAGTGCGACGACCGCGAGGACGATGGGAGAGAGTTTCATGAGGGACTCCGAAATAGTGAGGAACAGGAAGGAACGGACCCGCCGCACGGACGGGCCCAACAAGCGAAACGGTGAACAACGGGGCAGCGCGGCGGCCCTTGCAGGCGCTTGCGGCAGACGGGATCAGGCCCGGCGATTGCGGCGACGAACCAGGGATCCGACCATGGCCAGACCGGCCAGCAGCATTGCGTACGTCTCCGGCTCGGGAACTGCGGCCAAGGTCAGCACATTTGTGCCCGAGTCGTAGTGGAAGGTCGTCGCTCCGGCGGTCAGCAGGGTATCCACGCCGTAGGTCTGACCCAGCTGGTAGACCACGGGATTGGCCAGTTGCTTGACCAGGAAGAGGTTGCTCGTCGTATCCAGATCCGACAGGTAGGTCCAGGGCAACTGGCCGTTGAAGTTTCCGCGCAGCGCGGTGTTCAGGAAGGCATTGCCCGTGGTGGCAGTGCTGGCCCCGTCCGCGTTGGTGCCATGGGTGCCTGTGCCGAATTGGGCTGCGACGAAGTTTTGGAACACCCCAATGCCACTGGACACGGCTGCCGAACTGTTGAACCCGGTGATGTTGGCCTGCGTCGGAGCATTGACACCATTCACGACCGACCCGGTGGCGAGCATGTTGCGGTTCAACAGCGTATTGGTGCCGCTGATGGCGCCAGAGACATTGTCTGCACCGATGACGCCCCAGCGGACACCGCCCTGGGCGCTGGAGAAGAAACTCGACACGGCGCCAGACCATGCGTAGTCACCAGCAACAGCCGCATTGTTCACGGTACGTGCGTTGGTGTTGAAGTTCCAAGAGGCGAAAGTGCCATCGGCGCTAAGTGCTCCCGCTGTCGAACTGACGCCGCTTGTGATCTTCACGAAGTCCGCCATGGACACACCGAGGTCGACCACCAGCGAATGTGACGGCGTGCCCGTGGCGCCGTCCATGGCGACGAACAGCGCCGAGCTGTTGCCGAAGTTCTGGTCGGAGTTGCTGATGGCAGCCTGCGCGCCACCAGCAACCAGTGCCATCGCGGCAGCAGCGACCAGAGTATTGAGTTGAAACTTCATGGATTCTTCCTCCTGAGGAGATTGGGTTGAGGGTCAGACGGTCTTTGCACACGTCCAGGGAACTTTAGGTAGGGCGTATGTCATGCCAAACACGAAACCAGGGCTTTCACTAGTCCGTTTGGCTCTGCACATACATCGCCCGGCAGAGCGGATTGAGAATGGCATGGCGACATGACAGATTCGATGCCTGAATCGACCCGGCGATGGTTCGTTCGGACTATGGAGCGCGCCTCAGGCCGCCGCTTTGCGGCGTCCGCCCCCCGAGGGGGAGCACGCATACTTGGGGCGGCCCGGCGATTGCATGTGGGACTCAGCGTCGACCGGCCAGCACGAGGTTGGCACCGGCCTTGATCAGGCGGTCCATGCTGTCCTGCTGGCCTGCCGCTGCGGCCACGTCGAGCGCGGTCTCACGCTGGCGGTTGAGCAGTTCGATGTCGACGCCTGCACCCAGCAGCTCATCCAGAACCTGCACATGGCCGGCCAGACTGGCCAGGTGCAGAGCGGTCTGGCCGGTGGAACCCCAACGCTGCGGGTCCACACCGGCACGCAACATCAATCGCACGGTGCTGCGATGCCCGGCAAACGCCGCAGCACCCAGCGCGGTGAAACCGTCTTCGCCGACGCGCTCGGTGTCGGTGCCGCGGCGCAGCAGTTCGCGTACCAGGTCGTCCTGCCCGGCGCGCGCAGCGAGCACCACGGTGTGACCGCCCAGCACATCGCGTGCATTGGCGTCGGCCTGGCCGGTCTTGAGCAGTTGCAGCGCCTCGCCCCAGCGCGCCGACCGGGCCGCGCTCAGCAGCGCGAGATCCGGCTCGCGCAGGGCGCGCGGCCCAAATACGCCGCCGCCGCGCAGCAGGCGTTCACGTTGTTGCTCGTCTGGCGACGGGCCGCGTGCCGCCAGGCCCGGCGGCCCTTGCAGTGACGACAGCGCCCGGTGTTCGTCCTCGGAGCGCGCGGTGGTGGCGCACAGCAGGGCGGCAAGCCCGAAGGCCAGTGCGGCGGCGCGCCGCAGTCCCCATCCGGCGCGCTCAACGGCCACGGACGGTTCCCGGGTTGGGCAGCTCGGTGCCGGGCGCAGCCGCACGCCCCGGCGCAGCAGCCTTCAGCGCGTTCTGGTCGAGCTTGTCCTGGTAGTGCTGCAGCAGGTTCTCCATGCGCACCCGGCGCAGCGCCAGAAACGGTTCGTTCTCGGCCAGCACATCGGCCACGCTCTTGCTGGTATAGCGCTGCATCAGTTCCTGAGCGATGTCGCGCAAGGCAAAGTTGCTGGCAATACAGGTCTGCAGACCCTGGGCCTGCAGCAGGTGGCGGCCGGAGAGGTCGGCCTGCGCGGCGTCGGCGAGCGCCAACCGGCGCTGCAGGTCGCTGCCGGCCGCGCGCAGCTGTTCGTTGCTGCGCGCCGATGCCTGCAGCTCGGCCTGCAGCCGGTCCCGTTCGGACTGCGAGGCGGTGTTCTGTTGGCGCTGCGTCTCGGACTCTTTCTGCGCCGCTTCCAGGGACAAGGCCTGGGCCGCGGATTCCGAGCGCGCGCGGCGCAGCGCAGACTGCGCCGCACCGAGTTGCGTCTTGGCAGCGTCAAGCTGGCCCCGGGTCGCGGCCTGCTCGGCCTGCGCCCGCTGCGCGGCTTCCTGGTGCGCAGCCTGGCCCTGCTGCAGTTGTTGCAGTTGCTGGCGCAGGCGGCGCAGCTGTTCCTGCTCGCGGCTTGTCTGCTGCCCGAAAGCGGATCCGAGCGTGGCGCAGCAGACGAGGGTGACCACCCACCGCGCTACGGCTTGGCTACGGCTAGAAACGCACATTCAGGTCCACCTGCATCGTGAGCACCGAGTAGCGGTTGTTCAGGCCCGCCTGCACCGTGGGCGACGAGATGGTCCGGCCGGACAACACGCGCAGGCCCAGTTGCGTATCGCGCGAAACGCCGTACAGCAGTCCGGCGGTGACACCGCGGATGTTGGTGCCGCCGGAGGCCAGGTCACTGCCGACGAACGCGTCCGGCACGGCGTCACTGCCGAGCCAGACATAACCCAGGTTGACCTGCCAGTCGCCGGTATCGCGCACCTGGGCCGAACCGAAGGTGGCGCGAACGGATGCGCCGTAACTGCGCGCGTCGTCGACCTGGATGCCGGTGCGGGCGAAAATTTCCTGGCGGTCGAAAGCGGTGTTGCGTACGACCTCGCCGGACAGCCCCACGACGAAGGGCGAGAAATGCGAAAACTCCGCCGCCGCCGTGATGGCTGCCGGCCGGAAACGCGATGCCAGGCCCCAGCGGGCCTTGTCGGGTGTCAGGCCGCCGGCAATCTCGAGTGGGTTGTTGGTCAGGAACAGCGTGTTGCCGCGCTGGCGCAGGCTGGCTTCATATTCGTACTGGCCATAACTGGCGCCGGGGCCGCTGATGGCGTCGTAGTCGGGGTCGACGCGGCCTTCGAAATGGTCGAAGCGGTACTGCGCCAGGCCCAGTTTGAGCCGCGTGCGCGTGCCCGGCTCCCACTGCACGCCGACCTGGGCGCCCATGACGTTGCGCCCGCTCTTGGCACCCAGCGACTCGCGCACCGGAAAGTACCCCACGGTGGCGAATGGCAGCCAGGTGGCATTGGCCACCGGCGGTCGTTTGAGTGTGGCCGCGACGCCCTCGAAATTGAGGTTGTCGCTCCAGGTCAGGTCGCTGCTGAACCACGGGTTGGCGAAGCGCCCGGCGCTGACGCTGGCCCAATCGGTCGGTTCGAGTTTGACGAATGCGCGCTCGATCAGGAACTGGTAGCGGTTGAAGTTCTGGCCCAGCGTCTGGTTGGTGGAGACCCGGTCGGTGCTGTTGCCGGTGGCCAGCCGGATGCCGGCACTGATGCTGTCGCTGACCCGCGCGTTGATGCCCAGTCTTGCGCGGATGCGCATGCGATCCCGGTCGTCCTGCGTGCTGCCGGTGGCAAGGCCGGTCGACGAGCCGGCGGCAAAGTCAGGCGCGCGCGTGGTGCCGCCAAGCGACGCGGTGAGGAAGTCCTGCGGCGCAGGGTTGGCGGATCCGGCCCGGTCGGACTGCGAGCGGACCCGGATGTCGCCCTCGATGCTGATGCGCTCGGTCCACTCCGCACTCGCATTGGGGACGCCCCAACGCTCCACCTTGGCGCGTGCCAGCACCTCTTCGCGGATCTCGTTGCGGATCTGGTCGCGCACGACCTGGGGCACATAGGGCACACGCACTACCGGCGGATCGGTCCTGGCGCTTTCGGCCAGCGCAGTCTCGGCGCGTTTGCGCGCTTCGGCCAGCAGCGAGTCGGCCTTGTCGCGAGTCAGGGTGCCGTTTTGCACCAGCACGTCGATCAGTGCCAGCGTGGTCTGGCGCAGCGCCTCCAGCGATTCGCGTTCGCTCTGCGCCTGGGCGTTTGCCGGCCACCAGCATGCCATGCCGGCGCCCGCCAGGGCCAGGGCCAGCACCGTCGCGCGGCCTGGCAGGGTGGTGGTTCGAAACATCGTGGGTGTCATCCAAGTAGTCGGTTGGAAACCAGCACCCGCATCGGCTGCGGCAATCGGGCCGGTGGCGGGTTGCTGGTGCCGGGAAAGCGGTTGAGGGCGGAGCGCAGCGCCTCGTCGGTCTGCGGGTCGCCGGTGCTGTCGACCAGTTCGGCGCGTTGCAGGCTGCCGGTGGCGGTGAGCCATAATTGCACCCGCACCTGGTAGTCGCGCAGCTTCACTGCCTTGTCGCGCACCAGGAATTCGTTCAGCGCCTTGGATGCCGCATTGCCGTAGGCGTTGGCCGCCAGCCGGCTGGCGCCGGACTCGACCGGCGCTGTGCCACCCACGGTGGCGCCCGTGCCTTGCTTCTGGTCGACATAGTCCTGCGTCACCGTGCCCGCGATCAGTCCGCTGCCGGGGCCGGCGCCCGCTGCTTCGTCCGACTTGAGCACCTGCGGCTGGGGCGTGTCCACCGGCTTGGGAGCTGCTTGCGGTTGAGGCTTGTCATCCGCCTTGGGTGGCGGTTTGTCCTCGGGTTTCGGCGGCGGAGGCGGCGGGGGTGGGGTGTCGGGCAACAGCTTGATCGTCTGCTGCTTGCGGGGCCGCTCCGGCTGGTCGCTGCAGCCGGTCAGCGCCAGCGCCAGCGCAAGGCTCATCGCGTGCAGTGGGAGCAGGGCCGGGCCTCGCATGCTCAGAATCCGATGCGCCCGGTGGCGATGCTCATGGCCACCTCGGCCTCGTTGCACAGGTCGATCATGGCCACCACGCGCCCGAAACGCGCCTTGCCGTCGCCCTGCAGCACCACCGTGGACCTGGCGTCCCGCGCGCGGATCGCCTTGAGCTCCACCAGGACCAGTTCGTCGGTCTTGGGCACGCCGTCCAGACGGGCGCCGCCTTCGGCGTCCATGCGCAACACGTGCACGGGATGGCGCTCGGTCGGTGGAGCGGCCGAGGGCTTGGGCAGGCGGATGGCAAGGCCCTGCACGGAGGCGGTGGTCATCAGGATGAACACGACCAGCAGCACGTAGGCCAGGTCGAGCATCGGCGTAACGTTGATGGCGTCATACGGCTTGGCTTCTTCCTGGATCTGCATCGTCGGTCTCCGGGGCTTCAGGGGACGCGTTTGGTGACCAGGCCGAGTTCGGCGATGTCGAGCCGCTTCACTGCGGCCAGCACCTCCAGCACCTTGTCGTACGGCGCCTCGGCATCCCCCTTGAGGACCACGGGCAGGTTCGGGTTGGCGGCCTTGTACTGGCCCAGCAGCGAGGTGAGCTGCTCGACCGTGACAGGGTAGGCATCCAGGTACAGGGTGCCGTCGCCGGTGATCGTGATGGCACGTGTCTGCGGCTTGGCCAGATTGCTGGTGGTTCGTGTCTCAGGAGACTGCACGCGCACACCCTGCACCGACGCAGTGGTGAGGATGATGAACACCACGAGCAGCACATACGCCAGGTCCAGCATCGGCGTGACGTTGATGTCGTCGTAGGGCTGGTTGTCTTCCTTGACGTCGGCCGCCATGTCAGTCTCGCGCGCCTTCTTCGAACTGCTCTGCCACGCGGGTCACGAACTCGTCGACGAACACCTGCATGTCGGAGGAGATGTTCTTGATGCGGGACGCCAGGTAGTTGTAGCCGAACAGCGACGGGATCGCCACCCCCAGCCCGGCGACCGTCGCCAGCAGCGCGGCGGCGATGCCGGGGGCGATGGCGTTGACATTCACGTCGCCGGCGGCCGCAATCGCGGCAAACGTGATCATCACGCCGACCACGGTGCCCAGGAGGCCCAGGAACGGGCCACCCGAGATCGCGATGGTGAGCAGCACCATCAGTGAATTGAGCATTTGGTTCTCGCGCACCAGATCCGCATGCACGGCTGCCGTGACGGCATTGATGGTGGCGCCGGTCAAACCGCGCGAGCCGGGCTGTCCGATCTTGCGGGCATTGAGCTGCGTGACACCTGCGTCGTACAGGCGCGCCAGCGTCGACCCCGGGTGTTGCGTTGCGCCGCCGGCCTTCAGCACCTGCGGTGCGGCACGGAAGGCCTGCAGGAACGCGGTGTTGCCCTTGTCGATGCGACGCACCAGCACGGTCTTGGTGACCATGACCCACAGCGCCACGACGAACATCAATCCGCAGATGCCGATGATCACCCAGGCGTCGGTGGTCAGGTTCTTGAACAGGATGCCGAAGTAGCCGTGGCTGCCGCTTTCCTCCGCCTCGCCATCCTTCTGCACCTGGCTGGCCACCAGCTTGGCATCGGCGCCCTGGGAAGCGCGGGTGAACCTGATCCAGTCGGCGCTGCGCTGCACCGTGGCCACCTGCAGTTCGTCGAGCTGGCCGCTGAAGCCCTGACCGATCCGCATTGGCCCGGCGATGGCCGGTGATGTGCCGGGCAGATCGGCCTGCGCCGCCTGGGCGCCGTTGACATAGATGGTGGCTTTTCCCGCACCGAGCGTCATGGCGACATGGGCCCAGGCCGAGGGTGGCAGATCGCCGCCTGCGAGCTTCAGGACGCCCAGGCGCAGTGCCAGCTTGCCGCTCTCCAGCGCCAGGGTGAGCGGCCCCTGGCTGAGCAGTGTGCCGGCCGAACCCGTCGGTAGGACCCACAGGCTGATGCTGTAGGGGCCTGCACCGGCAGCCTTCAGGTTGTCTGCCGCCGCGACCTCGACCACCTGGGAGCCGTCCAGGCGTGCGCTGGCGCCGATCAGGCCGTTGACCTCGACCGGCACCGGGCCGATGCTGCCAAGCGGACTGCCGCCGGCATCACGCGCCGGCCCGTCGGGCGGCCCGAAACGCAGCGTCAGGACCGATCCGCCATCGACAACCGGTGTGGCGGCCTCGACGACCGCCTTGGGATTGCCGGAATAGACATGGAACTGGTTCTTGTCGGAGCCCGGGGCCACCACGGGAACCTGCACCCACAACACGGCCAGTTCATTGGCGCCGTCGAAGCGCTCGATGGTGAACTTCAAGGGTGTCTTGTCATCGGCAGCGATCACCCGGATATCGGAGCCGTCCGGTTTGGCGCCGACGAAATCGAAGTTCCCGGAGTGCAGACGTACAGGAACGGCGGCCGCGTTGATGGCTTCGGTGGTCGTGACGCCTGCGGGGCCGGTGTTCAGGGTCACGGTTGTGCGTTGCTTGAACTCGCTGTTCCACCAGGCGTGGGCGCCGAGCGGAGTGGCGGCGCAGCCAAGCGCCACCAGTGCAGCGGTGAGTCGATATCGAACGCGGTTCATGAAAGGCTCTCCGGGAATCTGGGATCGACGTGTCGCAAGGGCTCCGCCGCGCGGGGCTGGCATGGACGTTCGACGGCCTTCCTGCACAGGCAGCGGTCGGTACCTCGCAGAGAGCCCGACCGGCAAGGACCAAACGAATTCGAAGCAGTCTAGGGCGGGCGTGTGACGTTCGCACGCGCTGGCGCATGGTCCGAAAGAACTATGTGCGCCGGCAAAGGGCCGGATATCGATATACGCGATTCATCATGAAAAGTCGCGGAAAATCGGTGTTTCCCAATTCTTGTCTGGAGCTCCATGCACCGTCTTTGGAACTTTTCCCATGCCTTCATCATGTCGGCGGCGCTGCTCGCCGGGGCGTCGGCCCACGCCCAGAATGCGATCAAGATCGGCGAGATCAACAGCTACAAGGCCTTTCCGGCATTTCTCGAGCCCTACAAGAAGGGCATGGAACTGGCGGTCGAAGAGGTCAATGCCGCTGGCGGCGTGTTGGGCCGCCGGCTTGAGATCGTCACCCGCGATGACAATGCGAACCCCGGTGACGCAGTGCGGGCGGCAGAGGAACTGCTGTCGCGCGAGCGGGTGGATCTGCTGGCAGGCGCCTACCTGTCCAACACCGGGCTCGCGATCGCGGATTTTGCCCGGCAAAAGCAGATATTCTTCCTGGCCGGCGAGCCACTCACCGACAAGCTGACCTGGGATGGTGGCAACGAGTTCACGTTCCGCCTGCGCCCTGGCACCTACATGCAGGCGGCCATGCTGGTGCCCGAGGCGCTCAAGCTGCGCAAGAAGCGCTGGGCGCTGGTCTATCCCAATTACGAATACGGACAGTCGGCGGTTGCCGCATTCAAGCAACTGCTGTTGGCCGCCCAGCCGGATGCGGTGTTCGTCGCCGAGCAGGCCGCGCCGCTGGGCAAGGTCGATGCCGGCAGCGTGACGCAGGCGCTGGCAGATGCCAAGCCCGACGCCATCTTCAATGTGTTGTTCGGCGCCGATCTCGCACGCTTCGTGCGCGAGGGCAACACCCGTGGACTGTTCAAGGACGTGGCGGTGGTGAGCATGTTGACCGGTGAGCCTGAATACCTCGACACGCTGAAGGACGAGACCCCCAATGGCTGGCTGGTGACCGGGTACCCCTGGTACGGCATCCAGACACCCGAGCACAAGGTTTTCCTGCAGGCGTACCAGGCCCGCTTCAAGGACTACCCGCGCCTGGGCTCGATCGTCGGTTACAGCATGGTGAAGTCGGCCGCGGCCGGCATCGCCAGGGCCGGTGGCACCGCCACGGCGCCGCTTGTGGCGGCGTTCAAGGGCCTCATGGTCGACACGCCCTTCGGTCGCATCACCTACCGGCCGCAGGACCACCAGTCCACCATGGGCGCCTTCGTCGGCCGCACGCTCAACCAGGATGGAAAGGGCGTGATGACGGGTTACCAGTATCTGGACGGTGCGCGCTTTCAGCCGCCGGCCGATGTGGTGAAGAAGGCGCGCGCGGCGCCTTGAGCCATGCCGCTGTACGGCTGCATCCGATAACCCGGGGCGTGGGCATGACACCAGGCTGCAGGCGTTGACCGGCATGAGCCTGTCAGGCCTGCTCGTCCAGTTGGTGAATGGCCTGGCGGGAGCGTCCACGCTGTTCCTGGTTGCTGCCGGGTTGTCGCTCATCTTCGGTGTCACGCGCATCGTCAATTTCGCCCACGGCTCGTTCTACATGGTGGGGATCTACCTGGCGGGCAGCCTGGTGCAGCGCCTGGGCGACGTGATCGGTTTCTGGCCGTCCTTGCTGCTCGCGCCGCTCGCCGTGGGTGTGCTTGGCGTGGCGGTCGAGGTGTTGCTGCTGCGCCGTCTCTACCAGGCCCCCGAACTGTTTCAACTGCTGGCCACATTTGCACTGGTGCTGGTGCTCAGCGACTGCGCGTTGTGGCTGTGGGGGCCGGACGAACTGCTCGGGCCGCGGGCTCCCGGCCTGAAGGGCGCGGTCGACCTGCTGGGCCGTCGCATCCCGAGTTACGACTTGTTCCTGATCGTTGCCGGCCCGGCGGTGCTCGGGTTGTTGTGGTTGCTGCTCACGCGCACCCGGTGGGGTGTGCTGGTGCGCGCGGCCACGCAGGACCGCGAGATGGTGAGCGCCCTGGGTGTCGATCAGGCCTGGATCTTCACATCGGTGTTTGCACTGGGCGCGATGCTCGCCGGGCTGGGCGGTGCGTTGCAGCTGCCGCGGGAACCCGCCACGTTGCAGATGGACCTGAACATGCTGGTGCCGGCGTTCGTGGTGGTGGTGGTGGGGGGCATGGGGTCGATCCCGGGTGCATTCCTGGCGGCGCTTCTGATCGCGGAATCCAGGGCGGTGTGCATCTGGATCGGTGTAGTCGATATCCTGGGAGTGACCGTATCCGTGTCGAAGTTGACCCTGGTGGTGGACTTTGTGGTGATGGCGCTGGTCCTGGTGTGGCGCCCATCGGGTCTGCTTGGGCGACCACAGTTGCCGTCCCGGCATGGCGTTGCACCCGAGGCACCGTTGCGCCCGGGCGGCCGGGCCTTCCTGGGCGGGGCTGCCGTGCTGGGCTTGGTCCTGCTGGCATTGCCACTGTTGGCCGCGGACCGGCCGTATGTCGCCGTGTTGCTGATCGACCTGTTGATAGCGGCCTTGTTCGCCAGCAGCCTGCACTTCATCATCGGCCCGGCCGGCCTGCTGTCGTTCGGCCATGCAGCCTACCTCGGCCTGGGAGCGTATGGTGCGGCGTTGCTGGTGCGCGCCGGCGGATGGCCGATGGAGCTGGCCTTGGTCGCGGCACCGGTCGTTGCGGCATCGGGGGCGCTGGTGGCTGGTTGGTTTGCAGTGCGGCTGACGGGCGTTTACCTGGCCATGCTGACATTGGCCTTCGCGCAGATCGTGTGGGCCGCGACCTACCAGTGGGATAGCCTGACCGGTGGCAGCAACGGCCTGATCGGGGTTTGGCCAGCCGCCTGGGCTGCCGATACGCGCAGCTACTACTGGCTCACGCTCGGGCTGGTCGCGGCGAGCATTCTGGGCCTGCGCCGTGTGCTGTTTGCCCCGTTCGGCCTGGCCTTGCGGGCAGTGCGTGATTCTGGCGTTCGCGCCGAGGCGCTCGGGCTGCCGGTGCGCGCGCTGCAATGGGCGGCGTTCGTGCTCGCCGGTTCAGCCGCGGGCCTGGCAGGCGGCCTGCATGCTTTCTCCAAGGGCAGCATCTCACCCGAAACGATGGCGGTGGGCCGCTCCGTGGATGGCCTGGTGATGGTCCTGCTCGGTGGCGTGCAGTCGCCCAGCGGCCCGGTGGTGGGTGCGTTCGCCTACACCTGGCTGCAGGATACCGTCGCACGCAGCACGGACTACTGGCGCGCGGCGCTGGGTGGCGTCATCCTGCTGCTGGTGCTGGCCTTTCCGCGCGGGATCGCGGGCTCCGTGCAACAGCTCGCGCTGCGCCTGTCGCGGCGCGCGGTGCCAGGTGCCTGATGCGCGCCGCCGGGCCGTTCCCATGGACGAATGCCGCGATGTGCTGCAGGGATGTCTGATGGGCCCTGCACTGCCGCCCAACGTGCTCGGCACTGCAGCGCGCAGCGTCAAGGCGCAAAGATGACCGCTTCGCCGCTGCTGGAGGTCACCGGGCTGGCCAAGTCGTTCGGGGGTGTGCGGGCGGTCGACGGAGTTGCTTTCACGCTGGCCGCGGGCGAGGTGCTGGCGCTGATCGGGCCCAATGGCGCGGGCAAATCGACCACTTTCAATATCGTCAATGGCCAATTGAGGCCGGACCATGGCTCGGTGCGCCTGTGTGGACGGGAACTTGTGGGCATGGCGCCGCGGGAGATATGGCGTCTCGGTGTGGGCCGTACCTTCCAGATTGCGGAAACCTTCGCCTCCCTGCGCGTGGTCGAGAACGTGCAGCTGGCCTTGTTGTCGCGTGACCGGCGCCTGTGGTCGATGTGGCGCCGCGCTGCGGCTTATTCCAGACCGGAGGCGTTGGCGCTGTTGGCGCAGGTGGGCATGGATGCTCAGGCAGATCTGCCCTGCGCGCAACTCGCCTACGGTGACGTCAAGCGCGTGGAACTCGCCATGGCGCTGGCCCATGGGCCGCGACTGCTGTTGATGGACGAGCCAACGGCCGGCATGGCGCCGGCTGAGCGGGGCGTTCTGATGGCGCTGGTACGTTCGCTGGTGGTCCGCCATGGCATGGGCATCCTCTTCACGGAGCACAACATGGATGTGGTGTTTGCCCATGCCGACCGCATCATCGTGATGGCGCGCGGGCGACTGCTCGCGCAGGGCAGCCCCGACGAGATTCGCGCGTACGACGAAGTTCGTCGTGTGTATTTCGGCGCCGGTGTTTCGCCCGACCGCCAGATCGGCCCCGCCGGAGCGAAACCTTGAACCCGGCCCCGTTGCTGCGCGTCGAGCACCTGTGCGCCTGGTATGGCGCGGCCCAGGTGCTGCATGGCGTGGAACTCGAGGTCGGGCGCGGCGAGGTGGTGGCACTGATGGGCCGCAATGGAGCAGGCAAGTCCAGCACGATGAAATCGCTGATCGGCATGGGCCTGCGGCGCTCCGGCGCCATCACCTTCGTCGGCCATGACCTGTCGCGATGCGAACCGCATGAACCGGCCCGCCTCGGCCTGGGGTTCGTGCCGGAGGACCGCCGGATCTTCACCGACCTGACCGTGCTCGAAAACCTGGAGGTCGGCCGCCAGACCGCGCGCCGATGGCCGGACGGCAGTGCCGCGCCGCTGTGGTCGGTGGAGCGCGTGTTCGCGCTGTTCCCGGCGCTTGCGGCGCTGCGTCACCGCCGTGGCGCCCATATGAGCGGCGGCGAACAGCAGATGCTGAGCATCGCACGCACGCTGATGGGCCAGCCGTACATGCTGCTGCTGGATGAGCCGACAGAGGGAGTGGCCCCGATCATCTTGGACCAACTGGCGCACATGATCAAGGCACTCAAGGCGCAGGGCGTGAGCATGTTGTTGTCGGAACAGAACCTGTCGTTCGCGGCCCGGGTCAGCGACCGCGCCTATGTGCTGGAGAAGGGTGTCGTCCGGTTTCACGGCAGCATGCAGGCGCTGCAGGCCGACACGCGTGCATGGCACGCGTTCCTGGGGATCTGACGGCGCCAGCGTTCGCAGCGTGCCAGTCGGGATCGCGCTGGCAGGGTGGTGTGCCTGGTTGGCAGTCATGAAAAGTTCACGGGGCGCCCCTATGCTCGGCGGCAACGGATGCCCAAGCTGGCGCCGCGCATTTGCAGGGAGCCCCGTGAACACACCCAAGCAAGGACCGGTCTTGCCCGAATCCAGGAGCGGCGTCCCGACTCCAGCGCGGGTCGTGCTGGCCACCACCGCAGCCCTGTGGCTGGGCGCGCTCCAGGTACTCGACGCGGATGCCGCGCGTGGCATGTCCGACCTGGAACTCGCCATCCTGCGGCACCGGCAGTTGCACCAGCACTGACTGCCACGGGCACTTTCGATCCGTTTCCGTCGTTTGGGGACATCACTGCCACCGCCCTGGAGGCAGGCTTTTGTGTCACCCTCTGTCACACGGACGTCACAAAAGCTTCCTAAAGTCAGCGCATACGAGCTTCGGTTCCCCGCAATCAACTTCAAAGGGCACAACATGACAATCCGTTTCAAATTGGCGCTGGTAAGCGCTGCCACCGTTACATCCCTGGGCTTCGCCACGGGCGCTGCCGCTCAGGAAATCACCGGCGCGGGTGCCAGTTTCCCGGCCCCCGTCTACTCCAAGTGGGCGGCCGACTACAACAAGGCCACGGGCGTCAAGGTGAACTACCAGTCTGTCGGATCGGGCGCCGGCATCAAGCAGATCGACTCCAAGACGGTCGACTTCGGCGCCTCCGACATGCCCCAGACCGATGACGTGCTGAAGCAAAAAGGCCAGATCCAGTTCCCCACCGTCATCGGCGGCACTGTTCCGGTCGTCAACATCAAGGGCATCGCCCCGGGTCAGATGAAGCTTGACGGCCAGGTGCTGGGAGACATCTTCCTGGGCAAGATCACCAAGTGGGATGATCCGGCCATCAAGGCCTTGAATCCGGGCCTGCCCCTGCCGGATGCCGCCATCGCGCCGGTGCGTCGCGCCGACGGATCGGGCACCACGTTCAATTTCACCAACTACCTGAGCACGGTGCACCCCGAGTGGAAAGCCAAGGTCGGTGAAGGCACGGCGGTCAACTGGCCGGTGGGCGCCGGTGGCAAGGGCAACGAGGGTGTTGCCGCTTTCGTGAACCGTTTGCCCAACTCGATCGGTTACGTCGAGTACTCCTACGTCAAGCAGAACAAGATGACGTACACCCTGATGAAGAACAAG
>JANMZX010000087.1:0-34017 GCA_031383745.1 Rhodoferax sp. | reverse complement strand
GCTGCGCAAACAGGCGGTCGCCGACGGCATGCGGCCGCTGCGACTGGCTGGCGCATTGCGCGTGGCCGAGGGCCTGACCGTGATGTCCGAAGTGCTCACTTCCACTCCGCCGCTGGTGTAAACCCTGAGCTGTCGCGCGCTAGACATAGGTGAAATCCACATGGTGTCTGTAGGGGATTAGCGTGCACAATGGCGCAGGCAAAAACCGTCCGAGGAGTTTCTGAATGGGTATCAAGAGTCAAAAAGACTTTTTCTCCGGCCTGATGTTCATGGTTGTGGGGATCGCATTTGCGTGGGGAGCCACCAACTACAAGATCGGCGACGGCGCGCGCATGGGCCCGGGCTATTTCCCACTCATGCTGGGGGTGTTGCTGGCGGTTCTTGGCGCGATCATCACCTTCAAAGCCATGGTGGTGGAGACGCTCGATGGGGACAAGATCGGAAGCTGGGCCTGGAAGCCGCTGTTCTTCATCATCTGCGCCAACTTGATGTTCGGCCTGATGCTGGGCGGCCTGCCCAGCATCAAGTTCCCGGCGTTCGGGCTGATCATCGCCATCTATGCGCTGACGCTGATCGCCGCGCTGGCTGGCGAGGAATTCAAGATCAAGGAAGTGCTGGTGCTCGCTACGGTGCTTGCCGTCATGAGTTACCTGGCGTTCATTGTCTTGCTCAAGCTGCAGTTCCCGGTGTGGCCTGCTTTCATCACCGGCTAGGAACGAGGACACCATGGATCTCATCACCAACCTTTCCCTGGGCTTTGGCGTCGCGTTCACGCCGATCAACCTTCTGTATGCGTTTATCGGCTGTCTGCTGGGCACGCTGATCGGGGTGTTGCCTGGCATCGGCCCGCTGGCAACCATTGCGATGCTGCTGCCCGCCACCTACGCGTTGCCGCCGGTGTCGGCGTTGATCATGCTGGCCGGCATCTACTATGGCGCGCAGTACGGTGGCTCGACGACCGCCATTCTGGTCAACTTGCCCGGGGAGTCGTCCTCGGTCGTTACCGTGATCGACGGTTACCAGATGGCGAGGCAGGGCCGCGCCGGCCCGGCCTTGGCCGCAGCCGGCCTGGGCTCGTTTTTCGCAGGCTGTGTAGGCACCCTGGTGCTGGCGGCATTTGCCGTGCCCCTGACCGAGGTGGCGTTCAAGTTCGGGCCGGCCGAGTACTTCTCCCTGATGATCCTGGGCCTGATCGGTGCCGTGGTGCTGGCGTCCGGCTCCCTGCTCAAGGCGGTGGGCATGATTCTGCTGGGTCTGTTGATGGGCCTTGTCGGCACCGATGTGAACTCCGGTGTCGCGCGTTTCAGTTTCGATATTCCGGAGTTGACCGATGGCATCGGCTTCATCGTGATCGGTATGGGTGTATTCGGCTACGGCGAGATCATCAGCAACCTGGGCAAACACGAAAGCGAACGCGAGGTCTTCACGGCGGAGGTCAAGGGCCTGATGCCCACCATGCAGGATTTCAAGCGCATGATTCCTGCCGTGTTGCGCGGCACGACCCTGGGCTCCATGCTGGGCATCCTGCCAGGCGGCGGTGCGGTCATGGCGGCCTTCGCGGCCTACACGCTGGAGAAGAAGACCAAACTGCATCCGGGCGAGGTGCCGTTCGGCAAGGGCAACATCCGGGGTGTTGCGGCACCCGAAGCGGCCAACAACGCGGCGTCGCAGACGTCCTTCATTCCCTTGCTGACGCTGGGCATCCCACCGAATGCCGTGATGGCCCTGATGGTGGGGGCCATGACAATCCACAACATCCAGCCCGGCCCCCAGGTGATGACCAGCAACCCGGAACTGTTCTGGGGCCTGATCGCGTCCATGTGGATCGGCAACGCCATGCTGATCATCCTGAACCTGCCCCTGATCGGCATCTGGATCAAACTGCTGACCGTCCCCTACCGCTGGTTGTTCCCGGCCATCGTGCTGTTCTGCGCTATCGGTGTGTATTCGACCAACAACAACACCTTCGATATCTGGATGGTGGCGATATTCGGTGTGATCGGGTACACGTTCATCAAGCTGGGTGCAGAGCCCGCGCCCTTGCTGCTTGGTTTCATCCTGGGCCCGATGATGGAAGAGAACCTGCGCCGCGCCTTGTTGCTGTCGCGCGGCGACTGGAGTGTATTTGTGACGCGCGGCCTGTCGGCCAGCCTGTTGGCGGTCGCCGCGCTGTTGCTCGTCATCGTGCTGTTGCCCTCCGTCAAGAAGAAGCGCGAAGAGACTTTCGTCGAAGATTGACGCGACGCCCCTCGGCATGGACGGCACCTTCGGGTGCCGTTTTTGCTGGCGTCGCCGGGTGCAGCGTGCTGGAGTCGGTGACAATTGCCGCGCGAGGACCCGATGCAACTGCAACACCAGCCCCGGCAGCACCCGCAACGGGTTCTGCTGCACAACGAGATCCATGCCCGGCCACCCGAGCCGCTGAGCGCGCCGCTGGCCATTTCGCACCTGGTGATGCTGTGCGATGCAGCCGAGCGCGAGGCCAGCCGTGCCCATGTGCAAGGCCTGCTGCGCGACCACCACCTGCCCCAGCCCGACGCCACCTGCACCCACTTGCGCATGGATGTCGGGCGCTTCCGGATCCGGTGGGAGTTGCATACCGAATTCGTCAGTTGGACGTTCTTGCATGCCGCCCGGCTGGACAGGTTCGGCGAGCGGGACCCGGAATCCGCCGTCGATGTGGTGCCGCAGGACTGGTTGGCTGCGTTGCCGGGGCAGTGCCTGGCAAGCCTGCACCTGTGGGTCGTCCCGGAAACCGGGACCGATGCAGAGACGCTGCTGGGCCACGTGCTGCACGAAGACACACTGGTCGCGTCCTGCGTGGCCGATGGCTTCGGCAAGCTGTACACAGACTTCGCGATCCAGGCCGACGGGTTCAGCCGCATGGTGCTGCTGGCCGGCGCCATGTCACCGCGCCGGCTCGGGCGGCTGGTGCAACGCCTGCTGGAAATTGAAACCTACCGCATGGCGGCGCTGCTGGGCCTGCCGGCGGCGCGCGAGGTGTCGTCGGTGCTGGCATCGGCAGAGCGGGAACTGGCCGAACTGGCGCAGGCGATACGTACCGCCACGCGGGATGGCGAACCGCTGTTGCTGGAACGCCTGACCAAGCTCGCGGGGGACGTGGAAAGCCAGCATGCCAGCACCCATTCGCGCCTGTCGGCCAGTGCGGCCTATTTCGATCTGGTGGACAAACGCATCCGCGACATTGCCGAGTCGCGTCTGCCCGGCATGCAGACCATCCGCGATTTCATGGACCGCCGGCTGACGCCAGCGCGCAGCACCTGCGAATGGGCCGCGCGGCGACAGGACGCGCTGTCGCAGCGGGTGTCGCGCATCAGCAATCTGCTGCGCACCCGCGTCGAGATCGAGCAGGAGCAAAGCAGCCAGGCGCTGCTCAAGACCATGAACCAGCGCCAGGATTTGCAGCTCAAGCTGCAGTCGGCCGTGGAAGGCCTGTCGGTCGCGGCCATCACCTACTACATCGTCGGTCTTCTGAGTTACCTTGCCAAGGCGGCGCAGACCGTCGGCTGGCCGTTCAGCCCGGAGGTCAGTGCGGCAGTGGCCGTGCCGGTGGTGGCCGCGCTGGTGTGGGTGATGCTGCGCCGGCTGCACCACAGCTTGCGGCGGGGCGCCGGCGTACAGCCAGACTCCGGTTAGGTACCCGCCAGGACTGCGGCCGCCAGGCTCGAGACGGCGCGGGGTGCGTGGCGCCGCTGCGCCGCGCACAGCACTGCGACACGCGTCAGGGGTGTTCGTCCAGCACCGCTTGGCGCAGGCGGTTGGGGGCCAGGGCGCCGGCCGAGTCGAGAATCGGGTAGGCGATCGAGCAGATGTGTGAATTGATGCGTTTGAGATCGCTGATCAGGTCCAGGTGCAGGGAACTGGTCTCGATGCTTTGCACCGTGTTGACCGCCAGCCGCCCGAGGTGGGTGGATGCGTACTCGCGCTCCAGGTCGCGAAAGCGCGTCTTCTCTTCGAGCAGCTTTTGGGCGTCACGCACATTGCCGTGCAGGAACACGCTCATGCCCAGGCGCAGGTTGGCCACCAGCCGCGAATGCAGGTCGCTGATCTCGGCAATGCCGGCTTCGGAGAATTCACGCCCGGGGTTGATCTTTTTGTCCTCGATGTCGATCAGTATGCGCTCGACGATGTCGCCGATCTGCTCCATGTTGATGGTGAAGCTGATGATGTCGGTCCAGCGACGGCCCTCGTTCTCGCTCAGGGCCTCGCGCGAGATCTTGGTCAGGTAGTACTTGATGTCGGAGTACAACTCGTCGACCGTATCGTCCATCTTGCGCAGGTCCTCGGACAGCTTGCGGTCGTTGGTCTTGATGACGCGAAACATGCCCGTCAGCATGGACTCGACCACATCGGCCTGGTGCATGGCCTCGCGCACCGCGCAGGAAATCGCCAGCGAGGGCGTCGCCAGGGCCGTCGGGTCGAGGTGGCGCTGCCGGCCTGCGACCGTGGTGTGCTCCGGCTTGGGGAGCAGCCGGTTGACCCAGCCCGCGACTACTTGCGTGAAACCGATGAAGATGCAGGCCACGATGATGTTGAAGCTCAGGTGGTAGAGCACCACCAGGGTGGCCACGTCGGGCATCCATGGCCGGACCGTCTGCAGCCACAGGCCGACGAACGGCGCCCCGACCGCCACGCCGATCACCTTGAACACCAGGTTTCCCAGCGGCACCTGGCGTGTCTCGACATTGGTGCTGAGGGTGGTGAGCACCGCCAGCAGACCGCTGCCCAGATTGGCCCCCAGCACCAGACCCAGCGCGACATCGATCGGGATGACACCGCTGTGGGCGAGGGCAGCCGTCAGCAGCACGATGGCCAGGCTGGAATACGACAGGACCGCCAGGACCGCGCCTGCGGTGATTTCGAGCAGCAGGTCGCTGCTCAGCGATGCCAGCAAGGCCTGTATCGCAGGCGCCTTGGTCAACACTTCGGCCGATACCTTGACCAGGCTCAAGGCAAGCAGCATCAGGCCCAGGCCGATCAGCACGCGCCCGACGCGCCCCACAGTGGTGGATTGACGCGTGATGAACAGCACCACTCCGACCAGGATGAACAACGGCGACAACCAGGACAGATCGCGCGAGAAGACCACCGCCATCAGGCTCGTGCCCATGTCGGCACCCAGCATCACCGCCAGCGCAGCGGGCAACGACATCAGGCCCTTGCCGACGAAAGAGGCGACGATCAGCGCCGTGGCCGTGCTCGACTGCACGACGGCCGTGACGCCCAGACCCGAGACCACCGCGTTGAAGCGGTTGCTGACGCTTTTGGCCAGCACGTTGCGCAGGCTGGCGCCGTACACCCGCAGGATGCCGGTGCGCACCAGGTGGGTGCCCCAGACCAACAGGGCGATCGCGGCAAGCAGGTTCAGCAGGTGGGTCAAGTGGTTCCGTTTCTAACTATTTATCGGGCGCGCCGCACACGCAGTACTTCGTCCAGGATCAGGGATACCGCACCGATGGTAATCGCGCTGTCGGCGACATTGAAAGAGGGAAAGTACCACCCACCGTAGTGAAACTGCAGGAAATCCACTACGTGGCCGTAAGCGATGCGGTCGACGAGGTTGCCGATGGCGCCGCCCAGGATGCAGGCCATCGCGAATGCGAACAGCCGCTGCCCGGCGTGTGCACGCAGCATCCAGAGGATGAACAGCACCGCCACCACACCAATACCCGTGAACAGCCAGCGTTGCCAGCCGGAGGCGCCGGCAAGAAACGAGAATGCGGCGCCCTCGTTATGGACCCGTACCAGGTTGAAGAAGCCCGTCACCGTGGTGCTGTCTCCGAGCTTGTAGTAGCCGATCACCATCACCTTGGTGAACTGGTCCACGATCAGGATCAGCAGCGCCAGGCCGAGCCAGGTCAGCATGCCCGCGGCTGGCGTGCCGGTCGGCGGACGGAAGGGTTTCCTGGCCATCACGCGACGCTGCGCTGTTCGCCAGCGCCAAACAGATTGCTGGTGCAACGGCTGCACAGCGTCGGATGGGTGGCGTCGTGCCCGACGTCCCCGCGGTAGTGCCAGCAGCGTTCGCATTTGGTGGCTGGGGATGGCGTGACCTGAACCGACAGTGCGTCCTGCCGCGCGATCGATACGGCCGATGTGATGAACACGAACTTCAGGTCTTCGCCCAGCGAGGCCAGCAATGCGAAATCCGCGTCCGGCAGGCCCAGTGCGAGCGTGGCCTGCAGCGACGATCCCACGCGGCCTTCCGCACGCACGGCTTCGATGTCCTTGTTGACGATGTCGCGCAATTCGCGGATGCGTCCCCACTTGTCGAGCAGCGGCTGGTCCGGCGCGTCGAGACGGGCGAAGGTCTCCAGGAAGATCGACTCCGACTGGCCGACGATCTTCCAGGCTTCCTCCGCGGTGAAGCTCAGGAACGGCGCCATCCAGCGCAGCATCGCCTGGGTGATCTGCCACAGCGCGGTCTGCGCACTGCGCCGTGCGAGTGATTTGGCCGCCGAGGTGTACAGCCGGTCCTTGAGAATGTCGAGGTAGAACGCGCCCAGGTCTTCGCTGCAGTAGATCTGCAGCCGGGCGACCACCGGGTGGAATTCGTAGACCTTGTAATGCGCCAGGATGTCGGCCTGCAGTGCGGCGGCGCGGGACAGGGCGTACCGGTCGATCTCCAGCATCTGTGCCGATGGCACCGCGTCCGCCGCAGGGTCGAAATCGCTGGTGTTGGCGAGCAGGAACTTCAGGGTGTTGCGCACGCGGCGGTAGGTGTCTACGACACGCGCCAGGATCTTGTCGTCGCCGGCGATATCGCCGGAGTAGTCGCTGGCCGCCACCCACAGCCGGATGATCTCGGCCCCGAGCTTCTTCGAGGTCTCCTGCGGGTCCACGCCATTGCCCTGGCTCTTGCTCATCTTGTGGCCCTGGGCGTCGACCGTGAAACCGTGCGTCAGCAAGCCCTTGTAGGGCGCGCGGCCGTACATGGCGCAGGCGGTGAGCAGCGATGAGTGGAACCAGCCGCGGTGCTGGTCATGGCCTTCCAGATACAGGTCGGCCTCGGGCCCGCTGTCGTGCCCGCTGCCGGGATGCGAGCCCTTGAGCACCGTGGTGTGCGTCGTGCCCGAGTCGAACCAGACCTCCAGGATGTCGTTGCTCTTGGCATACAGCGCCGCATCGTCGGCGCCGATGATCGACTCCGGCGTGGCCTTGCTCCAGGCCTCGATGCCGCCGGCTTCGACCATGGCGGCTGCGGTGTCGAGGATCTCCATGGTGCGCGGATGCAGTTCACCGGAATCGCGGTGGATGAAGAATGGCAGGGGCACGCCCCAGCTGCGCTGTCGGCTGATGCACCAGTCTGGCCGGCCCGCGATCATGTCGCGCAGGCGCGTGCGGCCGTTCTCCGGGTAGAAAGCGGTCTGTTCGATGGCGTCCAGGGCGAGTTGGCGCAGCGTCTTGGGCGACTTGTCCCTGGTGAACACCCCTTCGCCTTCGTCCATGCGGATGAACCACTGGGCTGCGGCCCGGTAGATCACCGGCGTCTTGTGGCGCCAGCAATGGGGGTAGCTGTGCTGCATGTCCGATGTCGCGAACAGCCGGTCGGCGTCGCGCAGGGTGTTGATGATCTCCGGGCAGGCCTTCCAGATGTTCAGGCCGCAGAACAGCGGCAGCTCGGCGACATAGCGCCCGTTGCCCAGCACCGGATTGAGGATGTCCTGCACCGCCATGCCGTGCGCCACGCAGCTGTTGAAATCCTCCACGCCATAGGCTGGGGAGGAGTGCACCAGACCGGTACCGTCGTCGGCGGTGGCGTAGTCCGCCAGGTATACCGGTGCACGCCGGTCGTAACCCGCGTCGACATGGGCCAGCGGGTGGTGGAACTCGATGCCGCCCAGGGCCTTGCCAACAGTCCGGGCGACGACGGTTCCAGCGAGCTGGTAACGCTCCAGGCATTTCTCGACCAGGCTGTCGGCCAGTACCAGCAAGCCTCGCGGCGTGTCGACCAGCGCATAGACCAGTTCGGGGTTCAGGTTCAGCGCCTGGTTGGCGGGGATGGTCCAGGCGGTGGTGGTCCAGATCACGGCGTAGGCGGGCTTGTCCAGGGCGGGCAGACCGAAGGCCGCAGCCAGCCGCTGCGGCTCGGCGCACAGGAACCCGACGTCGAGCGTCTGCGACTTCTTGTCGGCGTATTCGATCTCGAACTCCGCCAGCGAGGAGCCGCAATCGAAGCACCAGTAGACGGGCTTGAGCCCGCGGTACACGAAGCCGCGCTCGACGACCCGTTTGAAGGCGCGGATCTCGTCGGACTCGTTCTTGAAATCCATCGTGCGGTAGGGCCGCTCCCACGCACCGAGTACGCCCAGGCGCTTGAAGTCGGCCATCTGGATGGCGATCTGCTCGGTGGCGAAGGCGCGGCTTTTTGCCTGCATCTCATCGCGCGCCAGGTTGCGGCCGTGTTTCTTCTCGATCGCATTTTCGATCGGCAGCCCGTGGCAGTCCCAGCCGGGGATGTACTGCGCGTCGAAGCCTTCGAGCTGGCGTTCCTTGACGATCATGTCCTTCAGGATCTTGTTGACCGCGTGGCCCATGTGGATCTGGCCGTTGGCATACGGCGGGCCGTCATGCAGGATGAACTTTGGCGCGCCGGCGCGGGCGATGCGCAGCTTCTTGTAGATGCCGTGTTCGTCCCATTCCGTGGCCCAGCCAGGCTCGCGCTTGGGCAGGTCGCCCCGCATGGGAAACGGCGTCTCGGGCAAATTCAGGGTGCTGCGGTAATCGGTTTTGTCAGTCATGGCGGTATGGCGCTGGCTGGCCTGGTGCCAGGGTTGGAGAAACAGGAGGATTCCAGCAGGCCCGGAGCAACGGGCCCGCGTCGACACGCTGCCTAAATTCGGTCGCGTGTGGTCTGCCGGTGGGTTTCGGCGTGCATCGACGCCAGCCAGGCCCGTGCGTCGTCGCAGTCCCGGGCGATGCCGCGTTGCAGCGCGTCTAGGCCGTCGTATTGGAGTTCGCCGTGCAGTTTGTGTAGCAGTTCCACCCGGATGATTTTACCGTAGGCACCTTCGGCCCCCAAGGTGCCGGGCCACTGCAGGCAATGGGTTTCCAGCAGTACACGACCACCGTTCACATCTGTCGGGTCGAGCGAAGGCCGGATGCCGAGGTTGGCTACACCGGGCAGCGGCGACTCTTGCAACCCGTGGACCAGCACCACGAAGATGCCGCTGGCGGCGGGATTCCAGTGCGCGAAGCGCAGGTTCAGCGTCCTGAACCCCAGCTCGCGGCCGAGCTTGCGCCCATGTACCACATGCCCCGAGATGCGGTAGGGACGACCCAGCAGGCGCGCCACGTCGTCCATGCGGCCGCCGGCCAGCGCATCGCGCACGGCCGAACTGGATACCCGCAAGCCATGGACCTCGTAGCTGTTCATCCGCGCCACGTCGAACCCCAGGCTGCTTCCGGCAGCATCGAGCATGGCGTAGTCGCCGCTGCGCCGTACGCCGAAGCGGAAGTCGTCGCCCACGAGCACATACCGGGCGCGCAGGCCGGAGACAAGAACCTCGTCGATGAACTGCTGCGCCCCCTGCCCGGCGAGCCGGCCGTCGAAGGGCAGCACCACGGCCTGGTCGACGCCGCACAGGGCCAGATCGGTCAGCTTGTCGCGCAGTGTGCCGACGCGCGCCGGGGCGGTATGGCGCTGGCCGGCCCTGGCGGCGAAGAAATCGCGCGGGTGCGGTTCGAAGGTGAGCACGCAACTCGGCACCGCGCGCTGGGCTGCCTCGCCACGCAACAGGGCCAGCATCGCCTGGTGCCCACGGTGCACGCCATCGAAGTTGCCGATCGTGAGCGCACAGGCCGGCGCCATGCCGGCGTGGTGGAGGCCGCGAAAGACTTTCATGCCGATGTTACTTTTTTGATAGCAGGAGACACCCGGTCAACGCCCATCGCAAACCAGCTGTATTGAAAAACAGTTATATTGTGGCGCATCGGTACCGGATACCTTGTGCATCCGGCCCAGACAGGCAGTAGCGTTTCGTGTCAACGGTTCGTCGCATTGTTTCGGGAGGCGTGTCTTGAAGGTCTTGAAGCTGTCAGCCCAGGGGTTGCCGCAATCGTGGATTTCGCTCGAGCAGGCGGTCATCCACTATGCGGCGGGCGAGGTGCGTTGGGAGTCCGGCGGCGAGGTGGCCGTGTTTCGCGGTGGGCACAATGCGATCACCGGCGAGCAGTCGATCATCGTCGTCAACAGCATCATCGGCACCAAGGGGGTGCCCAACATCAACCCGTTCAGTCTCAAGCCGGGGCTGACCAACAGCAAGCTGTTCGCACGCGACCGCAATGTGTGCGCCTACTGCGGCCAGCAGTTCCATGAAGAGAACCTGACCCGCGAACACATCATTCCATTTGCCCAGAATGGCATCGACACCTGGATGAACGTGGTCACCGCGTGCCGGCCCTGCAACCACCGCAAGAGCAGCCGCACCCCGGAACAGGCGCACATGCCCTTGTTGTATGCGCCCTACGTGCCCAGCCTGTGGGAGGACTTCATCCTGCGCAACCGGCGCATACTGGCCGACCAGATGGAATTCCTGATGACGCACCTGCCAAAATCCTCGCGCCTGATGAGCTAACCAGATTGCGTGCGTTTGTCGCGCCGGGCAGTGCGCGAGTGCTCCCGGCAGGCTGGAAGTCCTCCTGGGACAGGAGGTCGATGATTCTCCCGGTGTAGCCGATATAGGCCTTGCAGGCGCGGATGTCGCCCGGGACGTGCCATGCGAGGTTCAGCCCCGGCCTCGTAGCGGCTACGAATCCGAATCCGAATCGAACCGTACCGGAATGCGGGTACCCGGCACGTGGTGCCCGATCCTTGGCGGGCGTTCGCGAACCGCGGCCAGGTGTTCCTGCGCAATCCGGAATCCGTCGGTCCGTCCCTGGCAGCACGTGCTGCATCCCTTGCATGGTTGCCTGCTGTTCTTGCAGCACTGCCTGAAACGTCAACGCACACCATGACCAAGTACTTCGACGTCTCTCCGACGATCGGACACCTGATTCCGGTGCGCGTCGGACTGTCGGCCGTCAACAACTGACGGTGCCAGTTCCGCCAGCGGGTTGGACCTCGACCCGTCGGCGCCATACCGGTGGCGGGCGGGTTGCAGCAAGAAATAGGTCCGCATCGGGCCTTTGCCCCGGACGTTCATGACTCCCCGGCATTCGAAGAAAAAGCTGCCGGCGAGTTCGCGGTAGACAACCTCGCTGACGTGGACCCGACCGGCTTCACCCATGGATTCCATGCGGCTGGCCGTGTTCACCGCATCGCCCCACACATCGTAGAGAAACCGCTTGAGTCCGATGACACCGGCGACAGTGGGGCCCACATGGATCCCGCAACGGACCGCCAGCGCGAAGCCGCTGCGCTCCCGGTAGCGTTGTATGCTGGCGACCATGTCGAGTGCGAGGCGCGCGATGTCCGACACATTGCCCTTGCCGACGACCATGTAGGCGTCGCCGATTGTCTTGATCTTCTCCGCGTCGTAGCGGTCCACGATCCGGTCGAAGTCGGAGAAGACGTCGTTCAGGACCTGCACTACGAAGTCCGGCGTACGGGTTGCAGAGAACCGCGTGAAGCCGACGATGTCGACAAACAGCACGGCCATGCGTGCGTAGCTTTCTGCCTTGACGACGTTGTTGCACTTGAGTTCGTCGGCGATCGATACCGGGAGTGCGTTGTAGAGGACGCGGTCCGCGCGCGCACGCTCGAATTCCGCCCGGCACTTTTCGTGGTGGAGCGCCCGGTTCAACCGCATCAGGAAGCGGTCGATCAGCAGGGCAACCACGTGCAATGCCAGCAGGTTGAGCGCTGCACCGCTGGTGTGGAAGGTATCGCTCGGATCGATGCAATACACCAGGGCCACCAGCAGGACCGCGCTGGCAACGTTGACCACCGCCCGCAGGTGCCCGGGGAAGGCAAACACGCACACCATAGTCAACAGGAAGATGGCGTAGGTCGACAGGTCCCCGCTGAGCATCCACGAGATCAGCCCGAACCAGCAGAACAGGCCGGCGCTGAGCGCGAAGAACGCGGTCAGTACGCGTGATCGACCCCGGTGATCGCGTGCCGGGGCCGCCACCAGCGAAAACCCCAGGAAGTGCACGGCCGCGCAGGCGTGCCACAGCACCAGTGCGTGGTGCTGCGGGTCGCCGCCCCAGACGCCGGCCTGGAACAACACCGGGTCGACCACCAGGAGCATCGTGAGCACAACCGCCAATCCGACATGGCACATCGGAACCAGCATGGAGAACGAACGGCTGGTGAGCCAGGGGTCAAACCCTTCTGCCGCCAGTCCTGGTGGATGAAGCCCCGATGCAATCGGAAGTGATGCCATGGAAACTCCCCTGCGCGACCGGCGGAGTTGCGGGAGTGCCGGTCTGCGTTCGAGGCAGTCTAGGGCGGACAACGCGGCTCGGGGATACCGCTGTCGCACAAATGGGGGATGGAACAGACCGCCACGCGCCGGATGGGCGCGCGCTGCGCGCTCAGACGAAGACGCCGGCGCAGTCCTGCATGCTGTCGGACACGATCCCCAGGTGGTGCAGCGAGTCTCCGAAGCTCATTTCCATCTGGGTCAGTCGCTTGACGTAATGCCCCAGGATGTACTCGTCCGTGACACCAATACCGCCATGCAACTGTATCGCCTGCTGGCCGATGAACCGCATCGAGTTGCCCAACTGGTACTTGGCGCGGGCCGTGGCGGCGCGGCGCTCCGGCGCCGGGAGGTGCAGTTTCAGCGAGGCGTAATAACTCATCGACCGCGCCAGTTCCAGTTGCATTTTCATGTCCGCGACACGGTGGCGCAGGGCCTGGAAACTGCTGATGGCCACGCCGAACTGCTTGCGGGTGTTCATGTAGTCGGCCGTGATCAACACGGTCTTGTCCATCACGCCCACCGCCTCGGCGCACAGACATGCGATACCGACATCGGCTGCGTAGTCGAGTGCATCCAATCCGTTGGAGGTGAGCAGTTCGGCGGGCGCATGGTCCAGAGTAAGCTCCGCCGCATGGCCACCGTCCAGCATGCCGTAGCCGCGGGTCGTCACGCCGGGTCCCTGGCGCTGCACCAGAAACAGCGCCACGCTGTCGCCCAACATGGCTGGCACAAGGAACGCATGCGCCTGGTCGCCCAGGTTGACCACACTCTTGGCGCCGGTCACCGTCCACGCGCCGGCCGCACCGTCGGCGCGGGTGGCGCATGGGGACAGTCGATACCGCGAGCTGCGCTCCTGGTGCGCGAGCATCACAAGCGCGTCGCCGCCCGCCACGCGTGGCAGCCAGGTCTGCGCCAGCGCCTCTGGCGCGAATGCGCTCAGGACGGCGCCGGCCATCAAGGCCTGGGCGACCGGTTCCAGCACCAGGCCACGGCCCAGTTCTTCCATCACGACCATGCCTTCGACCGGGCCCATGCCCATGCCCGACAAGTGCTCCGGCACATAGAGGCCGCACAGCCCCAGGGCGGCGAGTTCCCGGTAGGCGTCGGCTGAAAAGCCCCCGGCCTTGCTGATGGCCGTTCGGCGTTCGAAGCTGTACCCCTTGTCCACCCAGCGGCGTACCGCATCGCGCAGTTGTTCCTGGTCGTCGGAAAAGTCAAAATCCATGTCGATCCCCTTATCCCAGGATCACCTGGGACACGATGTTGCGCTGTACTTCGTTCGAGCCGCCGTAGATGGTGGTCTTGCGCATGTTGAGATACGTCGCGGCCAGCGGCGCGCAGTGCGGCGCCCCGACGGCGTCACCCTGCCATCCGGCCTCCATCGCCTCGCGGATCCAGGGCAGCGCATACGGGCCCGCCGCGAGCATCATGAGTTCGGTGTAGCGTTGCTGGATCTCGCTGCCGCGGATCTTGAGCAGTCCGGCGATGTCGAGCGACTGCTTGCCCGATTTTTCGGCCGCCAGCACCCGCAACACCAGCATTTCAAGCGCGATGACATCGACTTCGAGCTTGGCGATTTCATCCCGGAACCGCTGGTCGTCGTACACCCCCTCGGCGCGGGCGATGCGCTTGAGCCGCTCCAGTTCGCGTTTGCTCCGGTTCACGTCGGCGATATTGGTGCGCTCGTGGCTCAGCAGGTGCTTTGCGTAGGTCCAGCCCTTGTTTTCCTCGCCGATCAGGTTCTCCGCAGGGACTTCGACATTGTCGAAAAACACCTCGTTGACTTCCACGCTGCCGTCCAGCAACGTGATCGGGCGCACCGTCACGCCGGGGGAATGCATGTCGATCAGCAGGAAACTGATGCCGGTTTGTGGCTTGCCCTCGTTGCTGGTGCGCACCAGGCAAAAGATCCAGTCGCCATACTGGCCGAGGGTGGTCCAGGTCTTCTGCCCGTTGACGATGAACTTGGTGCCGTGGCGTTCGGCGCGCGTCTTCAGCGATGCCAGGTCGGAACCTGACCCCGGCTCGCTGTAACCCTGGCTCCACCAGACATCGCCGCTGGCAATGCCGGGCAGAAAGCGCTGTTGCTGCTCGGCCGTGCCGAAGGCCATGATCACCGGCGCGACCATGACCGGGCCGAAGGGCGCCACCCTTGGTGCACCCGCCATTGCACATTCTTCTTCGAACAGGTGTTTCTGAACCGAGTTCCAGCCTGGCCCGCCGAACTGCGTTGGCCACGCATGGCCTAGCCATCCCTTGCGGCCGAGTATCCTGGCCCAGCCCTGCATGTCGTCACGCGTCAGGTGCAGTGCGTTGTGCACCTTGTCCGAGATGTCCTTCGGCAGGTTGTCGGCCACCCAGGTCCGAACCTCGGCGCGAAACTGCTCTTCCTGCGGCGTAAATGCCAAATCCATGGATCGTCTCCTCGCAAACTGAGCAGTGTTTTAGCACGACCGTTCGTTTCTTCGTGTCCGACCGGCGACAAGGCTGGCGCCACGGACACTGAACGCCCCAAAGTCATAATTCCGCCGGTATGAAAAACATCGTGATCCTGATCTCCGGTAGTGGCTCGAACATGGCTGCCATCGTGCGTGTTGCGCAGCGTGACCACTGGGGCGCGAGCCTCGGTGCGCGGGTCGCGGCGGTGATCAGCAACCGCGCCGACGCAGCGGGGCTCGAATGGGCCCGGGCGCAGGGCATTGCCACCGCCGTCCTCGACCACCGTTCGTTTTCCACGCGGGAGTCGTTCGACGCTGCGCTGGCTGCCCTGATCGACCGGCAGGACCCGCAGGGGCAGCCAGCGCTGGTGGTGCTGGCCGGCTTCATGCGCGTGCTGACACCCGGTTTCGTGCGCCACTTCGCCGGGCGGCTGGTGAATATCCATCCATCCTTGCTGCCCGCGTTCACCGGCCTGCACACCCATGCGCGTGCGTTGGCCGCGGGATGCAAATTCGTGGGCGCCACGGTGCATCGGGTCACAGAGCAACTCGACGAGGGCCCGATCCTGGCGCAGGCTGTGGTCCCCGTGCTGGCGACGGACACACCGCAGACGTTGGCGAGCCGGGTGTTGACGCAGGAGCACCTGATCTACAGCCGCGCCATTGCCGCCTGCCTGACGACTTGACCCGGCGCAGGCGCTGCGGGAGGTGTCGCGTGGGACAATCCCATAGTTATGCACCCCAAGACCCTGCTCCTTGCCTGTTCCGATCTGGTGGCGCAAACCCTGCGGTTCGACCATCCGGCCGACGCTGTGGTGTCGCGGTTCTTTCGGGAACACAAGAGTCTGGGGCCTCGCGAGCGCGCGACTATCTCGGAGACCGTCTACACGGTCTTGCGCAAGAAGTTGTTCTTTGACCACCTGGCGCCTTCCGGAAGCGGCTCCAAGGAGCGGCGGTTGGCTATCCTTGGCTTTCACGGGCCGCGTGATTTTCTGTACGGCGCTCTTACCGAGCAGGAGAAGGGCTGGCTGGAGCAGTGTGACCAGGTGAAGGCGGCCGATCTGATGGAACGCCACCGGCACAACCTGCCGGAATGGCTGGCGGCGCCACTCAAGGAGCAGTTGCGAGACGAATTCTGGCCCCTGGTCGAAAGCCTTGCGCACAGCGCGGCCCTGGATTTGCGGGTAAATACCCTGAAGGTGAAGCGGGTGGAGGTTCAAAAGGCTTTGTCGGCCCTGGGCATCAAGTCGATACCGACGCCTTATTCGCCCTGGGGCCTGCGCCTGGAAGGCAAACCGGCATTGAAGAAACTCGACGCCTACTTGCAGGGCAATTTCGAGATCCAGGACGAAGGCTCCCAGTTGCTGTCCCTGCTGGTGGACCCGCACCGTGGGGAGATGGTGGTGGACTTTTGTGCCGGGGCCGGGGGGAAGACACTCGCCCTCGGGGCGGCCATGCGCAGCACCGGCAGGCTGTACGCGTTCGACACTTCGGCGCACCGGTTGGAGGCCTTCAAGCCGCGTCTGGCTCGCAGCGGGTTGTCGAATGTGCACCCTGTCGCGATTGCCCACGAGCGGGACGACCGCATCAAGCGACTCGCTGGCAAGGTCGACCGGGTCCTCGTGGACGCACCGTGTTCCGGACTGGGGACTTTGCGTCGCAACCCGGATCTCAAATGGCGGCAGGACATGGCGGGCATCGCCCAGCTCGCCGCCAGGCAGTTGGAGATCCTGCAAAGCGCTTCCCGGCTGCTGAAGCCGGCAGGGCGGCTGGTATATGCAACCTGCAGCATGCTGCAGCAGGAGAACCAGCAGATCGCCGATGCGTTCACGGCGGCGAATGAGGGGTTTGCCCCGCTTGATGTTGGCGCAATCATGACCAACTTCAAGATGGAGGGTGTTGAAGCACTGTGCAGTGGCGGTGAAAACGGCCAGCGGCATATGCAACTGTGGCCTCACAAGCACGCAACGGATGGCTTCTTTGCTTCAGTTTGGCAGAGGAAGTAGTGAATTTGCCGATTTTTAGCGTGAAATGAGGCTTTCGGTACCACGGGGCTGGCTAAAACCCAGTCTAGGCATTAATATCGCGGGTTGCATCCGGCCGGGGAGCGTGCCAAGGTGCCTTACAAATCAAATTTCGAGAAACGAGCAATATGTTCTTACCCGATTGGGCAGTGCTGAACGCAGTTGTTGATTGGTTGTCCCATGGTTTCTGGGACCTCACGTGGTGGCAGGTGGTTCTGTATACCCTGGCCACCACGCATATCACGATCGCCAGTGTGACGATTTATCTGCACCGCCATCAGGCGCACCGGGCCATGGATCTGCACGCCATTCCGGCGCATTTTTTCCGCTTCTGGTTGTGGATCGGCACCGGCCAGGTGACCAAGGAGTGGGTGTCCATTCACCGCAAGCACCACGCGAAGTGCGAAACCGTCGATGACCCGCACAGCCCTGTCGCGCACGGCATCAAGAAGGTGTTCTGGCAGGGTGCGGAGTTGTACCGTGCCGAATCCAAGAACCAGGAGACGCTGAGCAAATACAGCCAGGGTTGCCCGAATGACTGGATCGAACGCAACGTCTATTCCCGATTCAGCTGGCAGGGTGTCGGCCTGATGATGATCCTGGATCTGGCGCTGTTCGGCGCGCTGGGTCTTGCCGTGTGGGCAGTGCAGATGGTCTGGATCCCGGTGACTGCGGCGGGCATCATCAATGGCATTGGCCACTATTGGGGATACCGCAATTTCGAGGCACCCGACGCCAGCACCAATGTGGTTCCATGGGGCATCCTGATTGGCGGCGAGGAGCTGCACAACAACCACCATACCTACCCGACCTCGGCCAAGTTTTCCGTCAAGCCCTATGAATTCGACATTGGCTGGGTCTATATCAGCCTGATGGAAAAAGTCGGGCTGGCCCGGGTCAAGAAGACGCCCCCCAAGCTGCAGCTCGGGAGCATTCGTCCGGTCGCAGATGAAAAAACACTTGAAGCACTGATCGCCAACCGGTACGAGGTGATGGCCGGGTACGCGAACGACCTGCGGCGCGCTTGCAAGGCCGAAATAGACGCCATCAAGGCCAAGCGCGGCGATGCGGCAGTGCTGATCGCTGCAAAACGCTGGCTGCCGCGAGATGCCGACAAGGTGCCTGCTGAGGCCGTGCCGAAATTGGTGCTGGCACGTGCAGCCCATCCGGTGCTCGACAAGATGGTGACGATGCGCGAAGAACTTCGGCAGTTGTGGTTGAGCCGCTCCCAGTCACGTGAACAACTGGCTGTCGACCTGCAGGCATGGTGCCATCGCGCTGAAGGCAGCGGGATTGCTGCTTTGCGGGACTTCTCGATCCGGTTGCGCGCCGCCCACGCCTGACACGGTGGCCGGCCGCACACGTCGAGGCGCCACCCTGCAAAATGAGAGCCCGGTCTTCAGACCGGGTTTTTTTCGGGTGCGCACTGCTTTGCGCAGCGATCCAGACAACAAAAAAGCCCGACCAGGTCGGGCTTTTTTGTGGGAGGCCAAGGCTCGTTACTTGAGCTTGATTTCCTTGTAGTCCACATGCTTGCGTGCCTTGGGATCAAATTTCTTGATCAGCATCTTCTCGGGCATGGTTTTCTTGTTCTTGCTGGTGGTGTAGAAGTGGCCGGTACCGGCCGTCGATTCCAGTTTGATCTTTTCGCGAGCGCCTTTGGAAGCCATGATTATTCCTTCAGTCTGTGGAGCTTGTTATGCCTGACCCCTGGCGCGCAGGTCGGCCAGCACGGATTCGATCCCGTTCTTGTCGATCAGTCGCAACGCAGCGCTGGAAACACGCAGCCGCACCCAACGGTTTTCGGCTTCGACCCAGAATCGGCGGTATTGCAGGTTCGGCAGGAACCGGCGCTTGGTCTTGTTGTTGGCGTGGGAAACATTGTTCCCGACCATCGGGCCTTTGCCCGTTACTTCACATACGCGTGCCATGTGGACACTCCAGTTTGATGCGCGACACGGTGGGGTGTCGCGAATTCGTTAACGGCTTTCGCCGCACCTCGCCACGGTCTCGCGGGCACGGAATGCCCAGCTTCGAGTGTGGCGGTATTGAGAATTCACCAAGGCCGGCCTGCAAGGTGGCCATTTTGGTAAAGCCTTGGATTATAGCCACTGGAATCCATGGCCAAACTCCTCAACTCCTCAGCTTTGTTCGAGGAAGCGCTGCGCGTCCAGCGCAGCCATGCAGCCGGTGCCTGCGCTGGTGATCGCCTGGCGGTACACGTGGTCCTGCACGTCACCTGCTGCGAACACTCCCGGCACGCTGGTCATGGTGGCAAAGCCCTTGAGCCCGGATTGGGTGACGATATACCCGCCTGCCATGTCCAGTTGCCCCTGGAAGATGTCCGTATTGGGTGCGTGGCCGATGGCGATGAAACAGCCGCTCAGGGCCAGATCCTCGGTCGACCCATCGGTCGTGCTCCTGAGCCGGATGCCAGTGACGCCGCTTGCGTCACCCAGCACCTCATCCAGCGTACGGAAGGTCTTGAGCTCGATCTTGCCGGTGGCGACCTTCTCCATGAGTTTGTCGATCAGGATGGCCTCGGCCTTGAACTTGTCGCGCCGGTGCACGAGGTAGACCTTGCTGGCGATGTTGGACAAGTACAGCGCCTCTTCCACTGCAGTGTTGCCGCCACCCACGACGCAACAGACCTGCTCCCGGTAGAAGAAACCGTCGCAGGTGGCGCAACCAGAAACCCCGCGACCCATGAAGGCCGTTTCCGAAGGCAGCCCGAGATACTTCGCGGAAGCGCCGGTTGCAACGATCAGCGCGTCACAGGTGTATGCGGCGCTGTCGCCTTGAAGCTTGAACGGCCGCTGCGCAAGGTCGACCGTGTGGATGTGGTCAAAGACGATCTCTGTCTTGAAGCGTTCGGCATGCTCCAGGAAGCGCTGCATCAATTCCGGGCCCTGCACGCCCTGGGCGTCGGCTGGCCAGTTGTCGACATCGGTCGTGGTCATCAACTGTCCGCCTTGCGCGATTCCGGTGACGAGCATCGGTTGCAGGTTGGCGCGCGCGGCGTACACCGCGGCGGTATATCCGGCGGGTCCCGATCCCAGGATCAGGACCTTGGCGTGTTTGGTGGTTGTCATGTGGGTGGCTCGATGTGAAAATGAAAGGGATCAGGGTACGGACTGGCGGCCGGATGGCCGCGGGCGGGCGGGTGATCTTCAGCCCGGCCTCAATCGTCGAATACCGAATAAGATTGTAAGAATTGAAAACCTGCCATAAATAGGGGACCGCCGGATGTCGATGTTGACCAATCTTGACCTGATACGGCGCGTCCCCCTGTTTGCGATGCTGACTCCGGCGCAAGCCGAGTCTCTGGCAGGTGCGGTTGGCAAACGCCGTTTCAAGCGTGGCGAGAACATTGTCGAGCAGGGCAAGAAGTGTGAATCGCTGTTCATTATCCTGTCCGGGCGGGCCCGTGTGGTAGTGACCGATCGCCGAGACCGCGAGGTCATCCTGGCCACACTGCACCCCGGCGATTACCTTGGGGAGATGAGCCTGATCGACCATGAGCCCCATTCGGCAACCGTCGAGGCCGAGGTCCAGACCGACGCGCTGGTCCTGGGCGGCGAGGATTTCAATCGCTGTCTGCTGGAAAACAATTCCACCATGACCGCCGTGCTCAAGGGACTGGTGCAACGTCTGCGCAGTGCGGATCGCAAGATCGAATCCCTCGCCCTGATGAACGTCTACGGACGGGTGGCCAACGTTCTGCTCGACAGCGTCGCGCCAAACGCCGACAACATCCGCATCATCCGGGACAAGATTTCGCGCCAGGACATCGCCAAGATGGTCGGAGCCTCGCGTGAAATGGTCAGCCGCGTCATGAAGGACTTCGAAGAGCAGGGATTCATCGAAACCCGCGAGGACGGCAGTCTGCTGGTCAAGGAACGCCGCCTCAAGCCACGGTGATGCCGCGCGCCGCTGTGCGGTAAGCTCGCTGCATGGTGCTCATCGCATGACTTACTCCCTGGACTCCCTCAGCGGCCCGCCCGGTACGGTGCAGGGCCCGCCGCAGTCGGGGCTTTCCCGCTTTGCGTCGGAACTGGGGCTGGTCGCCGGGCTTGTCGCGCTGGGCTTCTGGCTGCTGTCCCTGGCCAGTTACACGCCGCTGGATCCTGCCTGGTCGACATCGGGTACCGGTGCCGAACTGCGCAACCGGGGCGGCCGCATGGGAGCGGTGCTGGCTGACGCCGGTTATTACCTGTTCGGGTTCTCCGTCTGGTGGGCGTTTGCTGCGGCGGCAAGGCTATGGCTGGCCGGCCTGGCCCGCTGGCTGCGCCAGGATGGCCGCATCGAGGGCCCACATTCGCGGGCCCCTTGGCTGCAGCGTGCGCTAGGCGGGCGGGCCGGATTCTGGTTTGGGTTGGCGCTGCTGCTCGGTGCCAGCTGCATGCTCGAATGGTCCCGGCTCTACAGTTTCGAAGCCCGGTTGCCGGGTCAAAGCGGCGGGGTCCTGGGCGCCGTTCTGGGACCGCTGGGTATCCGTTGGCTGGGATTCACCGGGTCGGGCCTGCTGGCGATCGTGGTCGGAGTCGCCGGTAGTGCGCTCGCGTTCCGTTTTTCATGGGGGAGCCTGGCGGAGCGCATCGGTGCCGGCGTCTACTCGTGGCTGGAGTCCAGCCGAAAGAAGCGCGAAGTCGTGCAAGACATCGCGCTGGGGCAGCAGGCTGCGCGCGAGCGTGAAGAGGTGGTGTCGGGCGAGCGGGTCGAGATCGACGAGCACCATGTCGCGCCGGTGCTGGTCGAGCCGGTGGTGCTGGATGTACCACGCAGCGAGCGTGTGGCCAAAGAACGGCAGAAACCTCTGTTCTCGGAAATGCTCGACAGCAAACTCCCCCAGGTCGACCTGCTGGACGGTGCGCAGGTCCGCCAGGAAACCGTGTCAGCCGAGACACTCGACATGACCAGCCGGATGATCGAGAAGAAGCTCAAGGATTTCGGCGTGGAGGTCTGGGTCATCGCCGCGCTGCCGGGCCCGGTGATCACGCGCTACGAGATCGAACCGGCGGTGGGCGTGAAGGGTTCACAGATCGTGGGCCTGGCCAAGGACCTCGCTCGCAGCCTCAGTCTCACATCGATCCGCGTGGTCGAGACGATTCCCGGCAAGAACTACATGGCGCTGGAGTTGCCCAACGCCAAGCGCCAGTCGATCCGCCTGTCGGAGATCCTGGGATCGCGGGTCTACAACGAGGCCAAGTCGCTGCTCACGATGGGCCTGGGCAAGGACATCGTTGGCAACCCGGTGGTCGCGGACCTTGCGAAAATGCCGCATGTGTTGGTGGCGGGCACCACGGGCTCCGGCAAGTCGGTTGGCATCAACGCCATGATCCTCAGCCTGCTCTACAAGGCCGACGCGCGCGACGTGCGGCTGCTGATGATCGATCCCAAGATGCTGGAGATGTCGGTCTACGAGGGCATTCCCCACCTGCTGGCGCCAGTCGTGACCGACATGCGGCAGGCGGCCCACGGCCTGACCTGGTGCGTTGCCGAGATGGAGCGCCGGTACAAGCTGCTGAGCAAGATGGGTGTGCGCAACCTGAGCGGCTACAACACCAAGATCGACGAGGCCAAGGCCCGCGGCGAACACATCGGCAACCCGTTCAGCCTGACGCCGGAGCACCCCGAGCCGCTGGAGCGGCTGCCGCATATCGTGGTCGTCATCGACGAACTCGCTGACCTGATGATGGTGGTGGGCAAGAAGATCGAGGAGTTGATCGCCCGTCTGGCGCAGAAGGCACGTGCGGCCGGTATCCATCTGATCCTGGCGACCCAAAGACCCAGCGTGGATGTCATCACCGGCTTGATCAAGGCCAATATTCCGACCCGCATTGCATTCCAGGTCAGCAGCAAGATCGACAGCCGCACCATCCTGGACCAGATGGGTGCGGAAGCGCTTCTCGGCATGGGCGACATGTTGTACATGCCCAGCGGCACCGGCTTGCCGATCCGGGTCCACGGCGCCTTTGTAAGCGACGAAGAGGTGCACCGGGTGGTCGAATACCTGAAGTCGCAGGGCGAACCGAATTACATCGAAGGCGTGCTCGAAGGCGGCACCGTCGACGGCGAGGGTGACGGCATGGGGGACGGCATCGGCGGCGGCGAGGAGAAGGACCCGATGTACGACCAGGCGGTCGAGGTGGTCCTGAAGAACCGCAAGGCCAGCATTTCCCTGGTGCAGCGCCACCTCAAGATCGGTTACAACCGCGCCGCGCGGCTGGTGGAAGACATGGAAAAGGCGGGTCTTGTGAGTTCAATGAGCACCAGCGGGCAGCGGGACATCCTTGTGCCGGCGAGGGCCGAATGATGCGCTACATGCGGGCAGCGCTGGCGTTGGTGGCGCTGTGGGGCGCCGGCGCTGTGCATGCAGCCGGCATGGACAGCCTTGACATATTCCTGCGCACCGTCAGCGGCGCGCGTGCCGAGTTCACCCAGGTGGTCACGGCGCCGGCGCGCGAAGGCCAGGTCGCAAAAACCAAGACATCGACCGGCAGCTTCGAGTTTTCGCGCCCCGGGCGCTTCCGTTTTGTCTACCGCAAGCCGTTCGACCAGACCATCGTGGCCGACGGCCAGACCTTGTGGCTGTTCGACGCCGACCTGAACCAGGTGACCGCGCGCAAGCAGGCCCAGGTGCTGGGCTCCACGCCAGCCGCGCTGATCGCATCGGCCCCCGACCTGCGCGCCCTGCAGGCCGAATTCTCATTGCAGTCTGCGCCCGACAAGGACGGACTGGAGTGGGTGGTGGCAACCCCTAAGGCCCGCGATGGCCAGTTGCAGAGCGTGCGGGTCGGGTTCAAGGCCAGTGGCAACAAGTTGGTAAATCTGGCCGCACTTGAAATCCTCGACAGCTTCGGCCAGCGCTCGGTCCTGACCTTCAGCCGCGTCGAACTCAACCCGAACCTGCCGGCCGACACCTTTGTATTCAAGCCACCGGCCGGCGCCGACCTGATCCGTCAGTAGCCGTGGCCGCATTGCCAACGGGTTCGCCACACGTGCCTCTGGCCGAGCGGTTGCGTCCCCGCACGCTCGGCGAGGTGATCGGGCAGCAGCACCTGATCGGAGAGGGCCAGGCGCTGCGCGTGGCATTCGAATCCCGACGCCCGCACAGCTGCATCCTGTGGGGCCCGCCTGGCACCGGCAAGACGACGATCGCGCGCCTGATGGCCGACGCCTTCGACGCGAAGTTCATCGCGATCAGCGCGGTGCTCGGTGGCGTGAAGGATATCCGCGAGGCGGTCGAACAGGCCTCGGTCCTGGCTGGGCAAGGGCGGCAGACGATCGTGTTCGTCGACGAGGTGCACCGGTTCAACAAGAGCCAGCAGGATGCCTTCCTGCCGCATGTCGAGAGCGGGCTGTTCACGTTCGTCGGCGCCACCACCGAAAACCCGTCGTTCGAGGTCAACTCGGCCCTGTTGTCGCGCGCGGCAGTCTACGTGCTGCAGGCGTTGACACAGCAGGATCTTCAGCAGATCGTCGACAAGGCGTGCGCCATCGGAGCCGTACCGGCACTCGAACTGGCTGCGGCCGAACGCCTGATTGCCTACGCCGATGGCGACGCACGACGCCTGCTCAATACCCTGGAGACACTCGCTGTCGCCGCCTCGGCCGACAAGCTGGCCAGCATCGCGGACAACTGGCTGCTCAAGGTGTTGGGCGAGCGCATGCGCCGCTACGACAAGGGCGGCGAGCAGTTCTACGACTCGGTCAGCGCGCTGCACAAATCGGTGCGCGGGTCGGACCCGGACGCGTCGCTGTACTGGTTTGCACGCATGCTCGACGGCGGTGCTGATCCCCGCTACCTCGCACGGCGCCTGGTACGCATGGCCAGCGAAGACATCGGGCTGGCCGACCCGCGTGCATTGCGCCTGGCGCTCGACGCCTCCGTGGTGTTCGAGCGACTCGGCTCCCCGGAGGGTGAACTGGCCCTGGCCCAGTGCGTGGTGTACCTGGCGATGGCCGCCAAGTCCAACGCGGTCTACAAGGCCTACAACGATGCCAAGGCCGTGGTCAAGCGCGAGGGTACCCGTGCGGTGCCCATGCACTTGCGCAATGCGCCGATCCAACTGATGAAAGACCTTCAGTACGGCCAGGGCTACCGCTACGCCCACGATGAGCCAGACGGGTTTGCAGCCGGGGTCTCCTACTGGCCCGATGGCATGCCGGCCCAGGAGTTCTACCAGCCGGTCGAGCGCGGGCTTGAAATCCGCATCGCCGAAAAACTCCGCGACCTCAAGAACCGCAACCGGCGTGGGCCATGACATGCACATGGCGCATTCCGTGCGCGGGAATTTGCATACGTCTCAAGGGTAAACCCGACCCTTTTCAGGCCGGTTGGCGGACTGCCGCTCACTAGAATCGTCCGGAGTGAAACGCCCCGGGCCCGCCTGAAGATCGGCAGTGTGTTTTGCCGGGCCACGGTGCCGCGCCACAAGCGCAGGCACCGGATGCCACATGACTTGAACAATATCGGAGCGTCAATTTATGGACATTTTTCTCCAGCAGATCATCAACGGGCTGGTGCTGGGCAGCGTCTATGCGCTCGTGGCCCTGGGCTACACCATGGTCTACGGCATCATCCAGCTAATCAACTTCGCGCATGGTGAGGTGCTGATGTTCGGTGCGCTTACGGCATGGACCGTCGCCGGCGTGATGCAGCCCAACTTCCCCGACATGCCGGGATGGGTGGTCTTGATTGTCGCCACCCTGGCGGCCTGCACGGTGGCAGCGGCCCTGAACTTCAGTATCGAGAAGATCGCCTACCGGCCCTTGCGCAACTCGCCCCGCCTGGCCCCGCTGATCACGGCCATCGGCATGTCCCTGCTGTTGCAGACCGTGGCAATGATCATGTGGAAGCCCAACCCCAAGGCGTTTCCCAACCTGCTGCCGACCGAGCCATTCGAGATCGCCGGCGCAGTGATTTCGCCCACCGACCTGCTGATCCTGTCGCTGACGGCCATCCTGCTGGTGGCACTGGTCTGGCTGGTCAACTACACCTCGCTGGGACGTGCCATGCGGGCCACGGCCGAGAACCCGCGCGTTGCGGGCCTGATGGGCGTGAAGCCCGACGTGGTGATCTCCGCGACCTTCGTCATCGGCGCCGTGCTGGCCGCCATTGCCGGCATCATGCTGGCCATGAAGTACGGCACCGTGCAGCACGCCATGGGGTTCCTGCCAGGGCTCAAGGCATTCACGGCGGCAGTGTTTGGCGGCATCGGCAACCTTGCCGGTGCGGTGGTCGGGGGTGTCCTGCTGGGCCTGATCGAGGCGCTGGGCTCCGGCTACATCGGGGTGTTGACCGGTGGGGTGCTTGGCAGCCACTACTCCGAGATATTTGCCTTCATCGTCCTGATCGTGATCCTCACACTGCGCCCGTCGGGCCTGCTGGGTGAACGCGTGGCCGACCGGGCTTGAGGAGCATCACCATGAAAAGCAACAAGATTGCCCTGTACGTCATCGCTGGCCTGGCGCTGGTTCTGCTCCCGATGGGTTTGCAGGTGTTTGGCAACGCGTGGGTCCGGATCGCGGACACCGCGTTGTTGTATGTCCTGCTGGCGATCGGCCTCAATATCGTGGTGGGATATGCGGGCCTGCTCGACCTCGGCTATGTCGCGTTCTTCGCGGTCGGAGCCTACCTGTATGCGCTGCTGGCGTCGCCGCACCTGGCGCAGACGTTTCCGCTCTTCGCGTCCATATTCCCCAACGGGCTGCATACGCCGATATGGCTGGTGATTCCGCTGGCAGCAGGCATGGCTGGCCTGTTCGGCATCCTGCTCGGTGCGCCCACCCTGAAGTTGCGTGGTGATTACCTGGCCATCGTGACGCTGGGTTTCGGCGAGATCATCCGGGTGTTCCTCAACAACCTGGACCATCCTGTCAACATCACCAACGGGCCCAAGGGCCTGAGCGGCATCGATGCGTTCAGCATCTTTGGCGTGAGCCTGGGCAAGCCGCTGGCCGTCGGGCCTTTCCAGCTGACGTCGGTGGCCATGTACTACTACCTGTTCCTGGCGCTGGTGCTGGTCAGCATCGTGCTCAGCCACCGTATCGAGGTGTCGCGTATCGGCCGCGCATGGATGGCGATCCGCGAGGATGAAATTGCCGCAAAGGCCATGGGCATCAACACCCGTAACATGAAGCTGCTGGCCTTCGGCATGGGTGCTTCTTTCGGCGGGGTCAGCGGTGCGCTGTTCGCCTCTTTCCAGGGTTTCGTCTCGCCCGAGTCCTTCACGCTGATGGAGTCGGTGATGATCGTGGCGATGGTGGTGCTCGGCGGCCTCGGCCATCTGCCGGGGGTGGTTCTGGGCGCCCTGCTGCTGGCGGCGCTGCCCGAGGTGTTGCGCTACGTGGCCAGCCCGCTGCAGCACCTGACAGGCGGCCGGCTCGATGCCTCCATACTGCGCCAGCTCCTGATCGCGCTGGCGATGATCGTGGTCATGCTCTTGCGACCGCGTGGCTTGTGGCCCACGCCGGATCACGGCAAGTCGCTGCAGACCAACACCTGAGGACCCGCCATGACAGACACCATCCTCAAAGTCGCAGGCATCTCCAAACGATTTGGCGGCCTGCAGGCGCTCAGCGACGTCGGAATTACCATCGAGCGGGGCCAGGTCTATGGCCTGATCGGCCCCAACGGCGCCGGCAAGACCACGTTCTTCAACGTGATCACCGGCCTGTACACGCCCGACAGCGGCACCTTCGAACTCGCCGGAAAACCCTACAAGCCCACGGCCGTGCACGAGGTCGCCAAGGCCGGTATCGCGCGAACCTTCCAGAACATCCGGCTGTTTGCCGAGATGACGGCGCTCGAGAACGTGATGGTTGGGCGGCACATCCGCACCGGGTCGGGTTTGCTCGGCGCCATGTTCCGCACCAGCAGCTTCAAGTCCGAAGAGGCGGCCATCGCCAAGCGGGCGCAGGAACTGCTGGAGTATGTGGGTATCGGCAAGTTTGCCGACTACAAGGCCCGCACGCTGAGTTACGGTGACCAGCGCCGGCTGGAGATTGCGCGGGCGCTGGCCACGGATCCGCAGCTGATCGCCCTGGACGAGCCAGCCGCCGGCATGAACGCCACCGAGAAGGTGCAGCTGCGCGCCCTGATCGACCAGATCCGCAAGGACCAGCGCACCATCCTGCTGATCGAGCACGATGTCAAGCTGGTGATGGGCCTGTGCGACCGGGTGACCGTGCTGGACTACGGCAAGCAGATCGCCGAGGGGCTGCCAGCCGATGTGCAGAAGAACGAAAAAGTGATCGAGGCCTACCTGGGCACGGGAGGACATTGACATGGCAGCCACTTTGCTCAAGATCAGCGGCCTGAAGGTCGCGTACGGTGGCATCCAGGCCGTCAAGGGTGTGGATTTCGAAGTCCACGAGGGCGAACTGGTCACCTTGATCGGCTCCAACGGCGCCGGCAAGACAACCACCATGAAAGCCATCACCGGAACGCTGGGCCTGAACGCCGGCGACAGCCAGTACCTGGGCAAGAGCATCAAGGGCCAGGGCCCCTGGGATCTGGTGCGCCAGGGTCTGGCCATGGTGCCCGAGGGTCGCGGTGTGTTTGCCCGCATGACCATCATGGAGAACCTGCAGATGGGTGCGTATGTACGTCGCGACAAGTTGGCCATTGCCGACGACGCGGACAAGGTATTCACGATCTTTCCGCGCCTGAAGGAACGCAAGGACCAGCTTGCCGGCACCATGTCTGGCGGCGAGCAGCAGATGCTGGCGATGGGCCGGGCCTTGATGAGCCGGCCCAAGGTGCTGCTGCTGGATGAACCGTCGATGGGCCTGTCGCCGATCATGGTCGACAAGATCTTCGAAGTAGTGCGCGACGTGTATTCCCAGGGGGTGACCATCCTGCTGGTGGAGCAGAACGCCAGCCGTGCGCTGGGTGTCGCGAACCGCGCGTATGTGATGGACTCCGGCCTGATCACGATGAGTGGGGACGCCCGGGAAATGCTGAAGGACCCGAAAGTCCGCGCCGCCTACCTCGGCGAATAGTCGCCGCGCCGGTCAGCGCCGCGGGCGGTGCGCCTCGATCAGGTGCCCGGCAATCGACAGCCCGAGCGGCGGGACGTTCGGAAATGGGTCGTCCGGCCCGTACCAGCCGGCTTCCGCGATTTCCGATTCGTCTATGCGGATCGTTCCGCTGGCGTAGTCGGCGGTGAACGCGATCATCAACGAGTGCGGGAACGGCCAAGGCTGGCTGCCGAAGTACTGCACATTGCGGACTTTCAGCCCCACCTCCTCGAATACTTCCCGGTGCACCGCGTCTTCGATGGACTCGCCGGCCTCCAGAAAGCCGGCCAGCGCGGTGAAGAAGCGGGTGGGCGAGTGGGTGTGGCGCGCCAGCAGTATCGTGTTGCCGTTGCGGATCAGCACCATCATCGCCGGCGAGATCCGGGGATAGGCGCTGTGGCCACAGGCCGGGCAGCGCGCGCAGCGCTCGCCGCCCACATGCTCGGTGGGGCTGCCGCAGGCGCCGCAAAACCGGTGCGTACGTGCCCACTCGGCGATCTGGAAACCGCGCCCCGCCACCGCCACAAGTTCGTCGGCGAGGGTGCCGAAAAGCGACCGCAGTTTGCGGAACACCAGACCGGGTTGCGGCTCGTAGTCGGGGGGAACCCAGCTGCACTGGTAGTAGTGGCCGTCGAGCGTACCTACCGGCAGGAACGGCGCGGCAGTGGCCCCAAGGAGCGTGCGGTCCGGAAGGGCCAGATCGGCCTCGTGGACCAGCAACGCGTCAGACCGATAGACCAGGTTGCGTGGCGCGTCGTGGTCTTGTGGAGTGAGCAGGGAAACAAATGAATCGGGGGTGCGCAGCATGATGGGCCTTGGGTTCACCCATCCTACCAAACACCCCCTGCGCCGATCAGCACGACGGCCCGACGTCCGGGCGGTACGCGCCGATGGAGTGGCGATCAGGCCGCCTTGCGGGCGCGCGCCTTGCGAAACGGCGTGACGCGCTTGACGGCAGCGACCGTCACTGTGGCTTTCTTGCCGGCGAGCTTGTCAGCCAGCAGGCTGGACTGTTTTTCGAGCGTTGTCGCCAACTTGTTGACGGCATTCACCGCCGGGACGGCAGCCACGGCCAGCGTGTGCAAGGCCTTCACGCCGGTCTTCTTTTCAAATTGGCTCGCGTTGGCGGCAGCCTGGTGAATGCCTTTGCCGGCGAGTTCGACAGCCTTGTTCACCAGCGTGTCGGCGCCGTCCGACGCCAGCGTGACACCCTGCGTGTAGTAGGCGCTGATCTTCTTCTGGGCCGACAGGGCATTGCCGCGCACTTCGGCGCTGAGCTTCTTGCCGTTCTTCTGCAGCGCTGATTCCCAGCGCTGGTCCATGAAGCCAATCACGCGTTCGTTGCCCACGCGATAGGCGTTGATGACGTTCTTGGCGGTGTTGCCGTAGGACTCGATGAGTTGGGTCGTGGCGGTGGAAAGGGTCCTGGTGGTCATGGTGTGATCCTGAAGTTGGGAGGGTTGAAACACGGGCCTCAACGATCTGCAACAGAACCGGTCGAGGACTGATGCCGATTGTCCGGATCGACCATAGTGGCTGCACCCTAATTGGGCTGCTTTTCTTAGAGCGGGTCGCCTACTTGCGACGACGACGCCGGCCGGTCACACCATGCGGGTTTCACCCATCAACACATCGACACCGGCCGAGGCGAAGTTCGCGAGGTCGGCGGCGGTCGCCTGCCCCTGGGGCGACGCCATCGCAGCCTGGATGGCCGCCATCGAATCGAACTCGAGGATCGCCACGAGGTACACGCCGTGTTTGCCGCCCATGCCCATCACATCACCGCGCGTCACTTCGTAGCTGCGCAAGCCGGGAATGGTCTTGGCCAGCGGCACGTGCTTCTGGAAGTAGTAGGTATCGAATGCCGCCGTGTCGGCGGGTTGCTGGTAGATCGCAAAAAGCTTGGCCATGAAAGTCTCCTCGAATTACTTGCCCCAACTGTCCTTCAGACCAACCGCCAGATTGAACACCGGCCTGCCCGGCGCATGGTCCACCCGATCGGCCACGAAATAGCCATGGCGCTCGAACTGGAACTTGTCGTCCGCCCTGGCGTTGGCGAGTGAAGGTTCCACCACCGCTTGTACCACCTTCAGGCTGTCCGGATTCAGGCTCGCCAAAAAATCCTTGCCGCCGCCATCGGGCTGCGGTTCTGTGAACAGGCGGTCGTACAGCCGTACTTCAGCCGGCACCCCATCGGCCACCGCCACCCAGGTGATCACGCCCTTGACCTTGACCGCGTCCGAGCCCGGCGTACCGCTCTTGGTGTCTGGCACCAGCAGCGCATGAACCTGGGCCACAGACCCATCTGCATTGCGGCTGCAGCCGGTGCATTCGACCACGTGGCCATATTTCAGCCGCACCCGGTTGCCCGGGTACAGGCGAAAAAACCCCTTGGCTGGTGTTTCCGCGAAGTCGTCGCGTTCGATCCAGACTTCACGGCCGATCTTGAACTGGCGCCTGCCGAGTTCGGGCAGGTGTGGATGCACCGGTGCACTGCAGTCGTCGAGGACGCCGGGCTGGCCGTTGGCCGCCGCGCCCATGACTTCGTCCCAGTTGGTGATCAGCAGTTTGACCGGGTCGAGCACCGCCATGGCGCGGGGCGCAGCGACGTCGAGGGTCTCGCGCAGGCAACCCTCCAGTGTGCTGTAGTCGGTCCAGCCGCCCGCCTTGCTGGTGCCGGTCCGGTCGGCCAGCAGGCGCAGGCTCTCTGGCGTATAGCCGCGCCGGCGCAGACCGACCAGCGTGGGCATGCGCGGGTCGTCCCAGCCGCTGACCTTGTGGTCGTACACCAACGCTGCCAGTTTGCGCTTGCTGGTGATCACATACGTCAGGTTCAGGCGCGCGAACTCGTATTGGCGTGGCGCAGGCGCCTGCAGCAACCCGCCTTCGATGAGACGCTCGAGCACCCAGTCGTACCACGGGCGCTGGTCTTCGAACTCCAGGGTGCAGATGCTGTGGGTGATCTGTTCCAGCGCATCCTCGATCGGGTGCGCATAGGCATACATCGGGTAGATGCACCATTTGTCGCCCGTATTGTGGTGTTCGGCGCGCCGGATGCGGTAGATGGTGGGGTCGCGCATGTTGATGTTGGCGCTGGTCATGTCGACCTTGGCCCGCAACACCATGCTGCCATCCGCATGTTTGGCATCGCGCATTTCGCGGAACCGATGCAGGTTGTCGGCCGCTGAGCGGTCCCGGTAGGGGCTGTTGACGCCAGGTTTGCCAAAATCGCCGCGATGCATCCGCATCTCCTCGGCGCTCTGTTCATCCACATAGGCGTGGCCGGATTCAACCAGGTATTCCGCAGCGCGGTACATGAAGTCGAAGTAGTCGCTCGCATGGTAGAGATGGCTGGTGCCGTTGGCCTGCCAGTCGAATCCAAGCCAGTGCACGGTATCGATGATGCCGTCGACGAATTCCTGGTCCTCCTTCTCGGGGTTGGTGTCGTCGAAACGCAGGTGGCAGACGCCGCCATAGTCGCGCGCCAGGCCGAAATTGACGCAGATGCTCTTCGCGTGCCCTATATGCAGGTAACCGTTGGGTTCAGGCGGGAAGCGGGTGCGGATCCGGGCTGGATCGAGCGGCCCCTGGGCATGGTGCGCGCCGTCTCCGGGGCTTCCGGCCCATCTGCGGGCGGCATGGGTGCCCGCCTCCAGGTCGGACTCGATGATCTGGCGCAGGAAGTTGCTGGACTTCACGGGTTCTGGCGCCACGGGCGGGCCGGGCTTTTTCTGTGAGGGGGCGGGGTTGCTCATGGGACGATTTTAGGCGGCTGGTCCGGTATGGCGATTTCGGCCCCGGGGTGGTTCGCGGCATGGGCGTTACGTTTGGCAATCCTTGTCACACCTGGTCCGCCATCCCAACCGCCGGTCGCTGCGTTGTATTGGCAGAGGCAACGCCGTTGTCTCGTTGTGGACGAGAAGGAGACGGAAATGAGCAACAACCATCGCATTCGGTCCTGGGCGCTGGCCACTGGCACGGTGATCACGCTGTTGGCGGCCGGTGGCGCGGTACAGGCGCGCGAGTTGGTCTGGTCGGTCGGCGTCGGAGGGCCTGGTGTCCAGGTCGACGTGACCAATGCCCAGCAGGTGTACCTGCAACCGCAACCGGTCTATTGGCAGCGCCCAGCGGTCATTGTGCAGCCACAACCGATCTACTATGCCGCGCCGCCGCCGGTGTATTACCCGCAACCCCGGCCGGTGTATTACGGGCAACCGCAAGTGATCGTGGCGCCACAGCCGTACTACCGTGGATGGGGCCCGCACCATCGTGGGCATTGGGGTCGCCACGGCGGGTTCGACGATGGCCGTCGCTACTACGACGGCCGCGGCCACGGTCGCGACTGACCTTCGGCAGGGGCGACCTCACTGGCCGAAACGTCTGCCCTTGACCAGGTAGTCCTGCTCGGGGGCGGTATCGGGTCGGCCCAGCACTGCATTGCGGTGCGGGAAACGCCCGAAGCGGGCAATGATGTCCCGGTGTTCGCGGGCGGCGTCCAGGTGGTCTTGCACGCTCTGGGCGTGTTCCTGCGGCGCGCCAATTGACAGGGTTTCGAAGAAACCCACACAGCGCTGCTGCAGTTCCATGTTTTCGGCATGCATCAGCGGCATGGCCAGGAACACTTGCGCGACCAGGGGCAAAACGGCACCGAGCCCCCGGTCGATCGCATCGAGGGCCAGCGACTGGGCGCGGGTATCGCCGGAAAACGCGCGCGCCTGGCCGCGAAACACGTTGCGCGTGAACTGGTCCAGCAGCACCACCAGAGCCAACCGCTGCAGCGGTGTTGCTTCCCATGGGGTCAGGCCCCCGGCCACCGCCTGATGCACCAGATCGCCGAACCGCTGCCGGATATCCAGATCGACCGACTCGCCACCCCCGAACCACAAGGCGCCCATGCTGCGGCTGGGCCAGCCGAGTTCCAGGCCGTCTTCCAGCCAGAATCGGAGCACCTCGTCAGCGCTGCCCGAGGCAAATTCAACGCGATCTGTTGCAGTACTCAAGGCCGGCAGATGTTGAAGTTGAAGACCCGGTTGGACAGGGACGGGTCGCGTTCCAGCAGGATCGGGGTGCTGGCCAGGCGGATCGGTGCCAGCGACTGGCCGGCGTAGGCGGATTCGCCGGCGGCCACGGCCAGCG
>JANMZX010000086.1:0-11677 GCA_031383745.1 Rhodoferax sp. | reverse complement strand
CCCCGTCCGCATGCAGCCAGCCCAGCCCTTCTAGCGTCGTGGTCAAGGGCTTGTATTCGCAGCCGATCCAGCCCCGGTAACCGGTCGCGTCGATGTGGCGCAACAGGAACGCGTAGTGGATCTCGCCCGTGCCCGGCTCGTGCCGGCCCGGGTTGTCGGCCAACTGCATGTGACCGATGCGCGGCAGGTACTTGTCGATCGTGGCCGCGAGTTCGCCCTGTGTGCGCTGCGCGTGGTAGATGTCGAACTGGATCAACAGGTTGTCGGCACCCACTTCGTCGAGGATCGCGGCTGCCTGCGCGACGGTGTTGAGGAAGAAGCCTGGAATGTCGAAGTGGTTGATCGGCTCGATCAGCAGCCGCAGGCCGGCTGTGCGGCATTGCGCCGCCGCGTACTGCAGGTTGGCCACAAGACACCGGTGCGCCGATTCGCGGCTCACACCGTCGGGCAGCAGCCCCGCCATGCAGTGCACCTGCGGGCAGCCCAGTGCCGTGGCGTAGTCGATGCCCAGCGCCACGCTGGCGCGGAATTCCGCCTCGCGCCCCGGGTGGCAGGCCATGCCGCGTTCACCGGCGTCGTAGTCTCCGGGAGGCAGGTTGTGCAGCACGAGCTGCAGGCCGTGCGTTCTGTGCAGGTGTGCGAGTTGCTGCTTGTCCCAGGCATAGGGAAACAGGTACTCGACCGCGCTGAAACCGGCGGCTTTTGCAGCGGCGAAGCGCTCCAGGAAGGGCAGCTCCTGGAACAGCCAGCTGAGGTTGGCGGCGAATTGGGGCATGGAACTGGTTACCGGATGGGTTGTGGCAGGCATCGCCGCGCCCCGGCGGGGCGCGTCCCGGATGATTTTCGCCGATGCCGGCGCCCGGTGGCGCCTACAGCTGCTTCTGGATCAGTTCGCCCTTGAACAGCACCGGCCCGGTCGGGCCGCCAGCGCCCGGTACGCCGCCCTTGGGCTCGAGGCTGATCGCCAGCGCCGGCGCGCCGCGCACTTCCGCCTCCGCCGCGGTGAGCTTGAGCAGCCGGTCGGTTCCCAGCACGCCGAGCGAGCGCACGCCGCCGGCAGGCGTCAGCGCCCACAATTGCAGCGACTTGTCGCCCGCCTCCTGGAACGCGCCGATGCGTTGCAGCGTGAGCTGGCGGCTCTTCGGGTCGAAGGTGACGAGCACCGACGCGGCCGACTTGTCGTCGGCGAGCACCGCGACATATTCGATCTGCGGCATGGCCAGGAGCCGCGCCTGCAGGCCGGCGATCTCCGCACCGAGCTGCGCGCGCAACTGCACCGCACCCACCACCGCCAGCAGGGTCGCCACGGCGCCGGCCGCAGCCGCGCCACGCCACAGGCCGAGGTGGCGCAGCCAGCCCGGGCCCGCGCCGCTCGCCGCCCGGTCGGGCGCCAGACGCGCCAGCTGCATGGCGCGCGCCTCGCGTTCGGCGCTGAGCTGGTTGTCGATGCGGCGCCACACGTTGGGGCTGGGCACCACGGCGGGTTGCAGCTCGTTGAGTGACGCCAGGCGGGTTTGCCAGGTCAGCACGGCCATCCGCACCGCAGGGCGCTCGCGTGCCAGGGCCTCGAAGCGGCGGCGCGCACCGCCGCGCAATGTTCCCAGGGCATAACTGCCGGCCAGCCGGTCCAGCAATTGCGGGTTGTTGGTCAGGTTCACCGTGGCTCCTCAGGCGAATCGCGCCATGCACACGCGCAGCTGGTCCAGGCCGCGGCGGATCCAGGTCTTGACCGTACCCAGGGGCAGCTGCAACTGCGCGGCGAGATCCCCGTGGCTGAGGTCGCGCAGGTAGGCCAGGCTGACCACTTCGCGCTGGCGGTGTTCGAGTTTGCCCAGACACTGGTGCAGCGCCCAGGCCTGCTCGCTGGCCAGCGCCATGTCCATCGGCCCGGGGTTGTCGTCGGCATGGGTGTCGGCCATCTCGTCGTCGATCGGTTGGGTCAGGTGGCTGCGTTCGGCGCTGCGCCGGCGCAGGAAATCGAGTGCCCGGCTGCGCACCACCATGCCCATCCAGGCCATCGGCGGGCTCAGCGAGGCGCGGTAGGTTTCGGCCGAGCGCCAGATGGTCATGAAGGCCTCCTGCAGCACGTCCTCCGCCCAGTCGCGGTTGCTGACGATGCGCACGGCAAGACCGTACAGGCGGGGCGAGCAGCTGTCGTACAGCAGTTTCAGCGCCGCGTAGTCCTGCACGCCGACACGGTCCAGCCAGTGGACCAACTCGGCGTCGTTGCTTGCGCTTGTCATTGGGGAATTATCTGGCATGGCTTGTTCAGTGGGCAGAGTGTGTCGTTGAACAGACTACGCAGCAAACCGGTCATTGGATGCGGGCTGCCGAGTACCCCGTCAACTTGCCGGGGTAATCCGAATCCCCCGGGCCATGCCCTGCGTATGCACTGCACCGGGCGAATGGCCCGGCCACCCGGTCCTACATGACCACGCCAGAGGACGTCCTATGCCACACCCGATTCCATCCAACTCCCTGCCCGACGCCGATTCCGCGCCCCACACTCTTGCATCTTGCCCAGGCCTGCAAGCGGGGCGCCGCGCGATGCACGGTTCCTGGAGAATTCGCCTGGTGCTTGCATCGGTCGCCATCGCCGGCATCTCTGCCTGCAGCACCCGCGGCCCGGTCATGCAGCCGTTTTCGCAGGCGGCGCTGCCGGACGCCGTCAAGGTGCCAGCCGGTCATCGCGTGGCGCTGGAAACCGCGGCCTCGGGCGACATCACCTACGAGTGCCGACCAAAGAAGGATATGGCGGGTCAGTTCGAATGGGTGTTTGTCGGCCCCGCCGCGGGAATGCGCGACCGCCAGGGCGCGCGAGTGGGCAAGTATTTCGGGCCGCCCGCCACCTGGGAGAGCGACGACGGCTCGAAGGTCACCGGCGCGCAGGTGGCCGTGGCCAGCACGGGCGCGGCGGACATCCCGTTGCAACTGGTAAAGGCCAATCCCGCCACCGGATCCGGTGTGATGCAGGGCGTGACCTACATCCAACGCGTGAACACGCGCGGGGGCGTTGCGCCTGTGCTGCCGTGTACGAGCGCCTCGACCGGGCATACGCAGCGTGTCGCCTATGCGGCGGACTATGTCTTCTGGCGGTCGCAATAGCGCGGATTGACAGCGCGCGCGGTTGCGGGCCTTGGATGGCCCGGGTCCGCGCACGGGTCCAGGTGCGACACCGCACGAATGCAACTGCGCCGGGACGATCCGCAGGCGCTGATTGCGGGCCTGTGCACGGGCTGCCGTCGTACCACAGCCTGGGGCCTGCCACACGCAAGCGGGCCGAAACATGTGGCGCGCGGACCTCCAATCCCGACTACCATGGTGGGTCTTGCATCCAGGATGCAACCGCCGGCGGATTGCTGGTGTGAACACCTGACGGGCGGTCATTCTGCCGCCCCAGCCGTCGTGCCCAAGGAGTCTCGGGGAATGAATGCCAGCAGCCAGGACGTGATGCGATGCTGACTCCCGCGCAGTGGGCCGATGCCCGGCCTGTGCACCTGCCGGGTGGCGAGCCTGGACCGGAAGGAGCTGCTGCCGGGCTGGTGGATGACGACGCGGACGACGACCTCGATGACATCGACGCCCCGGTGGCTGGCCATGCAATCGCCGCATTGCCACAGGGAGCCCCCTGCAGCCTTGGCAACGAGGCCCTCGCGGAGCTGGTAGGCCGGATCATGCGCCAGGACGAAGCGGCCCTGGCCGCCCTGTACGACGCCTTGTCCGGTCGGGTTTACGCCCTGGCCGTGCGCCTCACCGGACAGGTCGGTGCGGCCGAAGAGGTGCTGCAGGACACGTTCTGGCAGGTCTGGCGCCAGGCCCCGCGTTTTGACGCCGCGCGCGGCAACGCCGCCGCCTGGATCATGACGATGGCGCGTTCGCGGGCGCTGGATGCACGGCGCGCCAACGGGCGAGACGTGTTGCAGTCGCGCCGCCAGGAGACCGAAGAGCACCGTGAGTTCGAATACGGCAATGCCACCGACCCGCTGGACCTGCTTGACACGGTCCAGCGCGACACGGCACTGCATGCCACATTGGCCGCACTGGACCCGTTGCGGCGGCAACTGATTGCGCTGGTGTTCTACCGCGGGCTCACGCACGACGAGATTGCCGCGCACATGGGCCTGCCGCTGGGCACGGTCAAGTCGCACCTGCGTCGCACGCTGACCGTACTGCGTACCGCGCTGGGCGCCGATTTCCCCTTGGGGCGGGCCGGGTCCTGACCATGAACCACTGTTTGTGCATCCACGCACCAGAATCGAGCGTATTCGTGTTGGAGGCTTTTCTCCGGCACGACGGCGACAGCCCGATTCATGCATTCGACTCTGGTCATGACGAGCAGCTGGTGGCTGGCGAGCCCGCCGATCGACGCCTGGCGGCTGGCGGCCGACGTGCGCGGCTGGCCGCGCTGGTGGAGCGCGGTGGCGGACGGGGTGCGTACCAGCCGGGAGGCCGACTTCGCGTCGCGGGCGGTGCCCGGGCCGGTGTCGATCTGGCGCAACCTGGCCGGCTGGCGGCTCCGGCTGTTGGTGTCGTCGGCAACCGGCGCTCCTGGCAGCAGGATCGATATGCGTATTCGTGGCGACCTGCATGGCAGCGCCACCTGGCTGTTTGCGCCGGCGCAGGCAAGTGGCACCGAGGTGATCTGTCGCTGGGAGCTGCACGTGCCGGGAGACCCAGGGCGCTGGCTGGGCCTGTTCACGCAGCTGATGTTCGAGCGTCGCCACGTCGCGCGGATGCGCGAATGCGCCCGTGGCATGGGCGCGGCGCTGGGCTGTGCCGTGCGCCCCTTGCGCGAGTGGTCGGGGGCGCGGCGCCAGTGAGCGGTTTTTGGTTGGCGGCGCGTTGCAGCAGGCCCGGCCGCTGCGCCACCCGCGCTGGTCTGCTTTGTACTTCCTTATGCGTCCATCATGAATCCTGAGACCGACGACCCGGTACTGCTCGCGGCGATTGCCGGGCATCTCACGCCCCTGCAACCGGTGGCCGCACGTGCCACCGGCGCACGGCAACTGCTGTTCGAGCGCGTGCGGCGCAGCGTGCTGGCGCACAGCGAGTTCCTGACCGTCAGGCGCGAAGACGGCACCTGGCAGGACGGCCCGCAGGGCCTGGCGGCGCGCACCCTGCGCTGCGGCAGCGCCAGCCGCGTCGAGGTCGTCCGGCTGCGCCCTGGCGCCGCTCTGCTGTGGCCCGACGGCGTCACGGCGCAGGAAATTTTGGTGCTCGAGGGCGCGCTGGCGGATCAGGGCGGCGACCAGGCCGCGGCGTCCGACGTACAGCGCTACGCCTATCAGGTGCGCCATCGCACCGTTGCGCCTGGCGCGCTGCACGCCCAGGGCGACACCGTGGCCTATGTGCGCCACCTGCTGGTCGACGTCGACCAGCTGCCCGCACTGGAAGCCCGCTGGTGGCGCATGCCCGCGCCGGCCTCGGGTTGGGTGTACCCGGCGCTCAAACGCTGGTTCACGCAATCTGCCGGCGTCGACGTGCTGCCCTTGAAGGGCGACCGGGACGTGGTGTCGATGCTGGTGCGTTTTGCGCCTGGTGCGTCGGTCGCCGACCACCACCATGCGCTGGACGAGGACTGCCTGGTGCTCGAAGGAGAGATGTTCCTGGGCGACATCCTGTTGCGCGCCGGTGACTACCAGCTGGCGCCGGCGGGCGGTGGGCACTTTGGCGAGACCAGTGATACGGGCGTCGTGTTTTTCTTTCACGGCGCACTCGACCCGGTGCTGCAGGGCCAGGCCTGAACCCTGCCGGCAAGCGGTGCTGCGGCCTGGCGGCGTTGCAGGTACTGCGTCCCGGCTGCATCACCGCGCGGCTTCTCTTTCGCCGAATGTGAATCCAATCTGCCGGGTGCCGCGTATTCCAGTCAGCAGCATCACCTGCTACCCCTACTGGAGTCCTACCATGCAATTGACACTCGGGCGAATCGCCCAGGCCTGCCTCCTACTCGCAACCGCCGGTGGCGCGCTGGCATCGAGCCACCGTGAAGCCCCGTTCATCACCACCAGCCCCAAGGTCGACGGCACCGACTTCTACATGTTTCGCAGCTATGAAGGCGTTGCCTCCAATGGCAGCGGCGGCCGCAGCGACTTCGTGACGCTGCTGGCGAACTACCAGCCGCTGCAGTCCCCGTATGGCGGCCCCAACTATTTCTCGCTCGACCCGAATGCGTTGTACGAGATTCACCTGGACAACAACGGCGACGCGAAGGAAGACATCACCTTCCAGTTCCGCTTCAACAACAAGCTCAACAACGTGCCGCTGACGATAGGCAGCGCCAGCGTGCCGATCCCGCTGATCCAGGCCGGCCCGGTCAGCCAGCTGACCGACCCGAACCTGAACCTGAACGAGACCTATATGGTCAACATCGTGCGCGGCGACCGGCGCAAGGGCGGGGCGCAGGTGGTCACCAAGGGCGACGGCAGCACCAGGGTGTTCGAGAAGCCGGTCGACTACATCGGCTCCAAGACGCTGGGCGACACGGCCGCGTATGAGACGTATGCACAAAAGCATGTACACGCGATCAAGATCCCCGGATGCCCGGCCGGCAAGGACACGGGCTTCGTGTTCGTGGGCCAGCGCCAGGAAGGTTTCGCGGTCAACCTCGGCACCGTGTTCGACCTGGTCAATGCACCTGCTGCATTCCTGCTCGACCCGGCCAACAAGGACGCCGCGGGCAATGGCGGCCAGCACGTGATCCAGAAGGCCAACGTCACCACCATCGCGCTGGAAGTGCACAAGGACTGCCTGACCGCCGGCGGCGACCCGGTGATCGGTGGCTGGACAACGGCCAGCATGCGCCAGGCCCGGCTGCTCAATGGCAAGCCACCCAGCGGCCACCAGACCAGCGAGAAGGCCGGCGGCGCCTGGGTGCAGGTGTCGCGGCTGGGCAACCCATTGGTGAACGAGTTGGTGATCGGCCTGCCTGACAAGGACAAGTTCAACGCGTCCAAGCCACAGGACGACACCCAGTTCCTGTCCTATGTCACCAACCCCACGCTGCCGGCGCTGCTGGGCCTGGTGCTGACCGGCAACCAGGCCGGGGTGGCCCCGACCAACCTGCCGCGCACCGACCTGGCCACCGTGTTCCTCACCGGCATCACCGGCGTGAACAAGCCCGCAACTCCCACGCCATCTGAAATGCTGCGCCTGAACACCGCGATCGCTCCGGTGCCGGTTGCCAGCCAGAACCGCCTGGGTGTGGCTGGCGAGGTGCTGCGGGTGGGCGGGACCGCCAACCTGTCGCAGGCCGTCGATCTGGCAGGCTTCCCGAACGGACGCCGGCCCAAGGACGACGTCGTGGACATCGCGCTGGTGGCCATGCTCGGTGGCCTGTGCGTGATCAACGGCGACAACAACTCGCTCGGCCTCAATGGCGTGCCGGGTGTGCCGAGCCTGACATCGGCCTGCCGTGCGTCCAGTGTGCCGTTGGGTGCCGACTCCGCCAAGATCCACGATGCGGTGGACCAGGCAACCGTGCCGTTCCTCACGCGGTTCCCCTACCTCAACACGCCGAACTCCGGTTCTGCGACGTACTGATCCACCACCAGAGGGCATCACACCATGCGAATCATGCACACGTCTGCCGCGACCCTTGTGGGCGCGATCCTCCTGATGAGCGGCTGCGGTGGTGGGGGCGGCGACGGGCCGCCACCCATTGCGCTGTTCAGCGGATCCGAAGTCCCGGTGTCGGCCACCCAGTCGGCTGCCGGCGCGGTGGCCTTCGTGGCCCAGCAGCAAGCCGCAACCAGCGACAGCACGGACCCGGTCGTGCTGGGTGATGCGGTGCTGGCGACCGACGACAGCGCCGAGCCGAGCGACGTCTGAATGGCCGGTTGTCTGCCTGCCACCCGTTGCCTGTGGGCGCGGGTGGCTGCGGGCGTCGTGGCGACCTGACCATGGCGTTCGTGCACACGGTTGGGCGGCTTGCCGCGCTGTGGCTGGTCCTGTCGGCGCCGCTGGGCGCCAGCGCGCTGGGCCTGATACCGCCGGGCGCCGACAGCGAGGTGGTCGATGTGCTGCCTGCCATCACCCGCACGCGGCCGGCACAGGCGTTGGCCACACCGGCCGCCCGCGACCCGGCGGCAGTGGCAGAAGGGGCCAGGCAGGCAATTTCCGTGGCGCGCCAGACCGGGGATACCCGGTACTGGGGCCGTGCCCAGGCGCAACTCGCGCCCTGGTGGGACAAGCCGGACGCGCCGGTCGATCTGGCCGTGCTGCAGGCCACCGTGCAACAGGGGCGCCATGAGTTCGACGCGGCGCGCAAGGTGCTCGCTGCGGCACTGGCGCGCAGCCCGGCGCATGCCCAGGGCTGGCTGAACCTGGCGGCGCTGGAGCGCCTGTCGGGGCGTTATCCCGAGTCGCTGCAGGCGTGTGATGCGGTGGCCCGGGCCCAGCAGGCCATGTACGCGCTGGCATGCCGGCTGGAGACGCGCTCGTTGCAGGGCGATACGCAGGCGGCCACGCAGGGCTTGCGCGCCCTGCTGGCGGCCGCGACACAACCTGGCCAGCGCAGCTGGTTGTTGTCGCTGCTGGCCGAGCATCTGGAGCGCGCAGGGGATGATGCTGCGGCGGCCAGGGCCTACCAGGACAGCCTGCAGCAGGAAGCCGACCTGTACACATCCATTGCCTACAGTGACCTGCTGTTGCGCACCGGCCAGACGGCGCGGTCCTTGCAGGCGCTGGCGGGTCTGCCCGAAACCGATGCCGTGTTGCTGCGTCGTGCCGCAGCCTGGCGGCGCACCGGTGACAAACAGTGGGTGGCCACCCGGGCGGTGCTGCGCGAACGTGTCGCCGAACTGACGCGGCGTGGCGACGACCCGGCGCTGCATGGACGCGAGCTCGCGCTGGCGGCGTTGTGGCTCGACGATGATGCCGCCGGCGCGCTGGGTTTGGCGCGCGCCAATCTGCTGTTGCAGCGTGAACCGGTGGACTGGTGGGTGGCGGTCGCCAGTGCGCGCAAGGCGGGTGATGCAGCGGCACTGACGCAGATCGAGGCGGCCCTGCGCGCGGTCGGACTGCACGACGTGCGGCTGGCGCGCGAGGTCGGCAGCGGCGACACATCCGCACGGCGGGCCAGGCCATGACGGGGCTTGTGGCAGGCCCTGTGCATCGGGCGCTGGCTGTCGGCCTGCTGGCGCTGTGCTGCACCGGGCTGGCGTGGGCGCACAAGGGCAGCGACGCCTACCTGGACGTGCAGCAGCACGCCGGGCCCGCCGTGGCCGATACCGCCGCGCTGCGCGGTGTTGGCTTCACGCTGTCGGTGGCGATCAAGGACCTCGACCTGGTGCTGCCGATGGACGCCAATGCCGACGGCCGCGTGACCTGGGGCGAAATCAGGTCGGCCGTGCCCCAGGTGCTGGCGCTCGCCAACCAGGCAGTTGCGCTCGACGCGCCGAAAGATGCTGCTGCGGCGTGCGCGCTGCGCTGGCAGTTCGACGGCGTCGAGCGCCGCGGCGATGGCGCCTATGTGCGGCTGGCAGCCCATGCGCGCTGCCCGTTTGCGCAGCCCCTGGCCTTGCGCTACACCCTTTTCAGGGAACAGGACGCCAACCACCGGCTGCTCGTGGCGGGCTCGCTGGGCGGACGGGACCTATTGACCACCGCTTCACCGCTGCGCAGCGACGCACTGCCCCTGCTCGCGGCCTCGACCCCCGCACCCGCGACCGCAGGCGGCGCCGTATCAGCTGCCGCAACCGGTAGTTCGGCCAGCCGCTGGTCCACATGGGGCGACTACTTCCTGCTCGGCGTGCACCACCTGCTGGAGGGTTATGACCACCTGGCGTTCCTGCTGGCGCTGGTGCTTCCCCTGCGCCTGGTGCTGTTTCCCGCAGCTGCCGGCTCCGCGCCGGGCCGTGCGGGTGAAACGCCGCAGGGCGGCAAGTCCGCCTGGTGGGCCTTGCTGCGCACCGTCACCGCGTTCACGCTGGGCCACTCACTCACGCTGATGCTGGCAACCTTCGGCTGGATCGACGCCGCGCCGCGCTGGGTCGAACCCGCGATCGCCCTGTCGATTGCGGTCACCGCGGCGCTGAACCTGCGGCCGGTGGCCTGGGTGCGCACCGACGTGCTGGCCTTGCTGTTCGGCATGGTGCATGGCATCGGTTTTGCCGGCCTGCTGCACGAGGCTGCGGCCCCCAGCGGCCTGTTGCCGTGGGCGCTGGCTGGTTTCAATGTGGGTGTCGAGGCCGGGCAACTGATCGCGGTCGGCGCCTGGGTGCTGCTGGCACAACCGGTGGTGTCGCGGCGCTGGTACCCGCAACTCGTGGTGCGCGGCGGGTCGGCGGTGCTGGTATTGCTGGCTGCGTGGTGGTTCTGGCTGCGCGTGCAGTAGGCAGCCTGAATCCTGCAGCCTGCCGGACCCTGGAAGGCTCCAGCCGGCGACTGGCGCGCAAAGCAAAATGCCAGCACCAGCACACCGGGCTAGCCCACGCTCAGTTGCGAAACGACGCGGCAAAGGCGGCGTCATCCTCGTTGTTGTTGTGAATGCCCAGCTCGTGGCGGCCCACCACCAGGTGGTGCACCTCGTCCGGCCCATCGGCCAGGCGCAGGGTGCGCTGCTGCGCGTACATCCGCGCGAGCGGTGTTTTTTGCGACACACCCAAAGCGCCGTGCATCTGAATGGCCTGGTCGATGATCTGGCATACGCGCTCGGGCACCATGGCCTTGACCATGTGCACCCACAACCGTGCCTCGCGGTTGCCCATCACGTCCATGGCCTTGGCTGCCTTGAGCACCATCAGGCGCATGGATTCGATCTCGATGCGGGCGCGCGAGATGGTCTCGACATTGCCGCCCAGCCACACCAGCTGCTTGCCGAAGGCCTTGCGCGACAGGCCGCGCTTGACCATCAGGTCCAGCGCCTTCTCGGCCGCGCCGATCGAGCGCATGCAGTGGTGGATGCGGCCCGGCCCCAGGCGCAGTTGCGAGATCTCGAAGCCGCGCCCTTCGCCGAGCAGCATGTTGGATTGCGGCACACGCACGTTGTCGAACAGGATGTGCATGTGGCCGTGCGGCGCGTGGTCTTCGCCAAACACATGCATGGCGCCCAGGATCTTCACGCCCGGTGTGTCCTTGGGCACCAGGATCATGGACTGCTGGCTGTGCGACGCGGCGTCGGGGCTGGTGCGCACCATGGTGATGAGGATCTTGCAGCGCGGGCTGCCGGCGCCGGATATGTAGTGCTTTTCACCGTTGATGACCCAGTCGTCACCGTCGAGCACCGCGGTGGTGGCGATGTTCTTGGCGTCACTGGAGGCGTGGTGCACTTCGGTCATGGCGTAGGCCGACCGGATTTCACCGGCCAGCAGGGGCTTGAGCCAGCGTTCCTTCTGCTCGGGGGTGCCTACCCGCTCCAGCACCTCCATGTTGCCGGTGTCGGGGGCGGAGCAGTTCATGCACTCCGAGGCCATCGGGCTGCCGCCCAGAACGGCCGCGATGTAGGCGTAGTCCAGGTTGGACAAGCCTTCACCGGTCTGTGCGTCGGGCAGGAAAAAGTTCCACAGGCCTTCTTTCCTGGCCTGTTCCTTGGCTTCGGCCAGCAGCTCCAGCTGGCCTGGCGCGTACTGCCAGCGGTCGTCGCCGGTGCGGCCTTCGCCCAGCGCCGCGTATTTCACGCTCATCGGCTCCACGGTCTGGGCGATGAAGCGCTTGACGTGTTCGTACAGCGGCATGGCCC
>JANMZX010000621.1:0-3562 GCA_031383745.1 Rhodoferax sp. | reverse complement strand
CTCGACATAGACCGGCATCGCCCGGCGCGTCGCAAACGGCGAGGTGCCCCCGACCAGGTAGCCGCTGTGCCGGTTCGCCGTCTCGGGGGAGCAGGGTTCGACGGATTTCACACCGATCTGGCGCGCCAGGTTGCGGGTGCTTACGGTGCGGTTGCCATGCATCAACACCAGCAGCGGACGGGCACGCTCGTCCTGCATGACCAGCGTCTTGACGACGCAATAGGGGTCGACACCGAGCACCTGCGCGCTGTGCTGCGCGCCGCCATGCTCGACGTACGCGTAGACATGCTCGGCGAACACCACCTGGTGCTCACGCAGCAGGCGCGTCGCCGGAGTTTCCGATACATGGTCGCGTCGCGCCAAGAGCGCTCCTAGCGCGCCGCTGCGCGCGCCACTTCCTGCAACCGGAGAACGCGCCGCTGCACCTTGCCGGTGGTGGTCATCGGCAACTCGGCCACAAACTCGACCTCCTTCGGGTATTCGTACGGCGCCAGTCGCCCGCGCACATGCGCCTGCAAATCGGCCAGCAGCACGGCATCGAACCCGGCGGTGTCGCCGCCCAGGCCGGCGCGCTGCCGCGCGTGATCCGGCGCCAGAACCACATAGGCCTTGACCACTGCGCCACGCGCGCTGTCGGGCTTGGGCACCACCGCGGCATTCGCCACCGCCGGATGCTTGACCAGGCAGTTTTCGATCTCTCCCGGGCCGATGCGGTAACCCGCGGCCTTGAACACATCGTCGGCACGGCCCTGGTACCACAGGTAACCGTCCGCATCGCGTGTGGCCACATCACCGGTGCGGCACCAGTCGCCGGTGTACTTCGAGGCGGTCGCGGCCGGGTTCTTCCAGTAGCCAAGGAAGAAGATCGGGTCCGGCCGACCGTGGATGTCGAAGCGGTTCAAGGCCACGTCGCCGGGCTCACCCACCGCGCATTCGCGGCCGGCGCCGTCGAGCACTGCCACCCGGTGGCCGGGGTACGCGCGGCCCATGCTGCCGGGACGGGCCGGCCAGCCGACGCCGGCATCACGCTGGTCATTCATGGCGCAGTTGCCCACGATGTAGTTGATCTCGGTCTGTCCGAACATTTCGTTCACCGTCACACCCAGTGCGTCGCGGCAGTAGGAGAACACGGCGTCACCGACAGCCTCGCCCGCGCTCATGATCGCCTGCAGGCGCAGGCGGTAGTGCTGGCGCGGCGCGGGGCAGGCCTTCATCATCGCCTTGAGAGCCGTGGGAAACAGGAAGGTGTGTGTCACGCCGTGCTTTTCGAGCAACTCGAACGCGCCCAACGGAGAGAACCGCCCGTTGAAGGCCACGATCGGCCGCCCGAAATACAGGCTGGGCAGCAGCGCGTCCATCAGGCCGCCCGTCCACGTCCAGTCCGCGGGTGACCAGAAAACGCTGTCCGACCCGCTGCGGGCGCCAGTCGGGTCGAACCCGAACCAGTTCTGGCTGCAGACAAAACCGCTCAGGTTGCCGATCAACGCCCGGTGCGGGATCAGCGCGCCCTTGGGCTGCCCGGTGGTGCCGCTGGTGTAGATCAGCACGGCCGGTTCGTCGGCCTGCGTTGTGCAGGGCGCAAATGCGGGCGACTGCTGCGCCAGCACCGCCGCGTAATCCGGATGGGGGTCTCCCGCGCGGGCGTCGACACGGATCAGGCCGCGCAACAGCGGGCAACGTGCCCGCGCAGCCGACACGCCATCGAGCGCCAGCGCATCGCAGATCGCGACAACGGCCTCGCTGTCCTGCAGGCGGAACTCCAGCGCCTCGGGGCCGAACAGCATCGACAGCGGCATCGCCACCGCCCCCATCTGCAACACCGCCATATAGGCCACCGCCGTCTCGAAGCGCTGCGCCATCACGATGGCCACCCGGTCGCCGCGCTGCACGCCGAGCACCCGCAGCGCATTGGAGAGCCGGTTGGCATCCTGCTGCAACTCGGCAAAGGTCCAAGCGCGATGGTCCCCGTGCGGGCCGTCGGCGATCACGGCCACCCGACGGGCGGCGTCGGGCAACTGAGCCCAGCGCGCGCAGCAGGCCTGCGCCATGTTGAACTGCTCCGGCACCTCCCAGCCGTAAGCCTGGTGCATCGCAGCGTGGTGGTTCGCCAACGGGTCCGCACCCGTCGCGGCAAGCGCAGGCCTGTCATTCAGTTGACTGCGTCGCACGGGTAGCCTCCTTATCATCGCCTTAATGTACCAAGTCATCCGATCCTCGCGCAGCGAATTTGTCCCGATCCGAAAGCACAACTACCATGTATGGACCTGGGGTCAACCCAGCCTCGAGCAGCCTCCGCTGGTGCTGGTACATGGATGGATGGACGTGGCGGCGTCCTACCAGTTTGTGGTGGACGCGCTGTCCGACGCGTTCATGCGGGGGCGCCAGGTGATCGCGCCCGACTGGCGCGGTTACGGCCTGACCACCGGACCGGAGACCGACAACTACTGGTTTCCCGACTACTTTGCAGACCTCGAACTCCTGCTCGACCACTATGCGGGCGACCGCCCCGTCGACCTGGTGGGCCACAGCATGGGCGGCAACGTGGTGATGTACTACAGCGGCATCCGGCCCGGGCGCATCCGCAGGTTGGTCAACATGGAGGGTTTCGGCGGTCCGAAGTCCCGCCCGGACCAGGCGCCTCGGCGGTATGCGCGCTGGATCGACGAACTCAAGTCCCACCAGCGCGGTGCACTCGACCTGCGGCCGTACGACAGCGCCGCAGGTGTGGCACGTCGCCTGTCCAAGACCAACCCGCGGCTCGCGCGCGACCAGGCCGGGCGTGACAAGGCCGAGTGGCTTGCGACGCGCTGGGCCAGACAGAACGAGCTGGGCCAATGGGTCATCATGGGCGACCCGGCGCACAAGATCATCAGCGCCAACCTGATCCGGGTGGACGAAATGCTCGAGATCTACAAGAAGCTGAGCATGCCGGTGCTGGTGATCGAAGCCAGCGATGACCCGATGCCCGAGTGGTGGCAGGGCAAGTTCAGCAAGGACGAGTTCCACGAACGGCTGGCCGTGATCCCCGACTGCCGCCTCGAGGTGGTGCAGGACGCCGGGCACATGCTGCACCACGACCAGCCCGATGCCGTGGCGCGCCTGCTGGAGGCGTTTCTGGCTTGAGCGCGGCGCATGAGAAAATGCGCAGTTCGGGCGCACCCGCCCTCTGAACAACCCACCGCAGGATTCCCCCATGGACGCAGAACACATCAACCAGATCGGCACCCAACTCTCCTCCCTGAGCGCGCGCACCGAAGATTTACGGAGGTATCTTTGACTTCGATGCCAAATCCGAACGACTGAGGACGGTCAACGCCTCGCTCGAGGACCCGACGGTCTGGAACGATCCCAAGAAGGCCCAGGAACTGGGGCGGGAGAAGAAGGCGCTCGATGGCGTGGTGCTCTCGCTGACGCATCTGTCCACCGAACTGGCGGACAACTCCGAGCTGTACGCGATGGGCAAGGACGAGGGCGACACCGACAGCCTGCTGCACATCGAATCCGAAACCGCCAAGCTGGCCACCGAGATCGAGCAGCTGGAGTTCCGGCGCATGTTCAACAA
>JANMZX010000620.1:0-11253 GCA_031383745.1 Rhodoferax sp. | reverse complement strand
CGCGCCGCCACGTCGAACCCGCAGTGGGCGCTGGCCAGCCGTGCCAGCTCGGCAGACGCGTCGAAGGCGGTGACCCGGAACCCGGCGTCGGCAAAGGCCCGGGCGTCCCGGCCCGACCCGCAGCCAGCATCGAGGATGTGGGCGCCGGGTGGCAGTTGCGCGATGAACCGCTGGCGGATGGGGGCCATGTCCACGCTGACGGTCGAGCTGAAGAATTCGGCCGCGTGCTGGGTGTAGTAGTGGTGGGTGGGGTCCATCCGGGGGCGGCTGGTGGAGGGCCGAGGGTGGGGGCAGCTTACCAGGTGAAGCGGTGGAGCAGCCTCTGCCGAACAGCCCCTTACTGCGGTGTATTGCTAAAATGCAATACATGGAGGCCATGCTCCTGGCGCGCTCAAAGGAGGCCCACGATGATGGGTCCATCGTGTGGAAGTGGTCATCTGGGAGCTGCCCAAGCCTTTGCCGCCCTGCGCTCACAAGTTCAAGTACAGGTTGTTCTATGGGTGGCCTGAACGGGCAATTGTCAGGTACGACAACGAACGAGGTAAAGGTGACCATTGCCACGTAGATGGAGTTGAACTCCCCTACGCCTTTCTGTCCGTCGCGCAGTTGCTCGACGACTTCGAGTTCGATATGCGTGAACGAGGTGCACAATGAAAGCCATCGTCGAAGTAGCCAAGCGCGGATCTGCCATCCGCTCTGCACGCAAGCAACTGGTCGCTGCACGCAAGGGACACTCACCCGACTTTCACCTCAGCTTCGAGTCGGCCCGAACGCTGTTTTCCGAACTCACGCCGGCTCGACTGGACTTGCTGGACACATTGCGCAGGGTTGGGCCCTGCAGTGTCTACGGCCTTGCCAAGGCCGCCGAGCGGAACTATTCGAACGTTCACACAGACGTTGGCCGTCTGGAGGAGCTTGGGCTGGTCGAACGTACCGAAGCCGGGGAGGTTTCCGTTCCGTTCGATGCAGTGGAGATTTTGGTCCCACTGGCTCAGGTTGCAGCTGTACCGTAGCCCCCTTGCGTGGCAGGGTGCGGCGGCGGCATAGCCTCTGCGCGCCGGCGTCAGGCGTAACTCTGAAACTGGTTGTCGTCCCTGCTGAGCAACTGCATCAGCTTCGGGTGGACGAACAACTTCTCTTTCCCAACCGGCCTCTCCCGCAACACCCCCAGCGCACTCAGATCGTGCAGGTACCGCGATGCCGCCTGCCGCGGCGCAATTTTCTTGTCCACCAGGTTGCCGATGCGGCAATAGGCTTGCTTGAAGATCACGTCATCATTGCCGATCAATCCAACTTTTTGTGTGCCTGTAGACAACAGTGGTCATTGCGCACTACGCCGATCTGATCTCGTCGAGCAGATCAGGGTGCCGATCCAGCACCTTGAGCAACTTGACCAAGGCCAGCGGTGGCTTGGTCTTGCCGTTCTCGTAGCGGGAGAAGGCATTCACCCCTCCACCAAAAATGTCAGCAGCTTCGCGTTGATCAAGATCGAGCTTCTTGCGCACTTTGGCGATGTAGGCCGGGTCAACGTAAGCGGCATTCACCTGCCGCTGGAAGGCTCCGACCAATTCGCTGTAGCGGTCACCATGCGCACGGTTCAGGACCACTTCACCGCAGGCAGGGCAGAAATCGCCCGTGACTTCGGGGATCGCGGTGAGTTCGCCCTTGTATGTGTACGGCATATCGCGGGTGTCGTGGATCAGTTCAGCCGCTCCACAGCTTGGGCATTTCATGGTCACAACTCCTTGAATGAAACAATCAGAACATCATCGATCACGGTCAGCTTGAGGTAGACCTCATCGCCGCGAACAGTCTTGGCGTGGTACACGTCCTGCCAAATCCGATGGTCAGCATGGGTGGTCATGCTCTTGTAGAAGTTGGCGGTGTTCAGTGACATCACGACGGCACACATCCCTGCCAAATCGTTGATGCCAAGCTCACGCGCACCGTTGAATGCACTTGCGGTGGCACGCACCTGACCGCGCTCGACCAGCGCCTGCACGACCGGCAGTTTGCAGTGCGGCGTGTTTTTCTCCACAACTCAAGTTTAACCAAGTTGGTTTATTTTTCAAGTAGGTCAATTGGGTCGCATGCAATGATCCTAGATTCGGCAGTTGACCGCTTGTTTCCGCTTGCAACTCCAAATGAACATTGAGTTTTGTACCCACGACGGCGTTCACCACCTGGGTGAGAGCGCTACGCACCCGATCGAGCCGCGCTGCGGCACGCTGGCGGCGTTACATCTCCTCGCGGGCATGAGCCCGCAGCGTCGTCGCGCCTTGCCAGCCCACCACATCGCAGCCCGCTCGGGCGCGTCCAACTGCCGAATCTAGGTTGAATGCCTGCATGTCGGCCGTGGCTCGAATCAGCGGGTCGACCTGGCCCTGTCGTTCACCTGGCACGGTTTTGCCGGTCGGTCAGCCTGGTAATTCGATCACCTCATCCGCCCGAAGCAGCACGGATTGCGGGATGTTTCCCGGGCCAACAGCGTAGCAAGTGCCTGAACGCTGGCAAATCCCTCCTTGCTCACTCGAGCATTCATTGGCAGGGCCTTGGTCCCGTCAAATCAGATGAACGGCATCGACATGCTGGTCTCCGGCGGTATCCTGGCATGGTTGGGCACTGTCCCGGCGACATACCTATACTGCGCTCCCAACTTGATTCAGGAGCGCTTATGCACCCAATTGGTCGACTTCACCTGCTGACGATTGCGTTCGGACTAAGTGGTCTGGTTACGCATGCCGCTGAAGTAAGGGTCTTGAGCGCGGGTGCGGTGGAGCCCGGTCTGCATGCGTTCGCGCAGGAAGCAAAACGCGCCACCGGCCATGACCTGGTGGTCCAGTTCAACACGGCGCCACAGATCGCGCGGCGACTTGCCGCGGGCGAAACCTACGACATGCTCATCGCGCCCCCGGCGGCAATCACGCAGGCGGACAAGGACGGCAAAGTGGCCATTGACACGCGCGCGCCTGTAGGCCGCGTGGGCGCGGGCATCATCGTGCGCGCTGGCGCCGCGGCTCCAGCGGTTGCAAGCGTCGATCAGTTGAAGGCGGCACTGCTCGCCGCGGATTCGGTGGTGTACAACACCGCGTCGACCGGTATCTACCTCGACCGCCTGTTCGAGAAGATGGGTGTGCTCGACGCCATCAAGCCGAAAACCACGCGCTACCCCGATGGCGCGTCGGTGCTGGAACATGTCATCAAGGGCAAAGGCACCGAGATCGGCTTTGGTGCGATCACCGAGATTCGCCTGTACGAGCCCAAAGGCTTGCGCATGGTTGGCCCGCTGCCGGCGGACGTGCAGAACTACACCAGTTATGAGGCTGTCCTGATGGTCGGCGCCAAGGCCCCCGAAGCCGTGCGCGAGGTGCTTCGCCTGCTCGCCTCGCCCGCCGGGAAGGCGGCGTTCGTATCGGGCGGTGTCGAGTAAGGTCGGGCCGTTGTTCGGCTCGTTGGTACGGGTCGGGCCGTATTTCTGAAACACCAGTCAGGACATCGCGGGGCAGGTCGCGGCTTTGGTGATGCCACCCGGTGCGCAGGCGGGTGTCTTCGACGCAGACATTTTTCGACGGCTGTCGCCGGTTGGCGAACCCTGTCTGTGGTGGTGGGCATCGATCTACTCCAGGCTTTCCAGTAGACACTGTGTCGGTGCGTGCGGTGGTGGCAAACTGTACATCGCTTGTACAATATTTCCACATGATTACCAACATCGACATTGACGAAACCGTGGTCGCCGACGCGATGCGTCTGACCGGTGCCCGCTCCAAGCGCGAGGTGGTCGACCGCGCCTTGCGCGAGTTGGTGGCTCGGGCCAGCCGGCCCTCGATCCGCGAGTTGTTCGGCGTCGGTGGGGTGGACCCTGATTACGATCCCAAGCTGCCGTGGGCCCGCGGCGATGCGGTGGGGCAATACCGGGTAGAGCAGCCGCGAGCCGTCTACACGATGGCCGCGAAAGCCAGGAGGGCGGCGGCGAAGACGCGCTCAGACGCGCCGGCCAAGAAGCCTGCGGGGCGTCCTGGCCGGGCAAAGTCTGGCCAGTCCTGATGCTGCTGATCGACTCGTCCGTCTGGATCGACTGGATGCGCGGTTCGGATACTGACGCAGTGCGCTTCTTGCATGCCAGAGAGTCACGCGAGGAACTGGCCCTGACCCAGATGATCTACCTCGAAGTGCTGCAGGGCGTGTCATCGCAGCGGCAATTCGCGACTGCGCAGAAGGTGCTAGGCGCCCAAACCATGTTGCTTCCGCTGGATGCGTTGGAGACCTTCGTTACGGCGGCGCAGATCTATCGGCAGGCGCGCACGCACGGGTTGACGATCCGCAAATCGACCGACTGCCTGATCGCCGCGATCGCACTCGAACAGGGCGCGTTGTTGGTGCACAACGACCGGGATTTTCTGGCTCTGGCTCAGGCGGTGCCGCAACTGAAGGTATACCCACGGCAGTCGATGCGTCCAGCGTCATAGTTCTGCCGCACCCGTTCTGATGCTTGGCGCGCTGACCAGGCGCAGGGTGCGGCGCCTGCCTTTGCGCCGCGTCGGCCCATGGGGTCGATTGGCGCACGCGGCTTTTGGCATCGGGTGCAATCACCCGATGGGCCGAATCAGCTGCAGCCCAGGACGCGACACCAGCACGGAAAGCCGCTGCATGATTGCCAGCGGCGACGTCACCCGGTGCGTCGTGCCGTCACGCCAGTGCTGTCCGACGAGTACACGTGCTGTAGCGCGGCGAGTTCATCGCCCGCGGCCAGGGCCTGAAGCTGCGATTGACCATCGCGAGCGATCGCCTGCTTCGAGCGATCCCGAACACCGCCAAATCCCCGCATATCCACTCAAGTATTCATTGACAGGCTTTGAAACAGGCAAAATAATGGATCATTGATGAATCAGTGTTTCTTTAGCTAAACAATAACCCGCTGACCTGTTGCAAAGGCACCGACCGACCATGATGTTCCCTGATCTGCGCGCCTCCGTTTCCGGTGACGTCGCAGGCGTGCCTGCAGTTTCGGCCGGGGTGCCGGCATGAACCGGTTCGTGCCTCCGCCCGGCGCGCCGGCGATCGAGTTCATCGGCGTGGAGAAGCGGTTCGCCGCGCGTGGCGGTTCCAGCGAAGTGCTGGCCGCCCAGGATGTCAGTTTTTCGATCGCCCCCGGCGAGGTGGTGTCCATCATCGGACCCTCGGGCTGCGGAAAGAGCACCCTGCTCAATATGGGTTCGGGCCTCGCCAAACCCAGCGCCGGCATCGTCAAGGTGGCAGGCGAGATGGTCGTGGGCCCCAACGAGCATGTGTCCTTCATGCTGCAGAAAGATTTGCTGATGCCGTGGCGCACGATCGCGCAGAACATCGAGTTTGGCCTCGAACTGCGCGGCGTCAAGGCGGCGGCGCGTCGCGAGGTGTCGGCCCGGCTGCTGGAGCAATGCCATCTGCGCGGTTTCGGCCAGCACTACCCGAACCAGTTGTCCGGCGGCATGCGCCAGCGGGCCGCGCTGGCCCGCACGCTGGCGGTCGACCCGCTGGTGCTGCTGATGGACGAGCCGTTTTCCGCGCTGGACGCGCAAACCAAGATGATCCTGCAGCAGGATCTGGCGCGCACCGTTGCCGACGAAGGCAAGACGGTGTTGTTCATCACCCACGACCTCGCCGAGGCGGTGGCGTTGTCGGACCGCATCCTGGTGATGAGCGAGCGCCCGGGCACCATCATCGAGCAGATCCGCGTCGACATTCCCGGCCGCGACAACCCGATGCAGCGGCGCAAACACGAACTCGTGGGTCCGCTGGTCGGTCAGCTGATGGACTTGCTCAAGCTCGACGCCAACACCGAAGTCCACTGACCCCCTCACACTGCACCCCGCACGACCACCCGGAGCCACCATGACAACCACCGCCCCCTTTTCCGTCGCCCGTCGCGCCTGCACGGCGCTGTGCGCCGCCGCCGTGATGCTACCCCTGGCCGCGCAGGCCCAGGCACTGCAGGAAGTGACCTACCTGCTGCCGGCAGTCGGCACCCTGCCCGCGTTCGGGCCGTGGATGCTGGCGCAAGCCAAGGGCTACTACAAGGCCGAAGGGCTGGACGTCAAGTTTGTTGCCGGGCGAGGCGGTGTCGACGTGGCCAAGCAGGTCGGCGCCGGCAACGCGGTGATTGGTGGCGCCATCGGCGACACGCCGATCATCGCGCGTGCGCAGGGCATACCGGTCAAGGCGGTGGCGGTGCTGGGTTCGGGCTCGTTGATGCAGCTGGTCAGCAACAAGGAAGACCGCATCGAGAGTCCGCGCGAGCTCAAGGGCAAGACCGTGACCGTGATCTCCTATACCGACACCGGTTATTACGCCCTGCTCGGCATGCTGAGCAAGGCCGGGCTGACCAAGAACGATGTCAATATCCAGGCCGCCGGCCCGGCCGGTGTGTGGCAGCAGTTCGCCGCGAAGAAGGCCAGCGCGATGGCTGCCGTGCCCGACTGGACGGTTTCGGCCATGGAAGCCGGGGTGCAGGTCGACATCATCCCGGCCGACGTCTACTTCAAGAGCATGGCACAGGCGATCGTGGCGTCCGACGACACCATCCAGAAGAACCCGCAACTGATCCAGAAACTGGTGCGCGCCACGCTCAAGGGCATGCGCGACATCATGGCCAATCCCAAGGAAGCGGCCAAGGTCTATGTCGAACACGTCCCCGCGCACAAGGGCAAGGAAGCCAGCATCGAGCAGACCTTCGCGCTCTACAACAAGTACGTCTACGCGAACCAGAAAGTGCCCGGACTGATGGACGAAGCACGCCTGGCCGAACTGCAGAAGTTCTATGTCGGAAACGGCGTGGTGCCGGCTGCCGCGCCGCTGAAGGACCTCTACACGAACCAGTTCGTGCTGGCCAAATAAGAGGGTCCGCGCCATGTCCGACAACCCGTCCGCGATGGTGACTGCCGCCTGGAGCGTGGCGGTCCTGGTGGTCTTCCTGTTCCTGTGGCAATTCGGCCCGGGCTGGCTCGGTGTGCCCGAGTTCGTGCTGCCGCCCCTGACCAAGGTGCTCTCCGAGGGGGCCCGCATCTGGGACAGCGAACGGCTGTTGTGGCATGCGGGCATCACCGGGTTCGAGGTGGTGGTCGGGTTCATCCTGGGTTCGCTGCTTGGCGCCATGATCGGCTACGCACTGGGCGTGTCGCCACAGGTCGAGGCGGTGTTGTCGCCCTACCTGCTGGCGCTGCAGATCGCGCCCAAGGTGGCGTTCGCGCCGCTGTTCGTGATGTGGCTGGGCTACACCATCTATCCCAAGATCCTGGTGGCGATCCTGATCGTGTTCTTCCCGGTGCTGATCAATGTGCTGTCTGCCATGCGCACCATGGACCACGACATGATCAACCTGGCGCGTTCGTTCTCGGCCACCCGCATGCAGGTGTTCAGCATGGTCGAATACCCCACCACGCTGCCGGCGCTGTTTTCCGGCCTGCGCATCGCCAGCACCCTGGCGGTGATCGGCGTGGTCGTGGGCGAACTGGTGGGTGGCAACCAGGGCCTGGGCTACATGCTGGTGTTCTTCGAGGGGCAGGGCAATACCGCCGCCTCCTTTGTCGTGATCGCCGCGCTGACGGTCATCGGCATCGTGGCCTATTACGCCGTCGTGCTGGCCGAGCGCAAGGTGCTGCACTACCTGCCGAGTGCGCAGCGGCGGGCCGGCTGAATACTGCTCCGGGCAAACCCATGGAACACACCGACAACTCCGAGATTCAGCTGCACGGCCGCCGGGTGCTGGTCACCGGCGCGGCGCGCGGCCTGGGCGAGGCATTTGCCCGCGCCCTGGTTGGCGCCGGCGCGCAGGTGGTGATCAGCGACGTGTTGCATGAACGCGGACAGGCGCTGGCGCGCGAACAGGGTACCGTGGCCCACTACGTGCCGATGGACCTGTCGGACCGTGCCTCGATTGCCGCCGGTGTCGACGCCGCGGCGCATGCCATGGGCGGGCTGGACGGCCTGATCAACAACGCGGCCATCACCAATTCCGGCGGCAAGACCATGGACCTGCTGGATACCGACACCTGGGACAGCGTGATGAACGTCAACGTGCGCGGCACCTGGCTGGCCACCGTCGCGGCGCAGCCGCACCTGGCGGCCTCGGGCAGCGGGCGTGTCGTGAATGTCGCCTCCGACACCGCGCTGTGGGGCGCCCCGCGGCTGATGGCCTATATCGCCAGCAAGGGGGCCGTGATCGCGATGACCCGCGGCATGGCCCGCGAAATGGGGCCGCAAGGCACCACCGTGAATGCGATCGCGCCCGGCCTGGTGCTGGGCGAGTCGACCGAATACGTGCCCGAGGAGCGGCACCAGTACTACCTGCAGGGCCGGGCCATCCCGCGCGCGCAGGTTCCGCAAGACGTCACCGCCGCTGCGCTGTTCCTGCTGACCCGCGCCAGTGGCTTCATCACAGGACAACTGCTGCCGGTCAACGGCGGCTTTGTCATGCATTAGCCAGGAGAAACCGCCATGAACCACACCGCCGCCGCCAACCAGCCCGTCTTCAACCCGCGGGGCCTGCTCGACGCCCACATCGCACCCGAGGCCGACATCCAGCAAGGCATGCTGCAAACCGAGGGCCAGACCTTCGCGCAGTGGCTCGAGAGCCGCGTGGCGCGTTACGCCACCCGCCGCTACGACTGGGACGCGCTCAAGTTCCAGGCCGACTACGACCCCAAGTACCGCCGCGCGCAGATGCGCTACATGGGAACCGGCGGCACCGGCGTGGCCAGCGACAGCAACACCGTGCCGGCGGCCCACTTCACCTTCTCCACCATGGTGATCCCGGCCGGGCACATCGGCCCGTCGCATATCCACTACGACGTGGAGGAGGTGTTCTTCGTGATGCGCGGCACCATGCAGCTGATCTGCGAAAAGGACGGCCATCGCTGGGAATCGATCCTCAAGGAGCGCGATCTGGTCTCGGTGCCGCCAGGCGTCTACCGAGAAGAGCGCAACATCGGCGACGAAGACGCGCTGATGTGCGTGATGCTGGGCTCGCCCAAGCCGATCACGCCGGTGTACCCGCCCGACAGCCCCCTGTCGAAGATCAAGCGTGTCTGACGGCTTGCGGCGGGACCAATGCTGTCGCCTGGCACTGCCATGCCCCTGACCGAGCAACTCGCGCATTTTCCGCTGGAGCGAGCCGTTACGCCGAACGGCGCGGTGCAGTATCGCCGCGCCCGCGCGCCGGGTTTCGCGGGCGCGGTGACGCACGTGTTGCTGCATGGCATCGGCTCGGCGTCGGCCAGCTGGCTGGCGCAACTGGTGCAGGCGCGCGTGGCCACCGCGCCGGCCTGCCATGTGCTGGCCTGGGACGCGCCCGGTTACGGCGGCAGCGACCCGTTGCCGATGGATGCACCGGCGGCGCAGGACTACGCGCACCGGTTCTGGGCCTGGCTCGATGCGGTCGATGCCGACACACGGGGCCCCCTGACGCTGGTCGGCCATTCGCTGGGGGCGTTGATGGCGGCGCGGGCGGTGCTGCTGGCACCGGCACGCGTGGGCCGGCTGGTGTTGCTGGCGCCGGCACAGGGGTATGGCAACGCAGCTGCGGAGTTGCGCGAACAAAAGCTGTCGGACCGTCTGGCCAACCTGGCGCAACTCGGCCCCGCGGGCATGGCCAGGAAGCGTGCCGGCGCGATGCTCTCGGCCGCGGCCAGCGGCGAGCAGCTGGCATTTGTCGAGCAGGTGATGGCGGGGATCCAGCCGCATGGATACACCCAGGCGGCGCGCATGCTGGCCGGGGGCGATCTGCTGGCCGATCTGCGCCAGGGCCACTGCCCGGTCAGCATCGCCAGTGGCAGTGCCGATACCGTCACGCCGGTAGACGGCTGCCGGGCGCTGGCAGCAGCGGTGCATGCGCCGTACGTCAGCCTGGGCGAGGTCGGGCACAGCTGCCCGCTGGAGGCCGCTGTGCAGGCCAATGCCTTGATCGGATTGGGGGGGCCGCAGCATGACGGATGACACCTCCAACGACCGTTACCAGGTGCCGGCCCTGCAGCGCGGCATGCAATTGCTGGGGCAGTTCACCCGCGACGAACGCGAACTGACCGGTGCCGAGCTGTCGCGCCGGCTGGGTGTGCCGCGCGCCTCGGTGTTCCGGCTGCTGCAGACGCTGGAGCAGATGGGCTTTGTCGAACGCGTCGGCGACAGCGCCCATTACAAGCTCGGTATCGCCGTGTTGCGGCTCGGCTTCGAGTACCTCGCCTCGATGGAACTGACCGAACACGGGCGCCCGATTCTTGACGACCTGAGCGCCGCAACCGGTCTCTCAGCGCACCTGGCGGTACGCGATGGCCGCGAGGTGGTGGTAGTGGCGAAGTCTGCCGGGCGCTCCGTGCAGTTCAACTCGATCCAGGTCGGTGCCCGCCTGCCGGCGCATGCCACCGTGCTCGGGCGCGTGTTGCTCGGCGGCCAGACCCTGGACGAGCTGGGACGGCTGTACGCGGGTGTCACACTGGTGGCGGCGTCGCCGCACACGCCCACGACCCTGGCGGCGCTCAAGCAGATGGTCGACGCGGATGCGCTGCGCGGCCATGGCATCAGCCAGGGTGGCTACGACGCCGGCATTTCCACCGTGGCGGCGCCGGTGTTCGACGAGCACCACAGGGTTGTCGCGGTGGTGAACGTCACGGTGTCGGCCAACCGCATCGACCCCGCGTCGACGGAAACGCTGGTAGCGCAGGTCTGCCAGGCCGCTGCCCGGCTGTCCGAGCGCCTGAACCATTCACCGCGCGCCGCTGCGCGGCCCCAGCCCCAATTGAAGAAGTCACCCGCATGACCCCCAGTTCCGTACGTATCACGGTCGGTGAACTCGCCGTCCGATTCCTCGAGCAATGCGGCACCCGCGCGGCGTTCGGGGTCATATCGATCCACAACATGCCGATCCTGGACGCGTTCCACACGCGCCAGGTGATCCGCTTCGTGTCGGCGCGCGGCGAGGCTGGCGCCTGCAACATGGCCGACGCCTATGCGCGGGTCAGCGGGACCCTGGGCGTGTGTGTCACCAGCACCGGCACCGGCTCGGGCAACGCGGCCGGTGCGATGGTCGAGGCGCTGACCGCCGGCACGCCGATGCTGCACCTGACCGGCCAGATCGAGTCGCCCTACCTGGACCGCGACCTGGGCTACATCCATGAGCACCCGGCGCAGCTGGCCATGCTCAAGGCGGTGGGCAAGGACGCGTTTCGCATCCGCAACCCCGAGACTGCGCTGGCCACGCTGCGCGAGGCGGTGCGCATTGCGCAG
>JANMZX010000592.1:0-12582 GCA_031383745.1 Rhodoferax sp. | reverse complement strand
GCCCATCTGGCGCGCAAGGCGCAGATCGGTCTCGGCCAGCGGGCGGGAAACCATGGCAAGTCGCATGTGTGCTCCTGGTGGGAATGCCGGTGTTCACCGGATGGGTCGCATCTTAGCCAAGTTGCCACGCTGCGGCGGGTCACCGGTACCGCACCGATGCCGCCCGGCCGGCACGCCGCTGGTCAACCCCAGTGCGGGTCCCGCTCGGCCGCCCGCGCGGCGCCATCGGTTGCGGGGGCCAGGCCATCGAGCGCATCGAACCGGCCGGCGAGTGCTGGCGGCATCGGCGTGTCGAGCAGCAGACATCAGCCGCGCAGGGCGTCGGCCACGGCCGGCGCCATCGGCTGCACCGGCTCGCAGACGACCCACTGCCATCGACAATGCGGTCAGCACGTGCACGGTCCACCGCATGGGCGCGCAGGACCCGGAGCGCGTGCCGGCCCAGCCAGCCGAGGGCCAGCGCCAACACGGTCACACTGCACCGGACAAGTGACCGGATAATCGGAAGCCGGATGCAACCGCCTGCCCTGCAACACATCAGCAAAGAGGGTCCCCCATGAGTTATGCCAACGGTCGCCTGATTCACGATGCCGACAGTCACCTGATGGAACTCGATGACTGCCTGGACCCGTATTTCGACAACGCCATGCGCGCGCGGTTTCATGCTACGCCCAACTACCTTGCGCGCGTCGACCGCTATGTCAGGCGGCCGCGGCCGGGTCGGTCGCGTGAGGCGCATGCCGACGCGGCGTTCCGCGCCGGCGTGGACACCAACATCCTGGTTCGCAAAAGCTTCGAAGCCCATGGCGCATTCATCCGCGACGACCGGCCCCACGCGGTGGACCTGCTCGGCTTCGCAAGCCAGCTGGTCTTCACCACTTTCTGCCTGGGCAACTTCGGGCTGGACCAGTCGGACGACCTGCCTTTGTGTTATGCGGCCGCCGATGCACACAACCGGATGATGCTCGACTTCTGCTCGGTGGATCCCCGACTGCTGTCGACCTGTTACGTGCCGCTGGAGGATTTCGACCGCGCCCGGCAGACCGCCGAGCTTGCCATCCGGCTGGGGGCGCACTCGCTGCTCGTGCCGTCGCGCTGCCCGCAACGGCACTCGCCCAGCCACATCGGGCTGGGTCCCGTCTGGGCCATGGCGCAAGAGGCGGGGATCCCGATCCTGTTCCACGTCGGTGGCGAGGAAAAGATGTCGGGCCTGTACAAGCACAACGGCCTGCCGGCGGTGGCGGATTTCCAGGGCGGAGACGACAACTTCACCTCGGTCAGCTACATGCCGATCCCCAACTCGGTCATGCAGACCCTGGCCACCCTGATCTTCGACGGTGTGTTCGACCGCTTCCCGCGCCTGAAATGGGGCGCCATCGAGCTGGGCGCGGCCTGGGTGCCGGGCTGGATGCGTGCGATGGACTCGGCCGCAGTGGCCTTCATGAAAAACGAGACACGGCTGCAGCGCCTGTCGGCCAAGCCCAGCGAGCTGGTGCAGCGGCAGTTGCGCGTGACGCCCTACCCGCACGAGGATGCTGGCTGGATTGTTCGCAACAGCGGCGACGGGGTTTGCCTGTTCTCTTCAGATTATCCGCACATCGAAGGCGGGCGCCATCCGCTCAAGCGCTTCGACGAGAGCCTGCAGGGTTGTTCAGCGGCAGCGATCCGTGCCTTCTATGCCGACAACTACATCGACCTCATGGGCGCCGGGCTTGCGCCGCAACTGCGACGGCCGGAGCCCTCGCGCGCGGCGGCCTGAAAGCCGCAGCGGCGACAGGAGCTCGAAACGCCCGCGGGCGCTGCCACATCCTCGATCGTCGGCGGCCCCAAGTCCCGGCCTGGCAGCGTCGCAAATGCAAAAGCCTGCCGGGCCGCGGCGAAGCCAAGCTCGGCAGGGCAACTAGGGTAATCACCAGATTATCCAAATTGACCTGAAAGGGCCGAAGTCTCAAAATCCACCTTGCACTCTGATGTCAATTGCATTGCAATTGCACAAATGATCACCCGCTCCAGCCCGCTCAAGACTTGTGTCTCCAATCCGAAAACGGGCGCTGCTCTTCACGCCATGAACCATTCATCAACAGCAACTTGCCGGTCCTGACCAGTGTACGGAAGCCTCATGAAACTCTTTTCCATTGCAATTTTCACAGTCGCGCTCGCGATGACAGGTCCAATTGCGGCGCAGGACTTCCCGAACCGACCGCTCACACTCGTCGTTCCCTGGCCGGCTGGCGGCATCGCCGATCAAGGCGCCCGTGTCATCGCCAAGGCGATGGGCAGCGTCCTGGGAAAAACGGTGGTGGTCGACAACAAGCCGGGGGCCGGCGGGATCATCGGCGGCAGCTTCGCTGCCAATGCGAAGCCCGATGGCTACACGATGTTCTACGGGTCGGATACCGCGATGGTCGGCTACCCCTTCGTGACCAAGAATCCGCTCTATCTGCCGGACAAGGCGTTCGCGCCGGTGCACGGCGTATCGGCGTCACCGTTCATGATCGCGGTTCGCAGCGATGCCCCCTACAAGACGCTGCCGCAGCTGGTGGACTTCGCACGAAAGAACCCGGGAAAGATCAACTATTTCACTGTAGGCCAGGGTTCGTCACTGCACCTGCTGATGGAGCTCCTGCAGAAGGATGCCAATGTGACGATGACGCAGGTGCCTTACAAGGGCGGTCCGCAGGGCTTCCAGGACTTCCTTGGCGGACAGATTGAAGTGATGGTCGACTATCAGTCTGGTTTTGCACCCCTGGAGGCCAGCGGCAAGGCCATCGCCATCGCGGTAGCCTCGACGACACGTATGCCCAGCATGCCGAATGTGCCCACCTTCGTCGAGCAGGGCTACAAGAGCGTGGTGCTTGGTCCGTTCGCCGTGGTAGCGGTGCCGGCCGAGACACCCAAGCCGGTGATCGACAAACTTGCGGCGGCAGTGGCCCAGGCGCACAAGGACCCGGAAGTCGCGAAATTCCTCATTGACCGAGGTGCGGTACCGCTTCTCTACGGTCCGGACGAGACGAAAGCGTTTCTGGACCGGCGGCGCGTGATGACCAAGCAACTGCTCGATGCGGTCGGCATCAAGCCTGAATGATGCCTGCAAGGCGCCGCGCGTGGTGACCACCGCTGGCCGCACGTTTGGCCGGTATCTGCGGCATGGCAGCCCGATGGCAATCACCGAGGGCGCGTGGGGTCGGGTAGCCCCAAAATGCGCTTGGCGATGATGTTGTTCTGGATCTCGTGCGTGCCTCCGTAGATCGATCCCGACTTGCCCCGCAGCCAGAGCCTGACCGACTCACGGGCCTCCTGGGGAAAGGCGTCGCCGTCCCAGCCCAGGCCGTCATGCCCGAGCAGCTCGATGACCAGCTCCATGCGGGTCTGTTCCGCAGCGATGGTCGCGTTCTTGAGGATCGAAGTCACAGCGCCAGAGTCGATGCCGGCTTGGCGCTCCTGAGCATTGCGCAGACTGGTCAGTGCGACGGCGCGTGCATCGATCTCGTGGGCGGCGATGCGGGCACGCAAATCGGCGTCGGCAAGCCGGCCATCGGGGCCAAACGTACCGTACTGCCGCACGATATCGGCCAGTGGCCGGACACCCCGTGCGCGCCGGGGATCGCCGATCCCGCCCCGCTCGAACTGCAACAGCCGCTTGGCAACTGCCCAGCCGCCGTCGAGTGGACCAACGAGGTTGGCCTTGGGCACGACAACATCCTTGAAGAACACTTCACAGAACGTTGAACCACCGTAGATCAACGTGATGGGCCGGGCTTCCACACCCGGCGATCGCATGTCGATCAGGACAAAGCTGATGCCGTCTTGCTTCCTGCTCCTGTCGGTGCGAACCAGACAGAAACACCAGTGTGCAAAGTGTGCGCCACTCGTCCATACCTTCTGGCCGTTGACCAGGAAACTGTCGCCTTGATCTTCGGCGCGGCACTGGAGAGAAGCAAGGTCGGATCCCGCTCCGGGCTCGGAGTAACCCTGGCACCATCGAACTTCGCCGCGCGCCACGGGCGGAAGGTGATATAGCTTCTGCGCCTCGCTACCGAACTCCAGCAGCGTTGGACCCAACAGGTTCACGCCCATCCCTTGGACTGGATGGGTCGCACCGATCTGCGCCATCTCGTCGGCCAGCACCTTCGCCTGCAGCGCCGACAGGCCGCCTCCACCGTAGAACCTGGGCCACGTGGGCACCGTCCAGCCCCTGGCGCCCATCCGGGCCTTCCAAAGGAGGAAATCCGGATCGGTGTTGTCAGGCCCGAACAGGTCGACTGCCTGCCGCGCGGGGCTTTCTGCGAGTGCGGCCGGGAACTGATCTGCCAGCCACTCCCGGACCTCCAGACGAAACGCGTCGATGTCGGTGCTTTCGATGATCGTCATGGGTCTACCTGTGTCGCGGCGGCGAGCGCAGCACGTCGGGTATGTCCTTGGTCTTCGACATCTTCCATTCTGGCGGCCTGCGCTCCAGAAACGAGACCACGCCCTCCCGCGCATCAGGCTGCTTGCCGGTCCAGGCAAAGACCTCCCGCTGCAGCTGATCAGCATCGCTCCAGTCCCGGTTGAGAAAGTCGTACATGAGGCGCTTGGTGAGCGCCACGGAGACCGGGGCCGTGTTCTCGGCAATATCGTTGGCCAGCGCCATGGCCGTGTCCAGCACATTGGCGCGCGGCACGGATCGGTTGATGAGACCCAACTCCTTGCCTTCGGCTCCAAGGAATAGGCGCCCGGTCAGAAGCAGGTCCATGGCGGCACCATAACCAATCATCCGCGGAATCGTCCACAGGAGATCGGCGTCCGGCATGACTCCACGACGATTGAACACGAATCCCAACTTGGCATCCTCCGCTGCGACCCGCAGGTCCCAGGCCATGGTCTGGGTCAGCCCGGCCCCGACAGCCGCGCCATTAATTGCCGCGATGATCGGGGTCTTGGTCTGCCGCGCCTGGATCGCTTCACGCGTGTTGACCCGGTCTTCGTCGGTGCCAGTCGCGCCCCCACGACCCGAGAACGTCTCTGATCCTCCGCCCAGGTCGGCGCCGGCGCAAAAGACATTGCCATGCCCGGTCACCACGACTGCCCGGACCGCATCGTTCGCATCGGCCTCACCGAAGCAGTGCAGAAGTTCGTACGCCATCCGGTAAGTCCAGGCGTTCATCCGCTCGGGCCGGTGCAAGGTGACCAGTTGCACGGGACCTCTGAATTCAACCAATATCTCTCGATAGTTCATGACGACGACCCCAAAGATCGGAGCGCAAGCCGCGCTCCAGTTGCACAAGACAGCCCGACGCGCATGCCCGGACTGTCGATCCGGCTTCGCAGTTCAGACATGGCCACTCCACTTCACCTCAGTACCCTTGGCACCGGGCGTACCGATCCCGATGAAACGCCTGATTGCCGAAGATGGCCTCCGCCGCACGGGCGCGTTTCAGGTAGAACCCGGCGTCATGCGCATCGGTCATGCCGATGCCGCCATGCATCTGCACCATTTCGTTGCTCACCAGGTGAAAGGTATCGCCCACCTTGACCTTGGCCAGGCTGACCAGTGCTGCGGTGTCCGGCGAGTCGGCGTCGATGGCCGTCCAGGCGGCTTCGACCGCCGAACGAGACAGTTCCAGCTCCGTGAACATCCGGGCCGCTCTGTGCTGCAGCGCCTGGAAGCTGCCGATCGGCTGACCGAACTGCACGCGGGTCTTCAGGTAGTCCAGCGTCACCTCGAAAGCCTGGAGCGCAGCGCCCAGCATCTCGGCCGAAATCCCGGCACGGGCCCGGTCCAGCACCTTCTCGAGCAGCGCGGCGCCGCCCGAGAGCCTGTTGGCGTCGCTCACGACAACGCCATCGAACGTGAGGGCTGCCGCGCCCCGGCTGTCCGCCAAGGACAGCCTCTGGCGCGAAACCCCGCCGGCGAAGGCGTCTACAAGATACAGGTCCACCGCGCCGTCGGACTGGGCGGAAACCACGAACAGGTGGGCAGCCATGCCTTCCAGCACGAAGGTCTTTCTGCCTGACAACTTGCCTCCCACGACCTGGGCTTCGACCCTCTCCGGGCTGTGATGCCGGTGCTCGTCAACAGCAACCGTGACCACGGCCGTACCGTCCGCCACCTTGGGCAGCCAGACCTGTTTTTGTGCGGCACTGCCGCCCAGGACCAGGGCCGAGGCGCCGGCAAGGCCGGAGGCGATCAGAGGCGACGCCGTCAGCGTGCGGCCCAGTTCTTCGAGCACCAGGCCCAGACTCAGGCACCCCAGGTTCGAGCCCCCGTACTCTTGCGGGATGATCACGCCGGCCCAGCCCATCTCGGCCAACTCGTTCCAGACCGCATGGTCGAAGCCGAGTTCCGCGCCGCCGTCGCGCATCTTGCGAAACGAACCGATGGGCGACTTCTTCTTCACCCAGTTCTTCGCGGCGTCCCGCAGCATGCGCTGCTCCTCGGTCAAGATGGCCATCGGTCCTTCCTTGTCAAGTGGGTCCTGGGGTCAAGAGATCGGCCGCTCAGCGTCGTCTCACGATCAGTGCATCGACGGCGACCACGCGTGCACCCGCGCAAATCAGCGGATTGACATCGAATTCGCTGACAAGTTCGCGCTGGTCCGCGGCGAACTCCGACAGTCGGACAAGCACATCGGCGAGAGCTTGCACATCCACCGGCGCCAAGCCGCGAAAGCCGTCCAGCGCCTTGCGCCCTTTGAGGCGATCCAGCATGCTGCGCGCTTCGCCGCGCGTCACGGGGGCCAGGTCCAGCACGGTGTCGTTCATCAACTCGACCATCACCCCGCCCAGGCCGACGACGACCTGCGCCCCGAACTGCGCATCGGTCCGGCCACCGACCATGATCTCGATGCCCTTCGGTGTCATGGGCTGGATCAACACGCCGTTGTTTCGTGCCGTGGGCGCAGCCTGCACTGCATTGGCCATCACGACGGCAAAGGCCGCACGCACGTCGGCTTCGTTCCGGAGATCGAGGCGGATGACGCCGGCTTCCGTCTTGTGCGCAATGTCCGGGGACTCGACCTTCAAGACCACCGGATAACCCAGCGCCTGCGCAGCAGCGACCGCCGCGTCCGCATCCTGCACCAGTTTCTCGTCGATCACTGGCACTCCGTAAAGCGCCAGCACCGCCTTGGCTTCGCGTTCGGTCAACGTGGCGTTGGGGCACTTCCGAATCAGCGCTACGGCATGCTGCATGGCATCGGGTGGTGACAGGCGCCCCAATTGGCGCGGCCCCGTCGCGAGGCGGGCCTCACGCTGATGCCAGGCGGCGATTGCAGCGAAGCACCGGTTGTACGAACGGAACAGGGCGACGTTCGGGTCCAGGGCGGCCTCCCGGCTGCCCGGTCCGTCGCTCCACTGGGTGGACCAGGTAATGCAAACCATCTTGCCATGCTGTCGCGCCAGTGCGCTGTACAGGGCGATCGCCGCAGCCTGTTTCTCGTTGGCGCTGCCCAGGTTCACGACCAGCGTGCCGAAGCCGGGGTCGCCCAACAGCGCATCGGCGCAGATGCGCGTCATGTCCGGTCTGGACACGATCTGCGCGGTCACGTCACACGGATTTCGCGGTGAACCGAACTCAGGGATGGTGGCGACCAGCGTCTTGCTCGCCTCGTCGTTTGGCTGTGGCAGCGGCACGCCATGCTGCTCGGCCCTGTCTGCGGCCATGATGCCCGCTCCGCCAGAGGCACTGACCACGGCCACGCCCCTGGCCTTCAGCGCAGGCAGTTTGGCGAAGAAGGCGGTGGTCTCGATCAGGTCTTCGAAGCGGTCCACCACGACCATGCCGGCGCGCTCGAACAGGGCGCGATACGCGGCACTCGATCCGGCCAACGACCCGGTGTGGGATACGGCGGCGGCAGCGCCCATCTCGCCCGTCCCGATCTTGCACACCACGACAGGCTTGTTGCAAGCCATGGCCCGCTCGCCGGCCTCGAGCAGCCGCAGCGGATCCGGCATGCCCTCGAACACACAGGCGATGGCCTGGCAGGACGGATCCTCCGCCAGATAGGCAATCGCATCGGCTACATCGAAGTCGCAGGAGTTCCCCGACAGCAGAACGTGACTGATCGACACGCCGGTTTCCATCGCCTGCCCCAGTGACAGCCCCAGCGCGCCGGACTGGCTGACCACGCCGATGGCAGGCTCGCGCACGAGGCTGGGGCGCAGGAGGCCGACGAAGCTGACCAACGCGGCGCCGGCAAAGTTGAACTCGCCCATCACGTTGGGCCCGACGATCGGAATGCCGGACGCATGTGCAATCGCGGTGAGGCGCGCCTGCTGCTCGACGCGCTCGGCCTTGCCCGTCTCCGCATAGCCGGACGCGTAGATCACGATTCCCCCGACCTTCCTGGCAACACAGTCGTGGACGACTGGCTCAACCAGATCCCGGGCCACCGCAATGACAACGCAGTCTGGCGATTCGGGCAGGTCCGCCAGGGACGGATGGCAGGGCCGATCGCCGATGCTGGCGTACTTCGCGTTGACCAGATAGATGCGGCCTGCGTACTGCGCGAGATTCGCCAGTGTCAAAGCGCCGAAGGAGGCGCTATTGGGCGAGGCGCCGACGATGGCGATGCTCTTGGGTTCAAGGAGCCGGACAAGGTCCGCACGGGAATAGACTCGGCGGCTCGACTGTGACACGCTTTTGCTCCTAGAACTTGCTTGCCTGTCGATGGTACACAACGGATGCCGGGCGGCCCGCCCCGCGCCGCACCATGGTAATTGTTTTCACCATGATGCCCTCCGGGCAAGCTGCGTTCCGACGCCAGCAGCCATCCTGCCTGGCACTGGCCGCCTTGGCGCAAATGCGGCGCGGCAGTCGTCGAGGACACATCACCTGCACTGCAGGCGGCCGCCATCACCTGCGGCATCGCCGTCGGGCCGCGCGGCGCTGGTACTCACCGTTGCAGGCCGGCGCGACAGCGGAGCCACATTCAGTTGTCCAGGAAGAGTTTCCCGCAAGTGCGCATGGGTGGCTGACTCCTTGCGCTGCATTGGAGCCAAGCAGGCCGGGTACCCCTACGCAGCACTTCTCCCGACCATGATCACGCCTTGCGCCGCGGCTTGGCCGAGCCCGTCACCCGCGGCGGCAGCCCGGTGTGCTGGGTCAGGATGCGGCCCTTGGCCGGGGCGGAAGCCTTCACTGGCGCTGCGGTCGAGTTCTTCTTGCGGGCGCTCTGGTAACTCCCGTCGCCGAGTGGCTGCCAGGTCGGGATCAGGTGCTGCTTGCCATTGCCGATCAGATCCGAACGCCCCATGGCCTTGAGCGCCTCGCGCAGCAGCGGCCAGTTGTTCGGGTCGTGGTAGCGCAAAAAGGCCTTGTGCAGACGGCGGCGTTTTTCGCCGCGTACGATGTCCACCGTCTCGCTGTCGCGCGTGATCCTGCGCAGCGGGTTGCGGTTGCTGTGGTACATGGCCGTGGCGGTGGCCATCGGGCTGGGGTAGAAGGTCTGCACCTGGTCGGCGCGAAACCCGTTCTTCTTGAGCCACTGCGCCAGATGCATCATGTCGGTGTCGCTGGTGCCCGGATGCGCGGCAATGAAATACGGTATCAGGAACTGCTTCTTGCCGGCCTCGGCGGAGAAACGGTCGAACATCTGCTTGAACTTGTCGTAACTGCCGATGCCGGGTTTCATCATCCTCGTCAGCGGGCCGGATTCAGTGTGCTCCGGCGCGATCTTCAGGTAGCCACCCACGTGGTGCTGCACCAGTTCCTTCACATACTCGGGGCTCTCGACCGCCAGGTCGTAGCGCAGCCCGGAGCCGATCAGGATCTTCTTGATGCCCTTGAGCGAGCGAGCACGCCGGTACATGTGGATCAGCGCGCTGTGGTCGGTATTCAGGTTGCTGCAGATACCCGGGTAGACACAACTCGGCTTGCGGCAGGCGGCCTCGATCTCGGGGCTCTTGCAGCCGATGCGGTACATGTTGGCCGTGGGTCCGCCGAGATCGGAGATGACACCGGTGAAACCCTTGACCTTGTCGCGGATGTCCTCCACCTCGCGGATCACCGAATCCTCGCTGCGGCTCTGGATGATGCGGCCCTCGTGCTCGGTGATCGAGCAGAAGGTGCAGCCGCCAAAACAGCCGCGCATGATGTTCACGCTGAAGCGGATCATCTCCCAGGCCGGGATCTTGGTCGCGCCGTCATGGCCGCCTTGTTCGTCCGCATAGGCCGGATGCGGGCTGCGCGCATACGGAAGGTCGAATACGTGGTCCATCTCGGCGGTGGTCAGCGGTATCGGCGGCGGGTTGATCCAGACGTCGCGCGCCGTGACCCCCTCGCCGTGCGCCTGCACCAGCGCGCGCGCATTGCCGGGGTTGGTCTCCAGGTGCAGCACACGGTTGGCATGGGCGTACAGGACCGGGTCGGCCTTGACCTGCTCGTAGCTGGGCAGGCGGATCACGCTGCGCTCGCGCGGGGGCACCCGGAGTTTGCCCTTCAGGGCCGGGTTGGGTACGAAACTGATCGTCCGGATGGCAGGGTTGGATTCGGCTGCAGCGACGCCAGGGTCGTCCTTGCTGCAGCTGCTGCCCTGGGAAGCGGCCTGCTCGCTGATTGTCAGATACGGGTTGACATGGCTTTCCAGCCGGCCCGGCGCATCCACATCCGTGGAGTCAATCTCGAACCAGCCCGTGCCGGTCGGGTCATCCGGGCGGCGCACGAAAGCAGTGCCGCGTACGTCGGTGATCGACTGCACCGGCTCGCGCGCGGCGATGCGGTGCGCCACCTCGACCAGCGCGCGTTCGGCGTTGCCGTACAGCAGCAGGTCGCATTTGGCATCGACCACGATCGAGCGGCGCACCTTGTCGCTCCAGTAGTCGTAGTGGGCGATGCGGCGCAGGCTGCCTTCGATGCCGCCCAGGATGACGGGTACGTCCTTGTAGGCTTCGCGGCAGCGCTGGCTGTAGACGATGGCCGCCCGGTCGGGGCGCTTGCCGCCCACATCGCCCGGCGTGTAGGCGTCGTCGCTGCGGATCTTGCGGTCCGCGGTGTAGCGGTTGATCATGGAATCCATGTTGCCCGCGGTCACGCCCCAGAACAGGTTGGGCTTGCCCAGCACCCGGAACGGCTCGGCGCTCATCCAGTCCGGCTGCGCGATGATGCCGACCCGGAAGCCCTGCGCCTCCAGGGTGCGCCCGATCACGGCCATGCCGAAGCTGGGGTGGTCCACGTAGGCGTCGCCGGTGACGAGGATGATGTCGCAGCTGTCCCAGCCGAGCTTGTCCATTTCGGCGCGGCTCATCGGCAGGAAGGGGGCGTTGCCGAAGCGGGACGCCCAGTACCTGCGGTAGCTGGTGATCGGCTTGGCTGCCCGTGCGAAGAAGGAGACGTCTACGGGGGCGTTCATCCACGAATTTTACCGACCCGGTCGACCACCGGAGTGGCCGACGCGCCAAGGCCCTATGGAGCGCCCGGCGACGAGGGCAAACACCGAGGCGATTCGCCGGGCGCTGGGCCTAAAATTGCCGTTCTTCCCAACCAGCGCCGGCTCATCTGACGGCGCACCTCCAGGACGCATCCATGAAGAAACTGCTTGCTGCACTCGCCATCAGCTCCCTGGCCATCACCGCCATGGCCCAGGGCAAGGAACTCAAGGTCGCCATCGACCCGACCTACGAACCCTTCACCTTCAAGACCGCCGACGGCAAACCCACCGGATTCGACGTGGACATCGCCAACGCCGTGTGCGAACACATCAAACGCAAGTGCGTGTTCGTCGAGCAGGTCTGGGACAGCATGATTCCCGGACTGCAGGCCAAGAAGTACGACACCATCATCAGTTCGATGTCGATCACTGAAGACCGCCTCAAGGTGGTGGATTTCACCGACAAGTACTACAACACGCCCAGCAAGATCGTCGTCAAGAAGGACGTCAAGTTCACCGATGTGGCCTCGCTCAAGGGCAAGAAGATCGGCGTGCTCAAGGGCAGCACGCAGGAGAAATACGCCAACGGCGAACTCAAGAAGGCCGGCGTGATCGTGACCCCCTACGAAGCGCAGGACCAGGTCTACTTGGATATCAAGTCCGGCCGCCTGGACGGCACCGTGGCCGATGTGCTGGAGGTCACCGGAGGTTTCCTGAGCAAGCCCGAAGGCAAGGATTTCGGCCTGGTCGGGCCCGAGCTCTTCATCCCCAAGTACTTCGGTTCCGGCGCCGGCTTCGCGCTGCGCAAGGGCGAAACCGCCCTGAAGACCGAGCTCAATGGCGCCATCAAGGCGATCCGCGCCAACGGCACCTACAAGAAGATCAACGACAAGTACTTCAAGATGGACGTGTACGGCAAGTAGGCCTTCTGGTGCGTGATCCGGAGCCCCGCTGGGGCAACCCCGTGGTGACCGGGCGAGGCTGCAGCATGGCGTGGGCAACGTCCGGTTGCTGCCCATTGCGGTCGTTCACGGAGCAGCTTGCGCCATGCCGCATCCTGGGCCAGCGCGCCGGGCGTCCGCACCGTGCTGCTTGCAGTCGCGCGCAGATGCCGTTGCAGCACACCATTGGGCTGGCGCGACCACCGGGGCTGGCGCGCGTGACTCTGCAGCATGCGCGAATACTTCCAGCATCCCGGTGCAGCCACCCGCCACGCCCGCATGAAGGGCAGGAT
>JANMZX010000550.1:0-16267 GCA_031383745.1 Rhodoferax sp. | reverse complement strand
CAAGGGCAGCCTACCCGCCGCGATCTGGTCGGCGGCGTATTTCCCGTTTGCGCGCCTGCTGCCACGGGCCCGGGCCATCGTGCACCACGGCGGCGTCGGCACCAGCGCGCAGGCCCAGCGCGCGGGCATCCCGCAACTGGTATGGCCCCAGGCCTACGACCAGTTCGACAACGCGATGCACCTGGAACGCCTGGGCGTGGGCCGGCGGCTGTTGTCGCACCCGCTGGAAACAGCGGAGCTGGTGGCGCAGTTGCGCGCGCTCGAACACGAACCATCGGTGCGGCAGGCCTGCCAGCGCCATGCGCAGATGCTGTCGGCCGGCAGCCTGGCACCGGCCTGCGCGTGGCTGGAGACACTGGCATGACGGCACAGGCGGTGCGCCGGCGACACGTGTTCTTCTTCAGCGGCTTCGACCCCAAGGGCGCGGCCTATTACCACCGGCTGTACGCGGCCGGGGCCGCCGAGCAGCAGCACACCAGCGCGACGCCCCTGCAAGTCGGCCCGCGCGAACGCACCGACGAGCGCTACGCGCAACGCTGGAAGCTCGCCTGGCAACCGGGTACGCCGGAGCAGGTCGACACCACCTTCGAATTCCTTGGCTGGGACGACCTGGTGCGCGCCCATTGGCCCAAGGGCATCCTCGGCGTGGCCGTGGGATCGGTGCTGGCGTATGCCGCGGCCCTGTCGTCGGGCCTGGCGCTGGTTCGGGTATGGCGGCAAAGCCGGCGCACACTGGTGGCGCTGGCCTATCCGGCCGTATTCTGGCTGCTGGCACTGGCAGGTGGCGCAGCGCTGGGCACGCTGCTGGCGTCCGTGGTGGCACCGCCGGGCGCGTGGCCAGCCTGGGGCTGGGCGCTGGCCGGCACCACCTGCGTCGGCGTGTGGTGGGCCGCCCTGCGTCTGGAGCGCCGGCTGCACACCTCGTGGCTGCTGCGCATCTACCGCTTTGCCGACCTGTGGGCGAGCGGCCAACTGCCGGACCTGGACCACCGGCTCGACGCCATGGCCGAGCGCGTGTTCCGCCGCGTGCAAGCGCAGGACGCCGACGAAATCCTGCTGGTCGGTTTCAGCGTGGGCAGCATGTTGTCGACCAGCGTGCTGGCGCGCGTGCTCGTGAAATGCCGGCGCGCCCAGGCGCCGGTGCCAGACGGGTCTCTGTCGATGCTGACGCTGGGCCAATGCGTGCCGCTGCTGGGCCTGATGCCACGCGCGCACGCTTTCCGGCAGGAACTGCGCGAGGTGTCGCAGGCGCAGGGCCTGTGCTGGACCGACTACTCCTCGCCCGGCGACTGGGGCAGCTTCGCGCTGGTGGACCCGCTGCAGATCTGCCGCATCGTGCCCGCCGGCACGCGCGCACTGGTGCCGCGCATGCGCTCGCCGCGCTTCCATACACTGTTCGACCCGCAGGAGTACGCCGTATTGAAGAACGACAAGCGGCGGCTGCATCTGCAGTACCTGATGGCCTCTCCCCGGGCCGGTGGTTACGACTACTTCCGGCTCACTGCCGGCCCTGGCGGGCTGTGCGGCGACGCTGCACCCGACGCCGACACCCGCACATCGCCGTGAAGCACTTCACTCCTGCCTATCCGCGCCCCCGCGACAAGCGCGCTCCGCTGTGGACGCTGTTTCGCAGCGCACGGCATTCCTGGATGGACGCGCTGTACGAGCGCAGCTACCACATGCAGATGGGCGAGGTCCATCTGCCCGGCGTGGACCTGTACATGGTCAACGACCCGGTCGAGGTGAAGCGGGTGCTGGCCGACCAGGCCGCGCAATTCCCCAAGAGCGCCCTGCTGGCCGATGCCTTGCGCCCGCTGCTGGGTGACAGCATCTTCACCACCAATGGCGCCACCTGGCGGCGCCAGCGCGAGATGATGAACCCCGCCTTCGCCCAGGCGCGGCTGGAGGCCTCGTTCCCGGTGATGGCCGCGGCGGTGCAGGCGCTGCTTGAACGGTTGCGCCAGGCGACCCGCGTCGGCGGCGCGGTCGACATGGAAATCGAGATGACGCATGTCACCGCGGACATCATCTTTCGAACCATCTTCTCGGAACCGCTCGCCGGGCGGGACGCGCACCGGGTGTTCGACGCGTTCGCGCGGTTCCAGGCACTGGCGCCCCGGCTGATGCTGCCCGCACTGTTCGGCGTGCGCTGGCTGGTCTGGCCCTGGACGGTGCTGCGCAGCCGGCGCGCGGCGGCGGAGATCCGCCACCTGCTGGCGCAGCTGATCCGGCCACGCCACGAGGCCTGGCTGGCCGGCGACACCATGGGCAAGAGCGATATCCTGGCGGCCTTCATGGCCGCACGGGACGGCGCCACGGGCGAGCCGTTTGGCTTCGAGGAACTGGTCGACCAGGTCGCCATGCTGTTCCTGGCCGGGCACGAAACCTCGGCCAGCGCACTGGGCTGGGCCACCTACCTGCTGGCCAACGCGCCCGATGTGCAGGAGCGGGTCCATGCCGAGGCCGTGGCCGCGATGGCCAGGCGCCCGCCCGCCCAGGCCGACATGAAGGAGATGCCGCTCACGCGCAACGTGTTTCGCGAAACCCTGCGCCTGTTTCCGCCGGTCGGTTTCATCGCGCGCGAGTCCGCCCAGGCCTGCCCGATGCGCGACAAGACGGTGACGGCAGGTGCATCGGTGGTGATTTCGCCCTGGCTGATACACCGCCACCGCGCGCGCTGGACCGAGCCCGACGCCTTCGACCCGGACCGCTTCGACGACGAAGGCAACCGCGACGCGTTGCGCCACGCCTACCTGCCCTTCGGCATGGGACCACGGGTGTGCCTGGGAGCCGCATTCGCACTGCAGGAGGCCACCCTGATACTGGCGTGCGTTCTGCGCGAGTTCCGTCTGGCGCCAGTGCCAGGGCATACCCCGATGCCGGTTGGCCGGTTGACGATACGCTCCGACAGCGGGGTGCGGCTGCGCATCTCCCGTCGCGAGGACCAGGAGGAACCGTCACGATGAAAGAGCGTCTGGCCGGATTTGCGCTGATGACCGTGGTGGTGCCAATGGCGCTGCTCGGCTACCTGATCATCCTGGTGGTGGGGTTTGTGGGCCCGGCGGACCGCGGTCGCGCCGGCGTACGTGCACTCGACCATTTCGTCAACGCATCGGTATTCAACGGGTACGCCTGGGAGAGCGTTTCCTCGCACGCCTGGCGCGAGCGGCATCGCCGCTGGGCCCGGGCGGTGATCTGGGTCACGAACCGGTTCCAGCAGGACCACTGCCGCCGCGCCAACAAGCGCGAGCAGCCGGTGGTCGACCTGGTTCTGCACAAGGGCCTCGACAAGAAGTCCATCTTCTGACCAGGGGCCGCGCACCGATGACCGATGTCTCCAGGCGCTGCGTGTTCTACCTGAGCGGTTTCGACCCCAAGGGCGCGTCGCACTACCACGCCCTGTACCGGGACGAAAGCGCGCGCCAGGGCAGTGCCGAAGGCGGCACGCGCACGGTAGGCCTGCGGCGGCGTCAGGCGTCCGGCAATGCGTTCTGGAATATCGAGGCCCGCTGTGGAGACCGAGTGGTCGACACACATTACGAATTCATGCGCTGGGACGACGTGGTGCGCAAGCACTGGCCCAAGTCCACCGCCGCGTTGTGGTGGGACGTGATCGCCACCACCGTCTTCTACCTGCGCACCGGCACGTGGTGGAAGATGCTGCGCCTGTCCCTGCCCCCGGCCATCGCGGTGTTCACGCCGTTCCTGCTGGTGTGCGCGCTGCTGCTCGGCACGCCGCTGGCGGCGCTCGGTGGCGGCTGGCTGGTGGCTTCGCGGCTGGAGCACGTCGGCCTGGGCGTCGGCGCCGGCGCGCTGCTGGCCGCCGCGCTGTGGTGGGCGGGGCGCAGGATCGAGGCACGGTACAGCATGTACTGGATGATGCGCAGTTATGCGTTCACCGCGCGGCAGGGCCGCGGTGAGGTGCCCGACCTCGAACAGCGGCTCGACGAACTGGCGCAATGCCTGGTCGACCGGGTGCACATGCACGGCGACGACGAGGTGCTGGTGGTCGGGCACAGTTCGGGCGCGATCATGGCGGCGAGCGTGGTGGCCCGCGCGCTGCGCATCGACCCGGCCCTGCTGCGGGGCCACACGACGCTGTCGCTGCTGACGCTGGGCCAGTGGATTCCCCTGCTGGGATTGCTGCCGATGGCGCAGGGCCTTCGCGACGAACTGCAACTGCTCGGCGCGTGCCACGGCCTCACCTGGACCGATTTTTCGGCCCCACCCGATGGCTGCTGCTTTGCCCTGACCGATCCGCTGACCGGCTGCGGCGTAGCGCCGGCCCCGGCACACGGCGCGGCGATCAAGCTGCTCAACCCGCGCTTCGCCACGCTGTTCGACGCCCCCGCCTATGCCGCCCTCAAGCGCGACAAGTTCCTGCTGCACTTCCAGTACCTGCGGGCGACGGACAAACCGGGTGACTACGACTATTTCGCGATCACGTCCGGGCCCCTGACACTGGCGCAGCGGTTCGCGCATCTGCCCAGCGTGGTGGACTTCCGGGGCTTCTGGCCGCTTGCCAAAGCGCGGTGAGCGCAGGACACCGCGAACCGCAGGCAGCACCCAGGGCGTACTGGTTTCCGATCTGCCTTCTCTGTATCGGCAATGGGAGACCAGGGATCGACTGGCAGCTTTCTCGTGACCACATCGTGAAACCGGGCACCCGCATTTGACAAGGTCCAGCAATTGGACGCGATTGCCCGAACGTTCGCCTATGTCCGCGACGCCCAGCCGGGGATGTATGCGGTGACGTTCATGGCGATGCACAGGCTGCGTCGCGAACCGGCGTTCGCGACCGCGTTCTACCAGGTCGAGCAGTTGTACGCGCAGCTTGACAGCCAAGGCCTTGATGCCAGCCTTCCACTGCCCATGCAGGTCGAGGCTGTGATGAGGGAGCCGAAGTTCCAGCGTCCCTGAAACTGCTGGCGGCAAGCCAGCGGACGATGGCGCCGACAGCAGAAGCCCGTCGACCGGGACCAACGAATGCGGAGGCTTGGCTGCGGTATTTCGCCCCTCGGGCCGCACGGCCGGGCTAGCGCCGCGCAAGAGCCACGGTGACGGCAACCAGGCTGACTCCGCACAGTTGGAGCTGGCTGACGACATACAGCGGCAACAGCGGGTCAGTCAGCCCGGCAACTGAAACATGGATGACGGCTTGTCCGGCAATGCCACTCGATTGCAGGCATCCCAGCGCCGATGCCGCATGGGCAAGGAAGAAACGGTCCGCCTTGGTCAGAACACCCGCAGTAACACGGAACCCGGGCACCGGCCGCACCATCGCCATGGCAGCTGACCGGTGTTGCAACCAGTGTTGCAGCAGACCTGCAGTCACGCGTGCAGTTGGTACCGCAGCAATCACCGGCCAATAGGAAAAATGCAGTTGACGGGTGGCAGACTCGTCATACGCAGCGCTCCGCCAAGTGCGGTGTTCCGTCGACGGCGACGCGATTTTCCGGCCATCTCTTGCGATGGTGGCTGCGGCACCTTTGTTCATCGCCGGCTCGCTGTGTCAGTGGCGCTGCGACTCGATGCTCTTGCGCGCGTAGGCCAACAGGTCATGGGACTGTGTGCCGGCTGCATCCGCATAACCGCCGCTCTCCACGAACGCGTCATGACCGCAACCGGGCAGCGCCGCACAGACATCGAAGAAGAGAATGTAGTCGTCCGTCTTGACCAGGTAACTTTCGCGGTTGCCGTGCCCGTGCTTCGGAGGAACATGACCACCGGCCAGCACCTCACAATTCGCGGGAGCCGCCCCCCTGGGCAGGCCATGAACTTCAAACGAGCCTCCCCCGTCGGGGCTGCAGCCGCCCACGACTCCGGAAGGAAAGATGCTGGCAAGGGTTTGATGAATGTTCACTTGAAATCAGGGGTCATGACTACCCTGACTTTGCAACACCTGTCCGGTTGTCACTGTACGGGGCCCCACCGATGGCACGTAACAGTTGTAAGCGGCCGTCAGGCCGAAGTTGTCACCACGATGCGCATCGCGGACGCGGCCGTCAACCGCGCCGAGTTGCCGCTTCGAATCCGCGGATCGCTGACAGCACCGCACTCAGGTTCATCTCGCCGGCTTCCAGGAGTTTGCCCACAAGGTGCTCGGTCAGCGGCTTGTGGCGTGCCAGCACGGCCTTGGTTTCACCGTACAGGCGCTCGCTCTGTGCCTCCATGATGGCGCGGGTCTGGGCGTCCGGGTCGCGCTCCGCGCCGTGGCTGTCCCTGGCAAGCGCGCCGAAATTCAGCCGGGTCTTGCGGTACATGCCCATCTCGCCCACCGCGTGGTGCAGCAAGCGCGTCACGCGGGTGATGTCGTTGTGCGCTCCGTTGGTGGTGCCCTGCTCGCCAAAGAACAGCTCTTCGTTGGCCATGCCGCCCAGCAGCACCCGCACCTCGTGTTCGATATCGCCCTTGGTCTTGAGCAGGTTGGCGCCCTGCTTGTGCACCACGAAGCCCAGCGCGTTGCTGCGCGGATTGGCCTTGAGCGAAATCTTGATGGTCTTCATGTCCGCCATGATGCCGTCCCAGTTGCCGTCGGCAAGGCGGCGTTCGTGCTCGAGGTCCACCAGGAAGTGGCCCAGTTCGTGCACGGCAATGATGCGGCGGTCGCGCTCGCGCTCTTGCGTCGTGTGGGTGTTGACGTTGCCTACCAGCACCCGCTCCGCGGCCTGCATCAGGGTATCGGCGCCTATCATGCCACCCGCCTGCACGGCCGTGATGCCCGCCTGGTTGACGATGGTCTCCAGGTCGGCCGGGCTGCGACCTTCGGTCATGTCCACCAGGTGGCGCAGGTCCAGGCCGGGCAGCACCTTGTTGGCGCGCTGGCCCAGGTAATGGCCGATGATCGCCTGCCGCTCTTCGCGGTTGGGCATGCGAAAGTCCACTTTCATCTGAAAGCGCCGCAGCATCGCTTCGTCCATCTGCATGGTTTCGCTGTTGAAGTTGCTCGCCACGATCCAGATGATCTCCGCGTCACTCTTGCTGCGTACGCCGTCCAGCACCGCCAGAAGCGTGTTGGCGGTATCGTCGTCGAACTTCCGGCGGCCGCCACGCTTCATGAACAGGTCCTGCGCCTCGTCCAGGAAAACGATGCAGCGGCGCCTCCGCTTGGCCATGGCCATGATGCGGTCCAGCGTTTTCGAGCCGCCGGCCACGTAGCCCGTCTCCAGGTTGGCCGCCGAGTGAAACAGGATGGGGAGCCGCAGTTCCTTGGCCAGATAACTGGCCAGCTTGGTCTTGCCGGTGCCGGCCGGGCCGCTGAACATCACATTGAAGGGTTTGCGGATGCCGTACTCGGCATAGGCCCCCCGGCGCTGGTACTGGTCCTTGATTTGCGCCACCTCGGCCTTGATGTCGTCCATGCCCACCAGGTCGTCGATGGAGCCGAGCACCTGTGCCGGTTCGATGAACTTGAGTGACTTGAACTGGACCTTGAGCTGGAAGTAAAGGAAAGCGAGCACGCCGAGCGTCAGCGCGGCCGACAGGATGCCGCTGACAGCAGCCTTCCATCCACTCTTCTCGGACAACGGGCGGGCGTCGGCAAAGCGCTGGTCCAGGCGCGCGAACACGTCGCGCATTCCTGGTCCGAGTTCGCCGCGTGGAACAAACACCAGCTTGCGGCCCCACGGGGCGGTCACTGCCTTGGCGGCGAAGATGTCGGACTCCATGTCGCTCGGGTAATAGGCAAGCTGGCGGCCTTGCGACTCGATCAGGATGATGCGCTCCGAGACGTTCCACATCAGCGGCTCGTAGACCACGGTGATGTGCTCGACCGGGTTCGCGTCCAGGAAGCCCAGTACCGAGCCGGTGCCAAACACCACGGGAAGCTGGTCGTTGAACGACCAGACCCCCTCGCCGGGCCGGCCTGCGGCCGCCATGGCCGTGACTTGCCCGGCCAGGTTTGCCTGCTGTCGGAGGTATAAACCCGCGTAGAGAGCAGTGGTTGGAATCAAGACGGCCATGGCCAGGACCACCACCTTGACGGTTGCCGGTTGGATCACGAACCAGTCGAGAAGTCGGCCCAGGGTCTTCCTGAGGGTGACCCGCATTCGACTCGAGGCCTGCGCCGCAGCGCCGGACTTAGGAATGTCTGACATGGCAGTCCTTCACGGCGATTGAGGTTGCCCGGGGCTGGGGCCTGTGCGACGGGTTCACCACCAGCCCCACTTCGGGGTGCAGTACCAAGGTATACGCGCCAAAGGGGCCGGCCTGTGTGCGCTGGCACACCGACTGCCGCAATCTGCCGGGGGTACAACTGAAGTGCGGGTGCTCGCGGCGCCTTGATGGGTCGCGAGCACCCGATCCCGTACACCCTCACGCAAAGGAAATCCCATGAACAGCATCATCTATATCGTCGGCCTGGTCGTTGTCGTCATCTTTGTGGCGGGGTTCTTCGGCTTGCGATAAGGCGACCGGGGGCGGCGCATCGCTGTCGATGCCCTGGTGGTCGATGCGACCGGACAAGGCGTTCCCACGAGCGCTGGTTCCAGCGCGATATTGCGTGCCTTGACCAGCCTAGAATTTCGCGTCCTTCATCGCCTCGTCGACGCGGCTCTGTGGCGTCCGGCGAGGATCAAGCCCTCGGGCGCCAAGCAGTCTGTAGAGCGGTGCGACCTGGTAGAGCACCGTCGCAAATTCGGGCGCGGAACGAAGCGCCCGCATCATGCTGAACGCGCTCGGAAAGTGTTCCGGATGCGCGTCCTGCATGTAGGCAAACGCATATGCGTCCGCATAGGCTTCTTCATAGGACGCCTTCTTTTCGAGGGAACGTCGCTCAAGCGAGCCCTCGTCGGTTGCCGCAACCAGCGCCCACAATTGCGGCGACATGTTCCGTTGCCATACCCGCAGGCAATGCCCAAGCTCATGTGCCGCGGCGACCAGCATCAGCGTTTTCAGGTCCTGTGCGGTTGCGGCGAACCGCATGATGGACCTCATCTTCGGGTTTTCTCCCTCAGCGATGACTACTGCGCAGCCGGAACCTTCGTTCAGGACCACGCCAATGGGCGTGAAGCCTACGTTCCTGGCTGGGGCCTTGGAGTAGCGAATGTCCAACTCGTTGAACAGCGGATGCTGCCGCACTTCCTGGAACATCGCAATCCACTGCGCCACGGTCGGAGTGGCCTGCGCCCACGCAACTGCCGACCAGCAGAACACGACAAGACCGACGACAGTTCGTGACAAAACAAGCTCCTGCACCTGTACCCATACCCTGCATGCCGATGTTCGCCGCATCGTCGCGGCGCGTTCCGGGGCGTTGCCATGTCCTGCTTCCATGGCGGGGCGGAAGGCACATCGGCTGTCGACCACTGTAGGCGCCAGCGGTCAGCCCGGTGCGCCGAAAAAGTGCCACAAGGGGCGCCTGATGCAGGCTTATGGCAGCGCGCCGGGCCAGGCGAACGACCGTTCGCCTGCGGGTCGGCAGGTTGCGACGCACATCGAAAAGCCGTGGTCGACCGGCCCGCTCCCTGGTCGCGTGAAAGCGCGTCGGCCAATTGCCTGTCCCATTTGCGGAGACGATTCCAGCCATCCGGCGGCGTGGCGGACTTCCGTGGGTAGGTGCCACCCATGGCACGCAAGTCGCTGAAGACGATCGCCCGGCGCGTGTCGTTGCGGCCGGCTGCTCCCGGCTGCCCGGGGGACCGATCGCGTCGGTCAGGCTGGTCCGATCCGCCACATCGGCCAATTGGCGAGCGGGCCCGTGGTGATCTGGTCGGACAAAGCCGCGTAACATCCCGACAGCAACCAACCCGGAGCACGATGAACCGTTTGCTGTCAGAGCTGAATCGGCTATACCTCGCACCAGCACGGGACTCCGCGGACACACAGGCGCTGTCACCGGCGCTGGTCGATGCATCGGGCAAGGTGCGCGCGATGGTGATGGAGTTGGCGCGCCCACCGGCCTGGGAGGTGCTGTCGCGCGTCTGGCGTGGCGTTCAGACCGAGCTGGGCCTGCCCGCCCCGGCCGTCGCCGTCTCCGGCGTCGATGGCCTGCAGCTGTGGTTCTCGCTCGCCGAGCCGATCGAGGCCCGGCGGGCGAACGCGTTTCTGGCGGGTTTGCGGGAGCGGTTTCTGGCCGATATCGAACCCGGCCGGGTTCAGCTGATGCCTGCGTCGGACGCCTCGGCGTCGCACCAGGAACGCCATGCCCGGCTGGTGCCCGCAGCCGAGGAACAAACCGGGCGCTGGTCCGCCTTCCTGGCCCCCGACCTTGCACCCATCTTCGCGGATTCACCGTGGCTCGACGTTCCACCGAATCAGGAAGGCCAGGCCGCCTTGCTGCGCGGACTCCAGGCGATGACGCAGGCCGCATTCGATGCGGCGTTCGATCGGCTCGAAGCGGCCCGGCATCCGTTACCACCAGCCGTGTCAGTCACGGCCGATGGCGGCGGGAGCAGCAGTGACGTCGGCGCAGGCGCGAACGTGCCCACCGGCACGGCCTGCCCCGATGGAGAGGCTCGACGGTTTCTGCTCCAGGTCATGCAGGACGGCAGCGCCCCGCTGGCGCTGCGGGTCGAAGCCGCCAAGGCACTGCTGCAGTAGGCCAGCCAGCGAACGTCACCCGCGGGAAAGCCACTGATCCGCCCTGCGGCTGCATCCACGCCGGCGTGCCGTGCGCAGAAGCGCGTCATGGCGCGGATCGGCAAAGCGCACGCAACCGCTGGTGCGCCACGCCGTCCCAGGCGATCGGCAACTGGTTTCTTGCCTGCAGGTAGTGGTGTGTGAAGACGTCCAGGTACGCCGCAAGCGTCTGCTCGGCCAGGTGTTCACCCGCCAGCGCGAGACACAGCGCAGCCACCTCACTCGTGCACAGATGGTCGCCGCGGCGGGATCTGCGCAGCTGGTAGACCGACAACCGCTCCGGATGCAGGCTGAGAACAGGCAGGGGCGCGAGGTAGCTGCTCCTGCCGAACATCTTGCGCGCCTCTGACCAGGTGCCGTCCAACAGGATGAACAGGGGGCGCTTGCCCGTTGCGGCATCGGCCGGATCATTCAGTAGCGCGGTGTGTACAGCCCGTCCGGGCGCCGCATATTCCCCGGGAAACACGACATAGGGTTGCCACTGCGGGTCGGCGAGCAGGGACAGGAGCGCGGGCTCGATTTCGGTACGCGCCCAGCTGAAAGCGAACGTGTCTGCGACCACGTCGGCAATCAGCCAACCGGTGTTGCTGGGCTTGAGCGGCTCGATGTCTGCCATCAGCAGGCATACGCCCGCGCGCGTCGCCACCGACGGCCGCTGGGCACACATGCAGTGGCTCGGCACCAGCCGGCAGCCGGTGCACCGCTCGCGCTTGAATCCGCCACGGGCGAGAAAGGGCTTGGCGCTGCGCGCCAGACGGGTGGCGCGCAGCAGGGACACGGCATGGGGCATACGGGGATTGTCGGGCTGCGGCGCGCCCGGTCCGGCAGCGTGAACTGCGCCACCCCTTGGAGGAAGGTCATCAGGACGATCGGGGCACCGCCCTTGCTCCAACCGTATCGCGGCCGTTACGCCTCGGGGCCGACACCCGCCCACCGCTTAAACTTTGGATCATTCAACTCAAAGGTCATCCAGGAAATGCATCACGTCGTGTTCAATCAAAAAGGGGGGGTTGGAAAATCCACCATCACCTGCAATCTTGCTGCCATCAGCGCCTGGGAGGGCCTGCGCACGCTCGTCATCGACCTGGATTCGCAGGGCAACTCGACCCGGTACCTGCTGGGCGAGGAAGCGCCGGATGAAATGCCCAACGTGGCCGAGTTCTTCGAGCAGAGTCTGCGGTTCAGCGTGCGGGACAAGGCCCCGCAGGAGTACATCGTCCACACGCGCTGGGAAGGCCTGGACCTCATGCCATCGGCCCCGCTGCTCGACGAACTGCTGGGCAAGCTCGAATCGCGCCACAAGATCTACAAGCTGCGCGATGCGCTGCAGAAACTGGCCGGCGACTATGACCAGATCTACATCGACACGCCCCCGGCCCTGAACTTCTATACCCGGTGCGCCCTGATCGCCGCGCAGGGCTGCCTGATTCCGTTCGACTGTGACGACTTCTCGCGCCGGGCGCTGTACCTGCTGATGGAGAACGTCGAGGAAATCAAGGCCGACCACAACAGTGCGCTGCAGGTGGAGGGGATCATCGTGAACCAGTTCCAGCCACGCGCGAACCTGCCCCAGCGCCTGGTGCAGGAGCTGATCGACGAGGGACTGCCGGTGTTGCAACCCTACCTGAGTTCGTCGGTCAGGATCCGTGAATCCCACGAGTTGTCATTGCCGATGGTGTTCCTGGAGCCCGGCCACAAGCTCACCCAGGAGTACATCGCGCTGCACGACTCGCTGTTGTAGTGCGCCTGGTCTGCAAAGGCGCGGCTGCCGCACAGCGGATGGCATAGCAGCGCTTCATCCTGCGGCACCTCATGGCCGCTGGAACACCAGGCGCAGGGCGAGCCCGCGTTGGCCATCGTGCATGCCGGCGATGGTGTCCAGCAGGGCGATGGACGAATCGCAATCCAGCCATGCCCCGGAGGCGCGCCCCGGCGCCCACAGGCCGGCCAGCCGTGCCGGCGCCGCATCACCCAGCGTGCGCCGGATGACTTCGAGCTCGAGCGCCGTGGCCGCATGTGACCTGCGACCGCCAAGCGGCTCCGAGGCCACAGCCACCATCCATTCGGACTCGAGCAGCACCAGCGCCTGCGGCAGGCCACGCCGCGCCCTGGCGTCACCGGCAAGGACAGCCCCGCAGGCGCTGCCGCCGGTCAACCGTGCCGCCCGGAGTTGCCCGGTCAATAGTGGCAGGAACCGCTCCAGCGCCTGCGGGCTGGCATCGCGCAGCAGCCGGCGCAGGAGCACCTCGGCGACCCGCTGGCCCTCGGTCAGGACGCCTCCGTCGCTCGCGCTGCGTAGCCGTGCTGCGCTCATCCGGCCAGCGGCGGTGGTGATCGAACCCGGGAACCGCTGTTCGAGCGCGTGCCAGACCTGGCTCGCGCGCAGTGCGTCTGCCATGTCGGAAGGCGCCGAAGCCGCTCGCGGCGGCAGTTCCACATCGAGGGTCCAGTGCGGGGCGGTGATCAGGCCGCCCTGTGCCAGCTGGTCCAGCCCCGGATACCACATCGTCCACGGCGGTGTGTGCATGGTCTGCGTTATGAAGTCCTCCGGCAGCCCGGCACTGCGGTACATCCGCGCAAGCTCGCGGTTGGCCAGTTGGTCGAGCACCGGATTGAAACTGCCGGCGAACGCGCGGTGAAAGCCGAGTTTGGCCCCGGGCATCAATTGGCGGGTGGCGCCAGCCATGAATATCAAGGTGCAGGCGCTCTCGCAGCCGCCGGTCGCGCGGGTCTGCCAGCCATGGTGGCGAACCATTGCCGCGATCAGGTCCGCCTCGTAGACACGGCCCCCAGGCGACTCGAGCTCGATCAGGCGCACTTCGCCCGCAGCCCCGATCATCTGGCGCACGCGTGTCGCATCCCCCATGCCCACCGGCCCCGTGAGCTTCAGGCTGCGTCCGTTGGGTGACAGCAGCAGCTGCACCTGACCGATGGGGTCGACGCCGCGTGCCATTTGCATGTACGCCCCGACTTGCGGTGCGAAATCAAGGACAGTCGAAGACAGGGTGCTCGATGCGGCAAGGAACAGCACACACTTGGTAGCCCCCGACCACAGTGGTGAACCGCCCCGGTCGCCGTAGGCGGTGGCCGCGCGCCAGGCGCCGACGATGCACCAGGCGTTCATCGCCAGCATCAGGGGCCAGCCGACGAGTGCCGCCATGCTGCTGGTCTGCAGCCGCTCCCCCTTCAGGCTGATCCAGGCCGTCAGGAAACCCAGGGCGAAGCCGACCGGCAGGGTCAGCAGGATGTTGTTGACCCAGAAGCTCACCGGCAGCGACAGCTCACCATGCCAGTGCGCAGCGAGATAGCCCCTGGGTTCGTCACAACCGGCTGCGGCGCGCCTGCGCCGCACCACGCGGGTGCCGGCCAGCTTGTCATGCCAGCCCTGCTTGTCGGAATCAATCGCGGCCCACAGGAAACCCAGGCCAAACGGCAGCGCCGACAGCAGGTAGCCGAGCCAGCGCAACACGCAGCGGCCAAGCGCAGCGGGTCTGCCGGTCGTGTCGTCGACGATGGTCAGCGACATGAACATCTTGCCCGGCGTGGCGCCGAACGTCGACCAGAATCCCATGGCCACGACGAAAGGCAGCAGCCAGTTGATCACCAGGCTCCAGGGCCGCAGGTCGTCGAAGCGGGCCACCTGTTCGCCGTAGGCCAGGCCCATCAGCGGCACGGTCAGCAGCAGGAACAACACGGTGTCGATCGTCGCGGCGATGGTGCGGGCCGGAATACCGGCTGTTTCGACATGGCGCATGCAATAGCCTGTTTTGTGCAGATGACTGCGGTTGTGTTCAGCGCGCCGCCGGCAGCGTGATGAACGGCTGCGCTCCCACACCCACTGAGGTCGTCGGCAACTGCCCGTTCCACTTCGTGATCGCCAACCGGTCGTTCTCGACACGGCGCAGTTCGAGCAGCAGCGGCGTCACCTCCTGGCGCTGCAGGCGCAGGCCCTCCGCTTCAGCGCGTGCGCTGGCGATGCGCTGCTCGGCTTCGACCTGAATGCGCTGCAAGTCCCGATCGGCCTTGAGCTTTTGCTGCTCGGCGCCGACCTTGGCCTCGATGGCGCTCGCAAACGAGGTCGAGAACGCAAAGTTGACGATCGCAAACTCATCGAGCACCAGGCCGTGGCGCGACATCTTTTCGCGCAGCAGTGCGGCGATCTGGTCGCGCACCTCGGTACGCCGGGTGATCAGTTCCTCCGCCGTGAACCGGGCGGTGACGGCTTTCACGGCCTCCGGTCGCGCCGGGTCGATGATGCGCGCGGCGATCTCGTCGGTGGACTGCGCGATCTCGCGAAAGGCGCGCGGCGCCGCCCGCGGATCGAGGTGGTAGTTCAAAATGACCTTGGCCTGTACCGACTGCAGGTCCTTGGAGGCCGCCTCGCCCTGCCCCTCGTTTTTGGCCAACCTGACGTCCATCAGGTGCAGCTGCTGCAGGAACGGCGCGCGCAGGTGCACACCCTCGCCATAGATCTCCTCCGAGGGTTTCCCCATCGTCGTCATCACGCCGCGATGGCCCGCAGGGACGATCGCCAGCGGCCAGGCGACCCATGCGAGCAACCCCAGCGCGGCCAGTCTCAACGGCCATTGGATCTGCCTGCGGGCCACACGCATCAGTGACGCACGGGTGGGCATTCTTTCATCGTTCATGGTGGTACCTCGTCAATGGTTTGCAGTGTCCGCGCGCTTGCGCCGCGACGGAAGATGTGGCTTTCCACACCGTGACCACCGCCCATCGGTGACACGCGCTACCAGTGTCTGCCCGCCAACGACGAACGTCATGCGTGTGGTTGCGGCAGCGGCTGGCGTGCTTCTACGCAAGGGTTATCCCTGCGTCCGAATCGCGAAAGCATTCCGCATGCCATGTTGCCGCCCTGCGGCATGCCGCAGGCCGCAGGCTGCACCGGCAACACAGGCATGTCGCAGCCGGGCGCCTCGATGACTTCGCGCTGCCCGCTGCCCTGCCGGCCCGATCACGCGCGATGGACATGGATCGAGCGCAGGTGGCATTCGGCGTCCTGCGAGGCAAAGCGCCAGGTCCGGCTGCCGGATCTGCAAGCGAGCGGTCCCTTTCGGCGTGCACCTCCCCGATGTGTCCGGAGCGCGCCTCGATGCGCAGTGCGGGGCGCCCGACACCAGCCGTCAGCGGAGTGCAGCGTCCAGCCGTCTCCTCTCCCTCCGCGCGCAAGAACGAACGTGGATCCGCTGGGCCAACGCCCACGCAGCCGGATCCGACGCATCGTGCAGCACCGCCAGCATCGCCTGCATCTCTGAGAGGAATTGACCGACGAAACCGGCGTCGTGGCGCACGATGGAGACACAGTTGTGCACCAGGTCCATCAGCTTGACGGTCTTGGCACGCGGATCTCCAGCGGCGGTGTGTGCCAGGTCAAGCCGCTTGCGCACCGCCCGGTTGCCATCGGACAGGCGGCTCACATCGGTCAGGTCGGCCACCAGCATGGCAACCGGTTCGCCGAACGCCTGCGCCACTGCTTCGATGGTCACTGGCGTGTCTTCCACCGTGTCGTGCAACACGGCGGCCAGCAGCATGTCCTCGTCATGCACGAAGCGGCTCGTCATGCGGGCCACCGCCACCGGGTGTTCAATGTAGGGCCGGCCGCTGTATTTGCGCAGCTGGCCGGCATGTGCAGCGGTGGCGAAGGCCACCGCGTCGGCAAAACGGGCTGTCG
>JANMZX010000502.1:0-1633 GCA_031383745.1 Rhodoferax sp. | reverse complement strand
CCAGGTGTGCACACGCGCCCAGTTGGCGCCCATGTGGTCCGCGCAGGAGGTGCTCAGCGGCCGCATCACGCCGGCAAAACCGAGCGCGTCGAGCTTCTTCTGGTCCAGCGCCAGGTTTTCGTAGCCCCAGCGCGCCTGCTCGCCGGTGACCCACTTGCCTTTGCCGAAACGCTCCTGCGCGCGGCGCACGCCTTCCACTGCCAGCATGGCGCTCATCGCGCCGCGCATGTACAGCACCTGGCCCACTTCTTCCTTCGGCCCGGTGCCCTGGCCCTTGGAATGCACCATCTCGATGATGTCCTTGACGACCTTGGAATTCGGCTCGGCGCCGTGCTGCATGGTCACCGCGTTGTAGCCCTTGGCGCCGTCGCCCACGTCCTTCACGTCCGGCTCGGCACCCGACCACCACACGCCATACATCTTGTCGCGCGGGAAGCCGGTGGCCTGCGCCTCCTTGAGGGCGGTGGAGTTCATCACGCCCCAGCCCCACAACAGCACGTAGTCCGGTCGCGCCTGGCGCACCTGCAGCCAGGTGGCTTTCTGCTCGACGCCAGGGGAGGTGACCGGCAACAGCTGCAGGTTGAAGCCGTGGATCGCGGCGCGCTCCTGCAGCAGAGGGATTGGCTCCTTGCCATACGGCGAGTCGTGGTACACGAGGGTGATCTTCTTGCCCTTGAGCTTGTCCAGGCCGCCTTCCTTCTTGCCGATGGTCTGGACCAGTGCGTCGGCTGCCAGCCAGTAGGTGCCGGCCAGCGGGAAGTTCCACTTGAACACCGTGCCGTCCTGCGATTCGCTGCGGCCGTAACCGGCGGTGATAAGCGGGATCTTGTCGCCGGGAGCCTTTTCGGTCAGCGCGAACGTGATGCCGGTGGACAGCGGCTGGAACACGGTGGCGCCACCGTGCTTGCCCTTGAGGCGTTCGTAACACTCGACGCCGCGGGCGGTGTCGTAGCCGGTTTCGCATTCCTCGTAGATGATCTTGACGCCGTTGATGCCGCCCTTGGCATTGATCAGCTTGAGGTAGTCGGAATACCCGTTGGCCCAGGGCACGCCGTTGGGTGCGAAGGGGCCGGTGCGGTACGGCAGACCGGGGAAAAACTGCTCCTTGGCCTGCGCAAAAGCGCCGCCGGCGGTTGCGGCCAGCACGCCGGCCAGCACGATATGGCGAATCTTCATGAAAGTCTCCTGGATGATTGGCACTCGCATGCCTGGGGTTGACGAACGAAAAGCGGGAACACGACAAACACACTCAATGGGGAAACGGCCACAGGCGCAGCTTCTGCTTGCCGATGGACCACAACTTGGCCAAGCCATGCGGCTCCACGATCAGGAACCACACGATCAGGCCACCAAAGATCATGAGTTCGGCATGGGCGATACCGGCAGTGGAAATGTCGATGCCGAACAGGGCGCCGAGGACCGGCAGGAACTGGTTGAGCGCGATCGGCAGGATCACGATGAAGCCGGCGCCGAAGAAGCAGCCCATGATCGAGCCCATGCCGCCGATGATCACCATGAACAGCAGCCGGAACGACAGGTCGACCGAGAACGCAGCCGGTTCCCAGGAGCCCAGGTAGACAAAGCCCCACAAGGCCCCGGCGACACCGACGATGAACGAGCTGACAGCGAACGC
>JANMZX010000495.1:0-6889 GCA_031383745.1 Rhodoferax sp. | reverse complement strand
CGGGCAGGCGCCAGGCCGGCTCAGAACGCGCCGCCGAAGGCCTCGATGAATGCCGCCAGGTCTTCCTGCGCGAGGTGGTTGATTCCGGCGGCGCCGGCGCGCCCGCCACCGGTGGCGAACTGCCGGCACAGCGCGTCCGCACCACGCATGCGCGACACCGGCGCCCGCACGCTGACGACGTAGGCGCCCTGCCCGTTCGGTGCGAGGATGGCGTGCGCGCGCCCGGGCGAGGCCTGCGCGAGCTGGTTGCCCCAGGCACCACGCACGCGCCGGCTCCAGGGCGTGTCGGGAAGGATGAACACCTGCCCGCCCGGCAGCGACACCTGCGGGTGCAGACCACCTGCCTGAGCGAGGTCCGCTCGGCGCGTTTCGCGCAGTTCGCGCAGCACCGGTTCTGCGTCCATCACGCCGAAGGGATCCCGGTGCGGCCGCAGCAAGCTGTGCAGTGCTGCGGGATGCACGACCAGATCCGCCTCGACATCGACATACGCGTTGTAGTTGAGGCATTCGCCGAGTTCACGCAATGCGTTTGTCTGTGCCGCGTTCAGCTCGAGTGTTGTCGCCAGTTGTCGGGCCGCGTCGTCGAGGTTGTCGCCAAACGCGCCCACTACCGCCCACAGCCGGTGCGCTCCGGCAAGGTGCTGGTCGACCAGGATGCTGGTGCAGACATCGCCCGCGGTCTCGATGTGGCAGCGCAGCCCCGCATGGCGGGGGATGTCACCGGCAAAATGGTGGTCGAAATACTCCAGCCGGGCGCCACACTGCAGCAGCGCGAGCAAGGGCTCGCGGTTCTGGTCCAGCGACACGTCGAGCACCGTCACGTCGGCATCGGAGAGCAGCGGCACGCGTCGCAGCAAGGCGATGTCGCGCTTGACGCCGGTGACCAGCGTCGCGTCGCGTGGCATGGCCAGCCGCAGTTGCTGCAAGGCGCACAAGCCGTCGGCATCACCATTGAAGACATCGAAACAGGGCAAGACGGGACCTTCGGCAAGACGACAGTGCAAGCGCGCGCAGACCGGCCGGCCTCAGGACGTCCAGACGAAATGCACGGCCAGAGCCAGCGCCACGATCGCCAGCATGAAGTTCAGCCAGACGCCGATGTGGGTCCAGTAGCCGCGCGGGATCTCCTTCTCGCCCAGGCCGCGCACGACGGTGTGGAACTGCATCGCCGACACCAGTGAGACCACGGCACCCATCAGGAGCAGCGTGACACCGAGCCAGAGCGAAAAACCCCGCTGCGATACAGACAGGGGCTGAGCCGTGACCATGCGCAGGAACAGGCCGAATCGCTCCACCACGAAGCCGAAACCCATCAGCGCAATGGCCGTGCGTTGCCAGGCCAGCAGGGTCCGTTCAGCGGCAAACAGGACACGAGGGTCGTCGAGGTAGGACATGGTCGGAAGATTGTAGGGTTGCCCGGTGCGGCGGGTTTTCCCACACAATCGCATGCATGGAAAAAACACACCACCTGACCGAACGCCGCCTGGCCGATGCCTGGGCCGAACTGCAGAACTACGCGGACCAGGGCAACCCGCTGCAAGCCGATGCCTACCGGCTGGCCTTCGCCGACCCGGAGTTCCTGCTGCGCCGCGAGACGCGCGGCATCCGGTTCCAGCTCGAGCTGCTCAAGCCGGACCTGGATCAGGCCGAACAGGGCATCGAGAACACCGTCGTGGTGTTTGGCAGCGCGCGTTTCCCGTCGCCCGAAACCGCCCGGCAAGAGCTGGACGCCGCCGAGACACAGGGCACGGGCCAGTCACTGGCGCTGGCGCAACGCCGCATGCGCAATGCCCATTACTACGACCAGGCGCGCCTGTTCGGGCAACTCGTCGCGCGCTACAGCGCCGGCAAGCCTGCATCGGAGCAGATGTTCGTCGCCACGGGCGGCGGCCCGGGCATCATGGAGGCGGCCAACCGCGGCGCCCACGAGCTGGGCGCGCCGACCGTCGGGCTGAACATCGCCCTGCCACACGAGCAGCATGCCAACCCGTATGTCACGCCGTCGCTGAGCTTCAAGTTCCACTACTTCGCGCTGCGCAAGATGCATTTCATGATGCGCGCCAAGGCCCTGGTGGCCTTCCCCGGGGGCTTCGGCACGCTCGACGAATTGTTCGAGGTGATCACGCTGGTGCAGACCGGCAAGGCCAAGCCGGTGCCCATCGTGCTGTTCGGCACCGACTACTGGAAGCGCCTGCTCGATCTGGATGTGCTGCTCGATGAAGGCGCCATCTCGCCGGAGGACCTGGCCCTGTTCACCTATGCGGACGACCCGGCCACCGCCTGGGAAGCCATCCGGTCTTTCTACGGTCTGTCCGGACCGGCCTGAGGCCGGTTCCCGCCGGGCGGGCGCAGCAGCCAGGCCGGGCGCGCGCCGGCCACCACTGCCGCGCCCACCACCCAGAACACCACCGACACACCGACCACCGTGCCAACCGTGCCGAACAGCATCGGCATCAGCACGCTGGACGCGTTGATCGCCATCAGGCGCAGGCCCAGCGCCTCGCCATGGCGCGTCGGCGGCGTGATCTGGTGCAGGGTGCTCATCACCATGGGCTGGACGGACCCCAGCGCCAGTCCCAGCACCACCGAACAGACGCCCATGCTGACGGGGACCTGCATGAAAGGGTAGGCGAAAAAAACGACAGCGGACAACAACATCGCGGCAGTCAGCACTACATGCTCCCGCAGGTGCGACGCGAACACCGGCATCAGCACACGCACCGCCGCAGCGGAGATCGCAAACGCCCCCAGGATCGCGCCGATCACCGACGCGCTGAAACCGCGCTCATGCCCCAGCACCGGCACCACGAAGGCATGTACATCCCAGCAGGATGACATGCACCAGTTCACCAGCATCAGGCGCCGCATCATCGGCTGGGCCATCAGGTCCCAGGCACGCGTCGGCGCCGCACCGACAGCCGGCGCGACCGACGGCAGGTCGGTCACCGGGCGGATCCAGTACCACGTGGCCAGCGGCAACAAGGCCATCACACCGAAAGCGACGCGGTAACCGATGAGGTCCCCGGGCTGCCGGCCCGCATGGTCGATCAGTATGCCCGCGGCGAACGGGCCGATGAAATTGGAGAGCGCGGGGCCGATCGCCAGCCAGCTGAACACCCGCTTCAGGTCCGTCGCCCCCCGGGCCGCCCGACCTACATGGCGCTGCAGCGCGATAGATGCAGCGCCGGTCGCCCCGCCCGTCAACAGCGCGGCGGCGCACAGCACGGGAAACACCGGGAACAGCACCGCCAGACCGGCCCCCAGCATGGACACGACGACCGCCAGCCCGACCGGTCGACGCAGACCATGCCGGTCTGCATAACGGCCCGATGGCAGCGCCAGAAACACCTGCGCCAGCGAAAACAACGCCAGCAGCACACCGACGGCCCAGGCGCTGTAACCATCGCGCAGCGCGAGCAGGGGCGACGCCATGCGCATGCCCGCCATGCAGGCATGCAGGCAGACATGCGCGGCGATCAGGCGCGCGAGCAAGCTAGGCGTCATCCGGCTCCCGGTCGACATCCCGCTCCACGGGAATCAGCGCCTGCGACTGCGACTCCGGCAAGGCTTCGACCTGCTTCAGGGCCCGACCCATGGCCCGGCTGCGGGTCTGGGCCGAGTCGAGTGTCTTGAGTACGGTCTCGGTCTGGGCCTTGACCCTGGCCAGCACATCGCCGAACTTGCCGAATTCGCTCTTGACTGCTCCCAGCACCAACCACACGTCGCTGGCCCGCTGTTCAAGCGCCAGGGTGCGGAAACCCATTTGCAGGGAACTCAGCATGGCCAGCAAGGTGGTCGGCCCTGCCAGTGTCACGCGGTGCTCGCGCTGCAGGCCCTCCATCAGGCCCGGACGCCGCAGCACCTCGGCATACAGCCCCTCGGTGGGAAGGAACAACACGGCGAAGTCGGTGGTGTGCGGCGGCTCCAGGTATTTCTCCGACATGGCCCTGGCCTCGAGCCGGATGCGCGCCTCCAGAGCTTTGCCGGCGGACTCGGCCGCAGGCGCGTCCGCCCTGCCCTGGGCATCGAGCAGGCGTTCGTAGTCCTCGTTGGGGAACTTTGCGTCGATCGGCAGCCACACCGGTTCACCGCTGTCCGAGCGGCCCGGCAGCCGGATCGCGAAATCCACCAGGTTCTTGCTGCCCGGGCGCGTGGCAACCTGCGCCGCGTACTGGTCCGGCACGAAGACCTGCTCCAGCAGCGCGCCGAGTTGTGCCTCGCCGAACATGCCGCGGGTCTTCACGTTGGAGAGCAGGTGCTTGAGATCACCCACACCCTGCGCCAGGGTCTGCATTTCACCCAGGCCCTTGTGCACCTGCTCGAGCCTGTCCGCGACCTGCTTGAAGCTCTCCCCTAGCCGCGCCTGCAGGGTGGCCTGCAGCTTCTCGTCGACCGTGGCCCGCATCTCGTCGAGCTTGGTCGAATTGCTGGCCTGCAGCTGTGCCAGTTGCGCCTCCAACGTCTGGCGAACTTCCAGCATGCGCCGCGCATTCGCGTCGCTCAGGCTCTGCAGTTGCGTATGCAGCGTGTCGGTCAGCGTCTGCTGCAGCAGGGCGAGTTGCTGCCCGAAGGCGTCGATCTGCGTGTTCTGGGTGCGGGTGGCCTCGGCGCCCTGGGTGAGCAAGGTCTGCTGGAACAGCGCCAGGGTCTGGGTCAGTTCCTGGCGCGCACCGCGGGACGAAGTGTCGATCTCCCGGCGCAGTTCGCGCTCCAGGGTGTCGATACGCGCCGCGCCGGTACGCGCCGCGTCAAGCAGTTCGGCACGGGCAGCCTCGATGCTGCGCGCCAACTGCGGGTCGGCCCTGCGGGTTGCCAGCCACAGCGCAATCACTGCCAGGGCGACCGACAAAACCGGCAGCACCCACCACCAGGCTGCATTCACCCGGGCGGTCTCCGCCGGCTTGCCGCAGGATTCAATGCCGTCAGCGCTTCGCCACGCGTCAGGTAGCCGATCAGGTTGTCGGCTGCCAGGTCCGCCATGGCCAGCCGGGTGGGCACGGAGGCACTGGCGATATGGGGCGTGAGCACGACCCGCGGCACATCCAGCAGCCCCGGGTGTACCGCTGGCTCGCCTTCGAACACATCCAGCCCGGCACCGGCGAGACGGCCGTCCCGCAGCGCGAGGGCCAGCGCAGCGTCGTCGACGATGCCGCCGCGCGCGATGTTGACCAGGGTGGCCGTGGGCTTCATGCGCGCCAGTTCGGCCGCGCCAATGCTGTGGTGCGACTCGGCCGAATACGGCAGCACCAGCACCAGGTGGTCCGAGGTCGCGAGCAGTTCGTCCTTGTCGACATACCGCGCTCCGCAAGCGGCTTCGGTCGCCGGGTCGAGCCGGGAACGGTTGTGGTAGATCACCTGCATGCCGAACCCGTGGGCGCCACGCCGCGCAATGCCCTGCCCGATGCGGCCCATGCCCAGAATGCCGAGGGTGGCACCATGGATGTCACTGCCGGCAAACAGGTCGTAGCGCCAGCGCGTCCACTCACCGGCGCGCAGAAAATGCTCGCTCTCGCACACCCGCCGGGCGGTGGCCATCAGCAGCGCAAAGCCAAAATCGGCGGTCGTCTCGGTCAGGACCCCTGGCGCATTGGTGCCCATCACGCCGCGCGAGGTCATCGCGTCGAGGTCAAAATTGTTGTAGCCGACGGCCATGTTGGCGCAGATCCGCAGCGCCGGACAGGCCTGCAGCAGTTCGGCGTCGACGCGCTCGCTCGCCGTGCAGAAAAGTCCGACCCGGCCCTGCAGTCGCGCGGCAAGTTCGGCCGCACTGAACAGCTCGTCGTCCTGGTTGGACGACACGTCGAAATGCTGCGACAGCCGCTCGATGACCTGCGGAAACACCGCGCGCGCGATCAGTATCCCGGGCTTGTTCATGCACTGGTCCTCATGCCGTCACCTTCAGCCGAGCCCGCGGCGTCACGCCGACTGCGGGATCTCGAACACCTGGCGCAGGTAGCCCAGGTAGCGCTCGTCGTCGCACATGTTCTTGGAGGGTGTGTCGGACAGCTTGGCCACCGGCTGGCCGTTGCAGCGCACCATCTTGATGACGATCTGCAACGGCTCGTAGCCCAGGTCGTTGGTCAGGTTGGTGCCGATGCCGAACGCCAGTTGGCAGCGGCCACGGAACTGCCGGTACAACTCGATCGTACGCGGCACGGTGAGCCCATCGCTGAAGATCAGGGTCTTGGTCCGCGGATCCACCCGGTTCTTGGCGTAGTGGGCCAGCATGCGCTCCCCCCACGAGAACGGGTCGCCGCTGTCATGCCGGGCGCCATCGAACAGCTTGCAGAAGTACATGTCGAAATCGCGCAGAAAGGCGTCGATGCCATACACGTCGCTCAAGGCAATGCCCAGGTCGCCCCGATACTCCTTGGCCCACGACTCGAAGCCGTAGATCTGGCTGTCGCGCAGGCGCGGGCCGAGCGCCTGGCAGGCTTGCAGGTACTCGTGGGCCATGGTCCCCAACGGTGTCAGTCCCAGCTTCATTGCGAACAGCACGTTGCTGGAGCCCGCCAATTGGCCGGATGCGCCCGCCGCGTTGCCTGGGCTCTGCGCCGTGCCCAGGCGCACCGACAACACGCGCAGCACCTCCTCGTGCCATGCTTGGCTGAACCGGCGCCGCGTGCCATAGTCGGCGATCTTGATGTCGCCGAGGCCCTCCTCACGCAATTGCCCGATCTTCACGTCCAGCCGCCGGCGCCCCTCGACCAGGTCGGGCAGCTTGTGGGTGTTGCGGAAATAGACCTCATTGACGATGGCCAGTACCGGGATCTCGAACAGGATGGTGTGCAGCCACGGACCCTTGATCCGGATGTCGATCTCGCCGGAGGGCAATGCACTGACCGTGATGTACTTTTCGTTGAGATGGAACAGCCCGAGGAAATCCACA
>JANMZX010000472.1:0-9145 GCA_031383745.1 Rhodoferax sp. | reverse complement strand
TCGATGACTTTTCGATCAGCCATGATGCACTTTATCATGGCTGCCCCCCCTGGTGGCTTGCATTGACTCGGTCCGGGGCCGGATTTGGCATCGGCGGCCGACCCCTGCCAAGTCGGGTGCCGACATCCTAGTGGGGGTATTCTGGGGGGTGCTTCTAAATTCCAGAATCAGAAATGGTTTATTCCATGCGGGTTAGCGGGCAAGATGTGAACGACGCCCTCGCCAGACTGCCCCATTTCCATCGGGCAAACGGGTCACAAGTTGCCCGTAAATCCACGCCAATCGCCACACGGTAGTTGACGCCACACCGCGCGAGGCGGCGTGATCGCGGTACTTGTGGTACGCCGGCACCCGGCTCACCGGATAGCGGACTGTCGTCGCGCCTGGCGAGATGCGGCAGGCGCGCTGCCGGGTCAATCTTCATTGGACGTTGCTTGCCACTCGACAGAGTCGTGTGGCCCGTATGGACCTTGCCCTCGCCCTTGTCCACAGCCGTGCAAATCTGCCGGGACATGCTGCCCACCGGGCCCCGGCGATCGGGTACCCGCAACAGAGCCTAGATGTGGGCCTCGATCAGGAACGGTGCTTCGCTGCGCAGCGCCCCCGCCAACAGGTCGTTGAATGCCTCGCTGGTTTGGGCGCCAGCCGCCTCGACGCCCATGCCCTCGGCGATCCGGACCCAGTCCAGCGCCGGATCGACGATATCGAGCATGCGCCGGGCGTTGGGCCCGGGAACACCGGCTCCCACCTGGAGCAGTTCGCCATGCAGGATGTTGTAGCGCTTGTTGGCAAAGATGATCGTCACCACTGGCAGCCGCTCCCGCGCCTGGGTCCACAGCGCCTGCACCGTGTACATCGCGCTGCCGTCGGCCTGCAGCGTCACCACCCGGCGCCCGGGGGCGCCAATGGCCGCGCCGGTTGCCAGCGGCAGCCCCAGCCCGATCGCACCACCGGTGAGCTGCAGGTAGTCATGCGGTGCGGCGTGGTAGCTCATCGGGAAGAAGTCGCGCCCGGAGCTGACGCTTTCATCGCACAGGATGGCCTCGGCGGGCAGCTGCGCCACCACGCTTTGGGCGATGCTCGCAGCGCTCAGCGTGCCCTGGGGGAGCGCCAACCCGCGCGCGTTGGCCACCATGCCGGCGGCAGGCACGGGCCGCCCGAGCGCGGCGGCTATCCCCAGCCGGTCGGCCAGCTGGCGCAGGCAGCCGACGACGTCTTCGTCAGGCCTTGCGGCACACAAGACCTCGCAGTCGGCTGGCAGCATGCTGCTGGGTTTTCCGGGGTAGGCGAAAAAGCCCACCGGGGCCTTGGCACCGACCAGCACCATGCGCCGGATGCCGGCAAACAGCTGCAGTGCGTGGTCCACCACGTACGGCACGCGGTCGATCATGACGCGGCCCAAGCCGCGTTCGATCCGCGCATTGGCCTGCTGGGTCAACAGCCGCACCCCCGTAATGGCGGCGATCTGGCTGGCCAGCGCCAGGCCTTCATCGCGCAGGGCCTTTCCGGCGAGCAGCAGCACGGTGTTGTCCCGAGCGGTACCGGATTGCCGCAACGCCTGCACGACCTGGGCCAAACGGTCGCCGTCGGGCAGCGGCGGGGCTGATGGCGCCGCCGCCTGTGTGGCGGCGACGCCGGCAGGGCTCCAGGCATGGTCTGCCGGCAGGATCATGGTGCTGACCCGCCCCGGCGCGGTGCGCGCCTGGGTGATGGCTTCGTTGGCGGTACGCCCCACGTCGTCGGCGCTGGTGCTGCGGCCGACCCAGTCCGACATCGGCCGCGCCAGCCCTTCGATGTCGGCCGTCAGCGGCGCGTCGAACACCAGGTGGTGGCTCGCGTGATCCCCCACCACGTTGACCATCGGTGTATTGGCGCGCCGGGCATTGTGCAGGTTGGCCAGGCCATTGGCCAGCCCCGGGCCGGTGTGCAACAGTGTGCAGGCCGGCTTGTCGGCCATGCGCCCATACCCGTCGGCCGCACCCGTCACCACGCCTTCGAACAGCCCGAGCACGCAGCGCATCGCGGGCTGCCGGTCGAGCGCCGCAACGAAGTGCATCTCCGAGGTGCCGGGGTTGGCAAAGCAGACGTCCACCTGGTTGGCGAGCAGGGTTTCGCAGAGCAGGTCCGCACCATTGCGTTGGGGTGTTGTCAAGGGGAAATCCTCGGTAGGTTTGTCGGGTCGCCGCCACTGTGTGCGGGCGGGCTGGCGTTGATTCTCGACCGAAACGGCCCGGAAGGTGCTGGCTCGGCTGCGCATCCACCCCGTGGCCCGATCGTGCGCCCGGGCATTGCAGCGGAGGCCACAGGCGCGTGGGCCCGCAGGCACCTGCGCCCGCGCCGACGTGGCAACACCGTGACGACCACGAGCATGCTGCCGGCATCCGGGATCCGCTCCTGGCGGGTGTTGCCGTCGGCGTCGCTGCGGGTGTCGGGCGGCTTGCTGGTCAGCAAGAAGCGGTTGTCCGAAAGCACCGCTGGCGCACCCGAAGGCCGGCACGCGCGCAGCGCGGCTGACCTGGTCGACAGACGCTGCAGCGGCACGTGGCAGCAGCGGCAGCCAGCGAAGTCGACATGGCCAGGTGCATCGTTGCAGGGCTAAGGTAAGTGACCATCCAACCGACGACGTGGCGCGCGCCGTGTGGCGTTCACCAGCCGGTTGCCACGCGTACGCGCATGCTCTCGGGGTGCCATCTGCGCTAACCGGACGACAGGTACACGACACCGTGGCGCCAATGCCGCGGCCATCGATCACGGCGCGCGCAACGTACGCCTCTCAGCGCACGCCGACGTGCTGGCGAGAAGTCGATAGCTGCGATCGCCCACGCCGGCCGTCCGTGCTGCCGACGCGGCGGGGCTTTTCGGGTGCTGCCCCCACCTGTACCTTTGTTCCGGCAGCGCGGCCCGGCAAGGCCTTGGCGCGGCTGGCAGCCAGGCTGGCGAGCATCCTGCGGAACTCGCGGTCGAATGCAAGCGCGATCAGTTCGGGGTCGGGAACCAGATGCGCGTCGCCGATCACGGTCAGCCCCGCCATGCCACGGTAACTGAGGATGCTCACCGCCATGCCGAGCTGCTTGCCGGGGTGCGGCGCCCAGGCCAGGATGCGTTCGATCGGAACGCCGGCAAGGTACAGCACCTCGCGCGGGCCGGTCACGTTGGTCATGACCAGGCTGGCCTTGCGGCCAAACAGGTCGTTCGACAGGTCTTCCAGCAGCTTCGGGCCGCGCCCCAGCAGGTCCAGCAGTGCACGCGTGGCCAGCGCCTCTGGCGAACGCTTGAGTGCGTCCATGCGTGCCTTGGTCAGGGCCAGACGGTGGTCGGCGCGTGCCGTCGTCACCGGCAGGTCGAGCAGCACCAGCCCGAACTCGTTGCCAAGCTGGCCCATGCGCTCCGGCGGACGCAGGTCCACTGGCACCATGGCGCGCAAGCTCGTGTGGTTGACGTCGATGCCACGCCCCTGGAGGTAGCCGCGCAGCGCGCCCGTCATGGCGGCCACCAGCACATCGTTGACCTTGGCATCGAAGCGTTTGCCGATGGCCTTGATGTCGGTGATGGCTACCGGCCTGGACCATGCAACGCGTTTGCCCAGCGCGAACTCGCCCTTGAGTGGCGAGGGCGGGTCGTCGGCGCGCAGCAACTCGCCTACCAGCATGCCCGCGCCGCCGGCCAGCGCCAGTGCGTCGCGGGCCGCGCCGCTGACGAAGTCGATTGCCGGCGCGAACACGCCCCTGGCCGGAGCACGTGTGGTGCCCTTGCCGCGCGCTGCCTGGGCCGGCAGCGGCGATGCACCCGGCGCCGGGTCGAAAAGCCTCTGAATCACGGTCATCATCGCCGTGCCATCGGCGATGCAGTGGTGGCAACGCATCACCAGGGCGCTGCCGCCCATCACGTCGTCGACCACATGCACCTGCCACAGCGGCAGCGCATGGTCCAGCGGCGTACTGGCGATGTCGTTGACCAGGCGCACGAGCGCCGCTTCGTCGTGTGGCGCTGCCAGCGCGATGTGGTGCAGGTGCTGGTCGATGCTGAAATGCGGCATGTCCTGCCAGTGCGGTGTGGCCAGCGGAAAACCGGTCTCCACGACACGTTGGCGAAAGCGCTCGAACACCACCATCCGTTCGGCATAGATCCTTCGGACCTTGTCGAAGTTGAGTGGCCGTTTGGTCAACACGACACCCATCACGATGGCCAGATTGGCCGGCCCGTCGGTGTGGAACCAGGACGCGTCAGCTGCAGACAGGGGGGTGGTTTTCATGGCATGCCTTTCATGCCCGCAGTGGTGTTGCACCCGATCGGGCCCACCAACGCAAGCGCGTATCCTTGCACGCCATGCTAGTCGGCTGCGGGCGGGCGGCATTGAGCGATATCAAGTGACTTGCGCGCATGCGCAGGGCCGTGGCATCCGAACGGTGCAACCACGCGCACCGACGAAAAAAAGCCCCGCAGAGCGGGGCTTCTTGCTGGTTGGGGGATCCGATCAGCGGATCACGGCCAGTTCGGTACGCTTGCCACCCTTGTAGGTCATGAGCGTCAGGGCACCGTTCTTGATGTCGCCCTTTTCGTCGAACGAGATCGTGCCCGTCACGCCCTTGTAGTCCGCCGTGGCAGCCAGCGCCGGCAGGTACTTGGCAGGATCGGCCGAGTCAGCCTTGACCATGGCGGCAACCATCACGTTGAGTGCGTCATACACGTAGGGTGCATACACCTGCACATCGGCGTTGAACTTGGCCTTGAAGTCGGTCTTGAATTTTTCCATCCCGACCTTGGCTTCGCCTTCGACGCCACCGGCTTCCGCGCAATAGACCATGTTGTCCTTGAGCGCATCGCCAGCCAGCTTGGGCAGTTCGCTGGAGCAAATGCCATCGCCGCCCATGAACTTGGCCTTGATGCCGAGCTGGGCCATCTGCTTGATCATCGGGCCGGCAACAGCGTCCATGCCGCCGAAGAACACGACGTCGACCTTCTTGCCCTTGAGGGTGGTCAGGATGGCGTTGAAATCCGTCGCCTTGTCGGTCGTGAACTCATGGCCGGCTACCTTGCCACCAGCGGCTTCGACCGCCTTCTTGAACTCTTCGGCGACGCCCTGGCCGTAGGCCGTACGGTCGTCGATCACGCCGATCGACTTGCCCTTGAGCGTGGTCACGGCATATTTGCCCAGCGTGCTGCCCAGATGCACGTCGTCAGCCACCACGCGGAACACAGTCTTGAAACCTTGGCGGGTGAACTTGGGGTTGGTGGCCGATGGGGAAATCTGGGGGATGCCGGCAGCGCTGTAGATTTGCGAAGCGGGGATCGACGTGCCGGAATTCAGGTGACCGATCACACCTGCGACCTTGGCGTCGACCAGCTTGGTCGCCACCGAGGTGCCCTGCTTCGGATCACCGGCGTCGTCTTCGGCCAGCAGTTCGAGCTTCATCTTCTTGCCGCCGATGGTCACGCCCTTGGCGTTCAGCTCTTCGATGGCCATGCGGGCGCCGTTCTCGTTGTCCTTGCCCAGGTGGGCGATGGCGCCGCTGGTCGGGCCGACGTGGCCGATCTTGATCACGTTCGAATCGGCTGCAGGTGCCGGCGCAGCCGCGACGGACGCTGCCGGGGCAGGCGCTGCTGCGGGCTTCGGCTCCTCTTTCTTGCCGCAAGCGACCATCAGGGCAGCGGCGGCGCAAAGGGTCAGGGTCGTGCGAAATTTCATTTGCATGGGAACTCCAAGGGGGTATTTTGAAAAGTTGAAAAGCAGTAATTTACTTCAACAGCGCGGGAGGATAACGCATTTCGAACGGGTGGGACATAGGGTAGGCCCTAATGGAGCCGCCCCACAGCAGCCCCGCTTGCGCCTGGTCTTTACCCGGTTCACCCGGGGGCAGGCTGGCGCAGTTCCGCCGCTATCGCGTCAGCCACCGCTTGCCGCAGCAAGGGCTCGATGTCTTCGCGAACGCGTGCCGCCAGCCAGGGCACCTGGTCCAGCAGCGCATTCGACAGGCTGGCCTCCAGGCGCACGCGCAGCAACTGATCCAGTTCTGCGCGCACGCGCACCACGACCGCCTCCGGATCGAATTCGGGAGCCGGGGGCTCCGGCTCCGCGACCACCACCGGCTCGGTAGGAAGGACCACCTCGGTCAGCGTCGGGAGAAAACGCGGCACGCTGCGTGTTGCGGCCGCCATCATGGATTCTCCCTGGCGGCCATGTCGTGTCGGCGGATGGCGTAACCACGGTCCTGGTAGTGCTTCCAGCGCTGGCGCGACAGGCTTCGGTCGTCTTCGTCGCTGCCCACCACCTCGATCAGCCTCTCGAACCGTTCAAACCCCGCCGGGATCGCGGCACCGAGGTTCAACAACACCTCGTGGTGCGGCGACATCCCGGGCTCAGCGCAGAACACGACCGGTGACGCATCCAGCGTGGCACGGTCCGCCGACGACGCGTCGCAGTGGGGCACGAAATCGGTCGGCGACAGGCTCCACAGCTGTCCATCCACCTGCCGCAAGGCGGCCAGTTCACCGGTCACCGTCACGCGCGAGCCCTTGGCCGCCGCCTTGCGCAACAGACGGCAGACGTAGTCCCATTTGTCAGGCACATTGAAGTGGAAGGCAACCTCGGTCATCGCCAGACCCTGATCCCGCCCGTCACGCCGCTTTGCGCCTGGCCGGTGCCGGCTTCCTGGCGGGGGCAGCTGCCGGGTGCTGGGACAACAGGTAGCTCAGCAACAGGGGCACCGGCCGCCCGGTGGAACCCTTTGCGATGCCGCTTTTCCAGGCGGTGCCCGCAATATCCAGGTGGGCCCACGGGTACTTGCCAGCATATTTTTGCAGGAACTTGGCCGCGGTCACCGCACCTCCGGCGCGCCCTGCCACGTTGGCCATGTCGGCGAAATTCGTCTTGAGGCCTTCTCCATACTCCTCGTCCAGCGGCATCCGCCAGCACAGATCCAGGGACGACTCGCCAGCGGCGTGCAAGTCCGCCGCCAGTGCGTCCGTGCTGGCGAACATGCCGCTGCGCACCCCGCCCAGCGCGATGACGCAGGCGCCGGTCAAGGTGGCGATGTCGATCACTGCGCGCGGCGCAAACCGCTCCGCATAGGTCAGCGCGTCGCACAGGATCAGGCGGCCTTCGGCATCGGTGTTGAGGATTTCGATCGTCTGCCCGCTCATGCTGGTGACGACGTCCCCTGGCTTCACCGCACGACCATCGGGCATGTTCTCGCAGCTCGGGATCAGGCCGACCACATTGATCGCCGGTTTGAGTTCTGCAAGTGCGCGGAATACGCCCAGCACGCTGGCCGCACCACACATGTCGAATTTCATCTCGTCCATCTCGGGCGCCGGCTTGATCGAGATGCCTCCGGTGTCGAACGTGATGCCCTTGCCGATCAGCACCGTCGGAGCCACGGACTTGGCAGCGCCGTCATACCGCAGTACGACAAAACGCAGTTCCTCCTCAGACCCCCGCGCGACAGCCAGGAAGGCACCCATGCCCAGCTTGGCCACCTGGCGCGGGCCGAGCACCTCGCACCGGATGCGCGGCAACTTGGCCAAGGCGTCGGCGGCACGCGCCAGCATCGACGGCGTCGCGTGGTTGGCCGGGCGGTTTCCCCATTCCTTGGCCAGTTCGACGCCCTGCACGGCAGCCACCGCATGGTCGAAGGCCTGCCGCACCGCAGCGACATCCGGCACCCCCAGCACCACCTTGCCGAGCGCACGCGATTCCGGCTTGGACTTGGTGCTGGTGTAGACATAGGTCGCGTCGGCCACCGCCATCACGGCGGCGTGAACCGCATCGGCACCGGCCGCCCATGCAAAACAAACCGCGACCGACTTGATCGTGGACGACTTGAGTGCCGCCCCTGCGGCGGCCATCGCCTGGCGCACATGCCGGGCGGTGCCATCCTCGCAGCCCACCAGCACGACACGGGTGCATGCAATGCCGGCGACTCGGTACATCGCCAGCGACTTGCCAGGCTTGGTTTCCAGGTCACCGGCCTTCAGCGCAGCGGCAACCAGGTCGGATACAGCCCCGCCGGCAGCCTTGAAATCCTTGGGCACCAGCACCACCAGCGCATCGCCCGCGACCCCTGCCGCGCCAGCCATGTCGAACTGCTTCAGTTCAAAGTTCATAATTACGTTTTCCCCTTCCATCCGATGTTATTCCATTCTTCCATCCGCAAGGAAATGGCGCGCACCTTCGGGGCGACCGTGGTCGTGCTGGCCACCATCGTCATGACCATGCTGCTGATCCGCACCTTGAACCTGGCGCAGCGCGGCAGCGTGAACCCGACCGAGGTGGCGGTGGTGCTGGGGTACACGGTGCTGGGCCATGCGCCCACCATCCTTACGCTGAGCCTGTTCATCGCCATCGTCGGCACCATGTCGCGCATGTACCGCGACAGCGAGATGGTGATCTGGTTTTCCGCTGGCCAGGGCCTGGGCAGCTTCGTCGCGCCGCTGTTGCGTTTCGTCTGGCCGATCCTGCTGATGATCGCCGCCCTGGCGCTGTTCGGGTGGCCATGGGCACACCAGCAATCGCAGAAGTTGCGCGACCGCTTCGAAGCCCGCAGCGACCTGGAACGCGTGACGCCCGGCCAGTTCCAGGAGTCCGCGGGCGGCAACCGGGTGTTCTTCATCGACAAGGACTCGGTCAGCGGGCAGACGGCAGGAGAGGTGTTCATCGCCGCCACCGAGCGGGGCGTGCAGACGATCACCTCGGCCCGCGCCGGCCGCGTCGAGATGGTCGGCCCCGACCAGTTCCTGAAGCTCTCGCGTGGCCAGCGGCTCGAGACGGCGCTCGACAACAGTTCGATCAAGATCAGCGAGTTCGAGGAATACGGCGTTTTGATCAATGAAAAGGCCAAGGAGATCGAACGCGCCGTTCCTCCGCGCGTCCTGTCGACGCAGGCGCTGATCGCAGGGCGCACCGCCCCCTACCTGGGCGAGTTGTCGTGGCGGCTCGGGCTCGCGTTCGCCGCAATCAACTTCGTGCTGATCGGGCTGGTGGTATCGAGTGCCAACCCGCGCGTGGGCCGCAACATCAACCTGTTCTTCTCCCTGTTCACCTTCATCGTCTACTACAACCTCGTCAACCTCGGCTCCAGCCGCATCGCTGGCGGAACCTACGACTTCTGGCGGTATATGGTCGTGCTGCACGGCGGCGTGTTCCTGG
>JANMZX010000381.1:0-10145 GCA_031383745.1 Rhodoferax sp. | reverse complement strand
ACCTGCACGTCGGTGGCGGCGTTGGCGAGCGCCACACGCGAGGCACTGACCTGTACCACGGCACGCATGCGGCCGGGCTCGTACAGCGTCACCAGCGCGCGTCCGGGCAGCGCGAGATCACCGGCTTCCACATGCGTGGCCAGCACCACCGCATCGAACGGCGCCACCAGATCGGCAAACCCCTGCGCCACCACGGCCTGCACGCGTGCTGCCTGCGCCTGGCGCACCGCAGCCTGGGCCGCCTGGGCCTGGTTGTCGGCGTTGTCGATCGCCGCCTGGCTGATGAAACCGTCCTTCTTGAGGGCACGGTTGCGCTCCAGCACCTGCTGGGCATTGCGCAGCTCCGCCTCGGCCTGCGCCACGGCGGCATCGCTGCGCGCGGAATTGGCGCGCACCTCACGGTCGTCCAGGCGTACCAGCGGTTGGCCACGCCGCACGATGTCGCCGGCCTTGACGCGCAGGGCGACGACATTGCCGCCGACTTGCGCGGTCACCGTGGCCTGGCGCACCGGCTGCACCACCGCATCGAGCTCCAGCACCGACGGCGCCGTCGTGTTGCCCACGACGACGGTAGGCACGCGCACCGGCGCCACATCGGCAGCCGATGCGGCGGCCAGGGCCCAGACAAGGCAGGTGGCGACGGTGACATCACGAAGCAGCGGCACAAGAATCTCCTGGATACGGGGTGGAGTATATACCCCATTGGGTATTTGTGCAAGTGCCCCGGCTGGTTTTCCATATGCTGCACCCGCTGCCGCGTGCCAGGGTTGTTGGGCATCAATGCCGGCAGCGGCCTATGATGACGTCAGTCAACCCACAGCCACCGGACACCCCATGGAACCAGCCACAGCCGAACTCATCACCCGCACCAGCGCCGGCACCGCCATGGGCGAGCTGATGCGCCGCTACTGGGTGCCCGTCCTTGGCTCGGCCGAGATTGCCGCACCCGACGGGCCCCAGGTGCGGGTGCAGATCCTGGGCGAGAAGCTGCTGGCGTTTCGCGATACCGAAGGCCAGCCTGGCCTGATCGACGAATTCTGCTCGCACCGCGGCGTGTCGCTGTTCTTCGGCCGCAACGAAGAGTGCGGCATCCGCTGCGCCTACCACGGCCTGAAGTTCGACCGCACCGGCGCCTGCGTCGATGTGCCCAGCGCACCCCAGGTGGCCAAGCGCATGCGCATCAAGGCCTACCCGTGCATCGAGCGTGGCGGCATCGTATGGGCGTACATGGGTGCGCCAGACAAACAGCCGGCGCCCCCGGCGCTGGAGTGGTGCACCCTGCCCGACAGCCACCTGTATGTGTCGCGGCGGCTGCAACAGAGCAACTACCTGCAGGCGATGGAAGGTGGCATCGACACCGCACATGTGTCGTACGTGCACCGCTACCAGGTCGACCAGGACCCGATGCACCAGGGTGTCAAGGCGCTGGACTACATCAAGGCCGACGGCAACGTGGTGTTCGACATCGAAAAGAACCCGTTCGGCCTCACGCTGTACGGCCGGCGCAATGGCGAGGCCGACAGCCACTACTGGCGCATCACCCAGTGGATCTTTCCCTGGTTCACGCTGATACCGCCGTTTGGCGAGCATGCGCTGGGCGGGCACGCCTGGGTGCCGCAGGACGACGAGAACTGCTGGGCCTGGAGCATCAGCTTCCACCCCGACAAGCCACTGAGCGACGAGGAACGCGCGCTGATGGCCGCCGGGCACGGCATCCACGTGCTGTACGAGCAGGGCCCACAGGCCATCGCCTGGCGTCCGCGCGCCAACCGCGACAACGACTACCTGATGGACCGCCAGGCGCAGAAGGACAAACGCGCCTACAGCGGCGTTTTCGGCATCTCCGAGCAGGATGCCTCGCTGCAGGAGAGCATGGGCCCGATCCAGGACCGCAGCCGCGAGCTGCTGCTGCCCACCGACAAGGGCATCGTCATGGCGCGCGCGATGCTGCTCGACGCGCTGGCCGCCGTGGCGCAGGGTGCCGAGCCGCCGGCGCTCGACGCCGAATGCCAGATGGTGCGCGCCGCCGGTGTGCTTCTGCCCCGCGGCGAGGACCCCAAGCCCTGGGCCCGCGACAAGATCCAGCAGGTGCAAGGCAAACCCGTGTACACGCTGTAGCCGGCGCACCGACCGTCCCCAACACCGCGCAGGCCGTGTCGCACCCCGCCATGCCCACCCGTGACGACCCCCAGGAACTGTCCGCGCTGCTGGCCGCCCGCCGGGCACCGGGCGCCGACAGGGTGGCGATCGACGCCGCCATCCGGGCACGCTTCGGCACGACGCAGGCCATGATGTTCACCGACCTGGTGGGTTTCTCGCGCATGGTGGAAGCCTTCGGCATCCTGCATTTCCTGCAGCTCATCCACGAGTCCGAAACGCTGTTCCTGCCACTGATCGCGCAGCATGGCGGAACCTGCCTGAAGCGCGAAGGCGATTCCCTGCTGGTGGTCTTCGATGCACCTGCCCAGGCCCTGGCCGCCAGTCGCGCGATGGTCGCCGCCACCCGTGCGGTCAATCCGGGACGGCCACCCGAGGAACATCTCGGGGTCTGTATCGGCCTGGGATTCGGAGAGGTGCTGCGCGCCGGCAACGACGTGTGGGGCGCGGAGGTGAATGCCGCGTCCAAGCTCGGCGAAGACACGGCACGCGGCGGCGACATCCTGGTGACGGCGGCATTCCGCGCGGCGCTTCCCGACGAAGACTTCGCATCCCACGGCTTTCTGTTCGGCACCCGCCCGGTATTCCGCTGGAGCGGCGGTCAAGGCGAGGCCGGCACAATCGCCGCATCCACCCACCCTGACCAACCCAAGGAGACGCCATGATCAAGTTCTACTGGAATACCGCGCCCAACCCCGCCAAGGTGGCGCTGTTCCTGGAGGAATCCGGCCTGCCATACGAGATCGTGCCGGTGGACACACGCAAGGGCGAGCAGCACGCGCCCGCCTACACCGCCATCAACCCGAACGCCAAGGTGCCGGCCATCGTCGACGACGGTGTGGTGGTGTTCGACAGCAACGCCATCCTGCTGTACCTGGCCGAGAAGAGCGGCCAGTTCCTGCCCGCCAGCACGCCACAGGCGCGCGGCGAGATGTTGTCCTGGCTCATGTTCGTGGCCAGCGGCATCGGGCCCTACAGCGGGCAGGCGGTGCATTTCAAGCGTTACGCACCCGAGCCGATTCCCTACGCCGTCCAGCGCTACGAGTTCGAGGCCTGGCGCCACTGGAACATCGTGAACCAGCATCTGTCCGGGCAGAGCCACATGGTGGGCAACAGCTACTCGCTGGTCGACATGGCGCTATGGGGCTGGGCCCGCGCGGCGCACATGGTGCTGGGCGATGACGCGATGGCCAGGCTGCCGCATGTGAAACGCCTGCTGGACGAGATCAACGCGCGGCCGGCGGCGCAGCGCGTCGACGCGCTCAAGGCGAAATACACCTTCAAGACCGAGATGGACGAACAGGCGCGCAAGGCGTTCTTCCCGCACTTGGCCTGAAGCGCGGATCAACGCAGGCGGCCCGCCGGCAGGCGCCCGCGCTGCGCACCGCGGCAATCGCCCTGGGGGCGGCCCGGGGCGCCTATGCAGGCACAGGCAGGCCGCGCATGCGGCTGACGACGGAGCGCGAGATGAACAAGGCCTGCAGGCAGAAGCCGGCCAGCGACAGCACCAGGCAGGCCGACTCGCCCCACGCCGCACCCGCCAGAGCGCCAAGCGCCGCACCCAGCGGCCGGGCCCCCATGTTGACAGTGAGAAAGATCGACGACACGCGACCCAGCAGGGCCTGCGGCGTGACGGTCTGGCGCAGCGTCATCGAGGTGATGGTCCACACGATCGGGCCGGCGCCGAACAGAAAGAAGGACAGCCCCGCCAACCACGGCGAGGGCCACACCAGGGTGCCCACCATCACCAGCGAGGCCAGCACTGACACCACCGGGCCGAGCTGGATGGCACGGCCGAACGGCATGGCCGCCACCACCCGCGCTGCCAGCGCCGCGCCCAGCACCATCCCCGCCCCGTAGGCCGCCAGCGTCAACCCCACGGCGGCGGCGTCCAGCCCCAGCGTGCGCATCGCATAGGGCACGAAAGCTGCCTGCAGCACGAACCAGGAGATGTTCCAGGCCACGGCGGTCAGCAGGATCGGGCGCAACAAGGCGTGCTGCCAGACCATCCGGCCACCTTCGCGCAGGTCCACCCACGGGTGGCGAGCCGGCACCGGCGGCCGCACCGGCTCGCGCAGGCGCAACAACAGCACCACCGCCGCGCCCGACAAAACGGTGGCCAGCACAAACGCGGCGCCCGCACCGGCCCATGCGACGAGCGCGCCGCCGACGGCGGGACCACCGGCATAGGCCATGCTGCGGGCCAGCTCGATGCGCCCGTTGGCCCGCGCCAGCTGCGTCGGCGGCACCAGTGCCGGCAGCAGCGCCGGAGCGACCACGCTGAAACCCACGGTGCCCACCGCGCCCAGGAAGCCCAGCACCACCAGGACGGCCATCGTGAGCTGGCCCGACACCACCGCCAGCAGCAGTCCCAGCAATGCCAGCGCGCGCAGCAGCTCCGCGCCAACCATCAGGGTACGGCGCGGCCGGCGGTCCGCGAGCAGCCCGAACGGGATCGACAGCAGCAGGAACGGGATGGTCTGGGCGGTGGCCAGCAAGCCGACCTCGCCGGGGCCGGCGCCAAGCAGCAACACCGCCACGATCGGGGTGGCGGCCAGGCTCAGCTGCTCGGCCGACTGGGCCGCCAGGTTGGCGCCGGCCAGAAAGCCGAAGGAGCGGGGAAGTACGACAGACATGTGAAACCCGGTGGATGGAGCCCCGATCATGCCCTGCACTGTGCGGGTACACCGGCGGCAATCGGACATGCCATCGGGACAGGGGCTACAGCGCCGCGCGGCCCAGCGACGACAATCGCGGCATGAAACCACCCGCGCGGCTGCAACCCCTGATCGAAGAGGGCCTGATCGACGCCGTGGTGCGCCAGCTCATGAGCGGCAAGGAGGCCATGGTCTACGTGGTGCGCTGCGGTGACGACACGCGGTGCGCCAAGATCTACAAGGAGGCCACCCAGCGCAGCTTTCGCCAGGCGGTGGACTACACCGAGAACCGCAAGGTCAAGAACTCACGTTCGGCCCGGGCCATGGCCAAGGGTTCGCGTTTCGGCCGCCAGCAGCAGGAGGCGGCATGGCAAAGCGCCGAGGTCGACGCGCTGTACCGCCTGGCCGATGCCGGCGTGCGGGTGCCCAAGCCGTACAACTTCCACGAGGGCGTGTTGCTGATGGAACTGGTGGCGGACGAACACGGCGACGCCGCACCGCGCATGAATGACGTGGTGCTGACGCCCGAACAGGCGCGCGCCCACCATGCCAGCCTGCTCGCCGAGGTGGTGCGCATGTTGTGCGCCGGGGTCGTGCACGGCGACCTGTCCGAGTTCAACATCCTGCTGGCGTCCGACGGGCCGGTCATCATCGACCTGCCCCAGGCGGTGGACGCCGCCGGCAACAACCATGCGCAGCGCATGCTGTTGCGCGACGTGGCCAACCTGCGCGACTTCTTCGGCCGTTGCGCGCCGGAACTGCTGGCCACCGATTACGGCCCGGAGATCTGGGACCTGTACCAGCGCGGCCTGCTGCACGCGGACACGGTGCTCACCGGCAAGTTCACCCACAAGGCGGGCGCAGTCGACGTGGGCAACGTCATGCGTGTGATCGACGACGCGCGGGCCGAGGAAGCGGCGCGGCAGCTGCGCATGGCGACGGCACGCTGAGCGGCAGCAGTAGGCTGGCAGGACGGCCAGCCCCATTGCATTCTTGACCCGAGTCATGGTAAGTTCTCGGCCCACACGCAGCGGGACCGGCCCGCACGACAACCCTGTAGGAGGCTTCATGCACAAGATGGTCCTGCTGGCCGCATTGGCCTTGTCTGCACACCTCGGCGCACTGGCCGCCGCGCCCAAGCCCGGTGTGCTGGAGCGCGGCAAATACCTGATGGAAGGGGTGGTCGCCTGTGGCAACTGCCACATGGCCCGCGGCGACAAGGGGCAACCGCTGCCGGAAAAAGGCCTGTCGGGCGGCATGGTGTTCGACGAGCCGCCCTTCAAGGCGTACGCCGCCAACATCACCCCCGACCCGGAGACCGGCATCGGCAAATGGACCGATGCGCAACTGGCCCGCGCCATCCGCGAAGGCGTGCGCCCGGACAAGACCCTCATCGGCCCGCCAATGCCGATCGAGTTCTACCGCCACCTGTCGGACGGCGACCTCGCCGCCATCATCGCCTACATCCGGGCGCAACCCGCGGTCAAGAGCGCGGTCCCCAAGTCCAGGTACAACATGCCGCTGCCGCCCAGCTACGGCCCGCCGGTCAAGAACGTGAAGGCGCCGGCGGCTGGCAACACACGCGCCTACGGGGAATACCTGGCCAACATCGGCCACTGCATGGACTGCCATTCCCCACGCGACGCCAAGGGCATGCTGCAGCATGACAAGACCGGCGCCGGCGGCCAGGTATTCAAGGGCCCCTGGGGGGAGAGCGTCTCGCGCAACCTCACGCCGCACCCGACCGGCTTGAAGGATGTCACCGACGCCCAGATCATCAAGTCGGTACGCGGCGGTGTCGACCGCAGCGGACAGCCCTACAAACCGCCGATGGGATTCGACTACTACAAGACCATCAGCGACGCGGACATGGCGGCGCTGATCACCTACCTGCGCTCGCTCAAGCCTCTGCCTTTCGCGGGCAAATAAGGGGTGCGGCGCGCCCGGCCCTGGCGCGACGCAGGGCTGCGCAGCGGCGCGATGGCCTGCGCTCAGGCGTCGCGCACATCGGCCACCGGCGTGTCACCGAAGTCTGCGCGTGCCAGGTAGGCGAGCACACGGGCGGCGGCATCGCCGGGCGCGCTCAGCATCCCGGTTTCCTTGAGTTGCACGAAGCCCCCGCGCTCCGGGAATTGCGCCGGATCACCGGCACGCAGGTCGGTCTGCATGTCGGTGTCGATGACGCCCGGGGCCAGCGACACGATGCGCACGCCGTTCGGCTGGCGCGCCTCGTCCAGCGCCACGCAGCGGGTAAAGTGGTCCATGCCGGCCTTGGCCGCGCAGTACAGCGCAGCGCCGGCCATCGGCCGACGACCCAGCCCGGACGAGATGTTGAGGATCTTCCTGGGCAGTTGCCAGCCGCGGGTCGCGGTGAGGAAGGCAGCGCTGAGCTGCACCGGCGCCTCCAGGTCCACCCGCAGCGTGGTCGCCACGTCCTGCGGCAGGGCCGGGTCGAGCGGGCCCAGGCGGCCGATCATGCCGGCGTTGTTGATCAGGGTGGCACTGGCCAGTTGCGCGGTGTCCTGCGCCAGCAACCAGTGCTGCACGCGGGCCGCGACGCCGGCCGCGTCGGACAGGTCGGCCGTCCACTGCTCCAGCGTGGCGCCGCGCTCCCGGGCCAGTGTCTCCAGAGCGACCGATGTGCCGCGCGAGATGCACAACAACGAGGCGTCGGCCCGGCACAGCTGGCTGGCGATGGCCAGACCCATGCCGCGCGAGGCGCCGGTAAGGATGGTGAGGTGTTGCATGGGGTTTCCGTTGGTGTGCTCGATGTGTGCGATACCGTCCGGGAGGACATCCGCATGGGTCACGGCGGGCCGGGCCATCTGCGCGCAGTGCCTGCACCGGTGCCAACCGGACCCGATGCCCTCCCGGCAGGGCGCATTATCGTCCGGTGTCGACCCAAGCCGGCCCGCGCCACCGGTCTGGACAGTCAGAACAAGCCGTGCAGCTCGATGAACTTCTGCTGCCGGTTGTCGAAGTTGTTCTGCGGGATTCCCAGGTGGCGCCGCCAGCCCGCCCGCAACTGCAGGTATGGCAGCGGGGAGTACTCGTAGACCACGCTCTGGCGCAGCTTGTGGTCGTGCTGGATACGGCGGTCCGGATCCAGCAGCTCCGCGGACAGCTTGAGGTTGTGTCCCTGCGCGACGCGCCAGTTCACTTCTGCCAGGGTGGCCGCCAGGTTGCGCCGCCCTTCGGGGAAGCCCGCATCGCGCACCAGATCGACTTCGAACAGCCAGGCCAGGGGCCCGGTGCGGGTGCCTCCGAATATGCCGACGGCCTGGCGGTCACCGGATGTCGATCGGGTCGACAGGGCGGCCACACCGACACGCCCCCAGTCGCGCAGCGACACGATCTGCCCGCTCATCTGGCGGCCGGATACCGTGCCCACGTTGGCAGCTCCGCCTGTGTATGTCCATTGCGCAGACCAGCCGTCCAGTTCCAGGCCGAGCTCCAGACCCTTGTCTGGCGCCGTCATGCTGATACCGCTGAGTTGCCGCACGATGGCGGAATTGTCCTGGAGGCGCCAGCCGAACGGCAGGTAGAACTGCCCCGCCTTGGCATACCAGCCGGTGCCCGGGACGGCGGCGCGCACGTAGGCCTCCTGCCGCGCTGCCGTACCCGGCGCCACCGTCTCGTCGACGTAGACGGCCAGCGACTGCGCCACCAGCTCGAAGTCTGCGTAGATGCGGAACTGCTTCAGCCCGCCCACCTGCTGCGGTGCCTGGCCGGGAACGGTGGTGCGCACGGAACCCGTGCGCAGATCGCCACCCACACGCAGCCGCTCGCCGAGGGAGCCACCCCAGTCGGGCCACGACTCGGGCCACTGGTGGGCTGGCAACACGCGCTGCGCGTACACCACGCCAGCGGCGTTGCGCAGCCCGCCCCCGGTCGGGTTCACGTGGCACGCGACACACTTGGCCCCTGTCTGAACCGCCAGGTAGGGCTCCGCACGGGCCGGCTCCCATGCAGCGAGCACCAGCAACACAAGCCACAGCAGAAGCCGGCTCCGGCGTCTCATGGGGCGGCTCCCGAGGCGATCCAGCCACGGATCAGGGCAATGGTGTCGACCGACAGGTAGGGGCCTCCGAACGGCATGCGTTCACCGACCGCCGCATGGCCTTCGAGCTTCTGGATGATGTAGCTGTCGTCGGGTCGCCCTGGCTCCACCCGCCGGATCGAGGGCACCTCCACACTGGAAACACCCACCAGCATGGCATAGCTGTTGGCTGCGTCCAGGCGCAGGCCCTGGGGTGCGGCCCCGCCGACATGGCACGCGGTGCAGATGGGGGTAAACACGAGATCCTGGATCGAGCGCAGGGTGGCGGCTGGTGGCCCGGTGCTGCTTCCCGCCACGAGCGGCCGCCCGCTGCTGTCGAGCCCCGCACCACTTCCACCGCCACAACCGGCACACAGTGCCAGCGCCGCACAGACGGCAAACAGCGCGAGAGCCTGAGATCGCATATGGATGTTCCGGTATCCCCGTTGTGCATCGGCCGACCGGACCCTGCACCCTGCGTCGGCGAAATGCAGCCTGCGGCACAGGCGCGACGCGGGAGGCCTGCTGCAGGATAGAGTGCACCAGCGCCACCGAAGTTCCGTGCACCCTCCAGGGCAAGCCGTGGGCGGATTCGCGCCGCAACCGGCCAGGCAGGCCAGACACGCACGGACGGGGCCGGGCCGCAGGCCGACACCCCGGCGGCACTGCGACAATCAGGCCTCGCAACCAGCCCCCATCGCGCGACCTGTCATGAATCCCACCTTGATCCTGATCCCCGGCCTGATGTGCGACGCGGCCGTGTGGGAGGGGCTGCTGCCGGCTGTGCAGCCGCATGCCGATTGCCGGATCGCCGACCATGGCGACGCCGACAGCATCACCGGCATGGCCCGGCGGGTGCTGGCCGACGCGCCGGCGCAGTTCGCGCTGGCCGGCCATTCGATGGGCGGGCGCGTGGCGATGGAGGTGGCGCGGCTGGCGCCCGGGCGGGTCACACGCCTGGCGTTGGTCGATACCGGCTACCTGGCGCGCGCTGCCGGTGCCGCCGGCGAGGAGGAGGCGCGCAAGCGCCACGCACTGCTCGACATCGCGCGCAACCACGGCGTGCGCGCCATGGCGGCGCAATGGGTACAGGGCATGCTCGATCCGCCCCGCCTGGCCGACACGGCGCTCGTCGAGGCCATCGTGGCCATGTTCGCGCGCAGGAGCGCCGACATCTTCGCGCGGCAGATCCGGGCGCTGCTGGAGCGGCCCGACGCCACGCCGGTGCTGGCCGGCATCGGCGTACCGGCGCTGGTGCTGTGCGGTCGCGCGGACAGCTGGTCGCCGGTGTC
>JANMZX010000368.1:0-1628 GCA_031383745.1 Rhodoferax sp. | reverse complement strand
AAAGTCGTCAGTCAAATCCCCACGATCGACGGCAAATCGGTATCCGGCGCTACCGCGTTCAGCCGTCCGCCGTTTCGTGCGGCGGCGTGTAGTACAAGGCATTGCTGCCAGTGGCCAACTGGATGCGCGTCAGTTCAGCCTTGGCCACCACGCCCAGGTGCACCTCGTCGGGCCCGTCGGCGAACCGCAGCGCGCGGCCCCAGGTCCACAACAAGGCCAGCGGCGTGTCGGAGGTCAGGCCCATGGCGCCGAACACCTGCATTGCGCGGTCCAGCACCCGCGTCTGCAGGCGCCCTGCCAGCACCTTGATGGCCGACACATCCACCCGCGCCGCGCGGTTGCCTTCGCGGTCAATGCGGTCGGCAGCGCGCAGCACCAGCAGCCGCGCCTGATCGATCTCGATGCGCGACTCGGCGATCCAGTCGCGGATGTTGGCCTGATCGGCCAGGCGCTTGCCGAAGGCACGCCGCTCCAGCGCGCGTTCGCCCATCAGGTCCAGCGCCAGTTCGCACTGGCCGATGGTGCGCATGCAGTGGTGGATGCGCCCCGGGCCCAGACGCGCCTGCGCCAGGGCAAATCCTGCGCCCTCCTCGCCCAGCAGGGCCTCCGGTCCGACATACACATCGCGGAACAACACCTCGCAGTGCCCGTCCACCGACAGGTGGTGCATGATCGGCAGATTGCGCAGGATGCGCACGCCGGGTGTGTCCAGCGGCACCAGCACCATGGAATGGCGCTGGTGTGCGGCGCGCTCCTGGCCGTCGTCGCACACGCCCATCACGATCACGAACCGGCAATGCGGGTGCATCGCGCCGGTGGTGAACCACTTGCGGCCGTTGACGACGTAGCCATCACCCGAAGGACGGATCGTGGTCTGGATGTTGGTGGCGTCGCTGGACGCGACATCTGGCTCGGTCATCGCGAAGGCCGAGCGAATCGTGCCGTGCAGCAGCGGCAGCAGGTACTGCTCGCGCTGCTCCGGCGTGGCGAACAGGTGCAGCAGTTCCATGTTGCCGGTGTCCGGCGCGCTGCAGTTGAACACCTCCGAGGCCCAGAAAAGCACCCCATGATCTCCGCCAGCGGCGCGTATTCGATGTTGGACAGGCGCGTGCCGGGCTCGTCGTCGCGCAGCGCGGGCAGGAACAGGTTCCACAGGCCCTCGTCCCTGGCCAGCGCCTTGAGGTCGTCGAGCAGCTGTGTCGGGTGCACACCGCGCTCGGCCATGTCGTGCCATTGGCGGTGGTGCGGCAGCACCAGCCGGTCCATGAAGTCCTGCAGCCGCGTCTGCAGGGCCTGCGTCGTTGCGTTGTATTGAAAGTCCATGGTGGTCCTTGTGGGTTGGCGCGGTGTGCGCCGGCCGGGTCGATGCGGGCCGACCGGCCCTCGGGCACGATCGGGCCGGCCAGTGTCCCGCCGCACAGCGACGGCGACCTTGCGCCAGATCATGGCGCGGCCACCGTCCGCACGGCTGGCTGTCACCCGTGCGACGTGGGATAGAAAGCCTATTTCGCGCCGGCCGCCGAGGGTGGCCGGCCCAGCGTGAAGCCGCCGTCCACCACCATCAGCTGGCCGGTCATCAGGCACTGCGGGTCGAGCAGCCAGGTAATCGCGCTGGCGATGTGCTCCGG
>JANMZX010000316.1:0-4317 GCA_031383745.1 Rhodoferax sp. | reverse complement strand
ACCGTCAGGGTGGCCCTGGCCGCGATCACGTTGATGAGGTTCGGGTGCAGTTGGATCACCCCCACCGTGGCGACCTGGCTGCCGCCGAGGCGGGTTGCGAGTTCACGCACGAACACGGCAATCGCGGCCGCGCAGTAGCCGGCGTCGTGACGCAGGTGCATCGGGGTGGTCCCGGCGTGGTTCGACTGCCCGGAAACCACGACCTCCTGCCAGGAAATTCCCTGCAGGTCCTCGACCACACCGATGGCCAGGGCGTCTGCCTCCAGCACCGGTCCCTGCTCGATATGCAACTCGACAAAGGCATGGGGAACGATCGACCCGCAGGGCAATGACCCGGCATAACCGATGCGTTCCAGCGCGTCGCCGAGCCGGGTGCCATCGGTTCCGATGGTGTCCAGTGCCTGCTGCAGCGGATAACCCCCCACATGGACCAGCGATCCCATCATGTCGGGCATGAAACGCACGCCCTCCTCGTTGGTGAAGGCCGCAACCACCAGGGGCCGGTAGGTCTGTACACCGCGCACGTTCAGCCACCGCACCAGTTCCAGCCCGGCCATGACACCGTACACGCCGTCGTACCGCCCGCCGGTCGCCACCGTGTCGATATGCGAACCGGTCATCACCGGTGCGGTATCCGCCAGACCGGCACGGGTCCCGAAGATGTTGCCGATCTGGTCCACCTGAACGGTCAGGTGCAACTCCTGCATCCAGGCGACCAACTGTTCCCGTCCCTGACGGTCGGCATCGGTCAGGGCTATCCGGCACACACCTCCTTCGGGTGTTGCGCCGATCCGGCCATGCCGCTCGATGCGGTCGAGCAGCGCAGCCTGCGCAACGCCATGCTCGTCCAGCCATTGCGCCTGGCGGGCCTGTACTGTGGTGGCGGCATCGCCGACCAGCGACGCGTAGACGCCGGGGGCCGTGGCGCCTTCGGTATTGACCAGCAGCACGTGCGACTGCGCACCCAGGCCCAGCTGCCGCGCCACCTCGGCTGACGCCAGCAGTGCGACCAGGCCTGCCAGGCCAGCCGCGCCGGATTCGCCGCTCACCACCGAAATGTCGCCGGCGTTGCCGTGCGCGAGCATGCACATGGCCTCTTCAGCGGCACTGTCGGGCACCGTCATGAACAGGTCCACCGCGCCCGCGAGGAAACGCCAGGCCAGTGGCGACGCATCCCCACAGGCCAGACCCGCCATCAGCGAGTCGACGGAACCCCGGGTGTTGCTGGCGCGGCCCTGCCGCGCACTTTGCAGCAGGCAGTCGGCCTGCTCGGGCTCGACCACGATGAACACCGGGCGCTGGTCGCCGTAGCGCTCCCAGAAATGGCTGACGACGCCGGCCGCCAGCCCGCCGACACCGCCTTGCAGCACCACATGGGTGAACGGACACGGCCCCGACGAAGGCGCCATCACGTCTTCCAGTGCCTCGCACGCGATGATGGCGTAACCCTGCATCACGTCGCGCGGGATGTCCTCGTACCCGTCGTAGGAGGTGTCGGACACCACCTGCCAGCCGTTGTGCGCGGCCAGGCGCGCGGCTTCATGCACCGACTCGTCGTAGTTGCCGCTGATGCGCACGATCTGCGCGCCGAAGGCGGCGATCGGCTGTTCCCGCTCGGGGCTGACCTGTGCATGCAGGACGATCACGCAGCGGCAACCGATGCTGCTGGCGGCCGCTGCCAGTGCCCGACCGTGGTTGCCGTCGGTGGCGCTGATGACCACCAGGTCGGACAGCTCCGCGGCATGGCGGCCCGCGAGCAGGTCTGCCGGCCGAAATGCCTTGTCCGGCCAGCGGCGCTGGATCAGGCGCAACAGGGCCACCGGAGCGCCCAGGACCTTGAAACTCGCCAGTGGTGAACGCAGGGCCTCGTCCTTGACGCTGACCTGACCCAGGCCCAGGGTCACGGCCAAGCCTGGCAGGGACCACAGCGGCGTGTTGGCCCCGTGGAGCAGCGACCAGCTGGAAAGCCATGCGCGGCTGGTCTGCCCCTGCGCGATGTTCAGGATGGACCGGAGCGCCGGTTCGTACGGCATGCGCCTGGCCTGGGGGTTGGGGAACAGCATGGATTCAGTCGGTGAGGGGCAGGCGCACTCTGGCGAGCTCCGCGAAATACCGCGCCCCGATCGGCAGGATGCGGTCGTTGATGTCGTAGCGCGCGTTGTGCAGCGGCACCGCGCCAGCACTGTCGCCATCGCCATTGCCGATAAACACGAACGCGCCCGGCCGCAGCTTCAGAAAGGCTCCGAAGTCCTCCGACACCATCATCGGCGCCGCCTGCGCGTCGACATGGGCCGGCCCGACCACGGCGGTTGCGGCCTGCACCGCCACCGCCACGCAGGTGTCCCAGTTCACCGTCGGTGCGAACTCATGGGTGTACGCCACCTCGCAGGTGGCGCCATGCGCATCACAGATGCCTTTGCAGATCGCGCGCATGCGTTGCTCGAGCAGCTGCTGCACCTGCGGCGAATAGCTGCGCGTATCGCCCTTGATCGTGACGTGGCTGGGCAGGGCGTTGCGGATGCCGTCGGTGAGGAATTCGGTGCACGAGATGACCGCCGACTGGGCGGGGTCCACCGACCGCGACACCACCGACTGCAGTGCGACGACGATTTCGGCGCCAACCAGCAGCGGGTCGATCGCCATGTGCGGGCGGGCGGCGTGGCCGCCCCGACCGGTGATCTGGATGACGAAATTGTCTTCGCTGGCCATGATGCCGCCGCTGCGGGTCGCGATATGGCCTGCCGGCATGCCCGGCATGTTGTGCGCGCCGTAGATCTCGTCCATGGGAAATCGCTCAAACAGGCCGTCGTGCACCATGGCCATGGCACCTTTGCCGTGCTCTTCCGCCGGCTGGAAGATGAAGCGCACGGTACCGTTGAAGTCGCGGCGTTCGCGCAGCAGCTGTGCGGCACCCAGCACCATGGCCATGTGTCCGTCATGCCCGCAGGCATGCATGCAGCCCGGAGACTGCGAGGCGTAGGCGCGGTCCACGGCGGTTTCGGTGATCGCCAGTGCGTCCATGTCGGCGCGCAGTCCGATGGCCGAGGCGCCATTGCCAGACCTCAGGCTGGCGACGACGCCGGTCCCGCCAATGTTGCGGTGCACCTCCAGCCCCATGGCGGTGAGCACGGTCGCCAGGTAATCGGAGGTGCGTTTCTCGTTGAAACCCGTCTCCGGGTTGCGGTGCAGATGGTGGCGCCAGCGCGTGAGCTGTTCGTCGAAGGCGGTGCTGTGCATGGCGTTTCCCCGGGGCTGTCGGATGCTCGTATTGTTGTGGGAACTGGCCGAAACCGCCATCCGTCGCGGTGCGCGAGAACCAACCGGTAGTCGCCGCACACGAGGCCTCGACCCCAGCGACCGCTGTAGCCGATAGGGACATTCTGCATGCCCGCCGCTGCCCGGTCACTCGCCCCAGTCGTACCCCACCGTCACTGGCGCATGGTCCGAAAACTTCTCATCCTTGTAGATCTCCACCATCCGTGCACCCAAGGCCAGTTCCGGTGTCGCCAGGTGGTAGTTGCTGCGACAAAAAACCCACGGCCCATCAACCCCAGGATCGTGTCAACATTTCGTCCAGTGCATCGGCGATCACTTGGCCCTCCTGCGCCAGCGATCCGACCGCCTCGCCCAATTGATCGAGTGCCACCGAGACCATGTCCAGCGGATGAAGCACTACGCGAGCCCCTTTGATGACGAAGACCGGGTTCATCCTGGCGCCCACGGTGGGCGTGTTCCGCGGAAGTATGGTTTGCCGCACCAGCGGAACCACCACCCGTCGGCGGTAGCGGTCGAACTGCGCCGACTGGACCACCACTACATAGGGAATCGAATCGCGCAACGCTCCCTTGTTGCGATGGACATCGAATTGCGCCATTACAAAGTGGAGTGCTCGTCGGCAAACGATCCGATGGAGGCGCTCACCGCATTCCAGTCGTCGGCACAGGCATCAGCCGCATGCTGACGATCGCGCTGCGCACTTTGCTGCGCGGCCACAAAATCGGCCAGCAGCGACTCCATGGTGGCCGACAGGTTGTTGGTATAGGCCTTGGCCTGTGTGACCAGTGCGTCGTTGATTGTGAGGTTTACGGGCCGTTTGCGGCTCGACGCGACATTGGATTCCATATTGCGAGGCGGTCTGGAGAAAGTATGCGCGTAGTATGCGCATTGCGACGCGGTGCGTCAATGGATTCCCCAGCCTGGCCGTCACACGTTCCAGTCGTATCCAATCGTGACCGGCGCATGGTCCGAGAACTTCTGGTCCTTGTAGATCTCCACCATCTGCGCACCCGCCGCCATGTCGCGCGTCGCCAAATGGTA
>JANMZX010000240.1:0-5169 GCA_031383745.1 Rhodoferax sp. | reverse complement strand
GGGCTCACCCAGCAGTGACGCTATCACCGCGAGTTCGCACCAATGACTTGTCGGTCATATCGGCGCTGCCGTTCACCTTGTAGCGCAAATCCGTTTCTTCGGGAACGCCTGGCCCGCGCGCGGGATTGGGATGCTCAATAGGTGAAGGGCAGACACCATGGCCTACGCATACACGGTGGACGAACGCTACGGCGGCACATACTCCTCTTCCTACGCCGGATATCGGGATGCACCCAACTCCACGTCGACGGCCTACGTGCTGGCGCCGGGCTATTACAACGCCGCCTATGGCGCCTTGATTCCAGGCTTCTACTCCGCGGACCAGGACGCCTACTCCATGGGCGTGCTGTCTCCTGGCAAGTACACGGTATACGCGGGCGGCTACAACTGGGACTACGGCAATGCCATCTACGGCGGCGGCGTCAACACAGTCGGGGTGTATGACACCTTTTCCAACCTCATTGGTTCGAGTTACCTGGGCGCGGTGTCGTTCGAGGTTTACACCACATCAACGTTCATTGTCAGCCTCAGCGGCTACACGTACTCGGGCACCGAATATCAACTCTATTACACCTACGATGGTCCGCTGACCCCAGTCAACTACGCCGCCACATCGGGAACTCTGGCGGTCTCGGGCACGCTGATGGTGGGCTCCGCCGTGTCGGCCACCGGGACATTCTCCGATCAGAACGGCACCTCACATGCGGTGCAGTATTTTCAATGGTACCGAAGCAGCGACCTCGCAAACTGGACGACGATCAACGGCGCGACATCGTCCAGCTATTCCCTGACCAGTGCCGACCAGGGTTTGTACGTCGGCTACACGCTGAGCTTTGTTGACGATGCCGGTTTTTCCGAAGTGGTCGGCGCAAGCACCGCTGCCACCATCGCCGCGCTGGACCAGATCCCCGGCAATGCGTCCACGACTGCCGTGCTGTCGGTGCAGGCAGGCACGTTGGCCAGTTCGATCAATTCAGCGGGTGACACCGACTGGTTCGGCGCCAACCTGATTGCAGGCACGACCTACGTCGTTGACCTTGCTGGCAGCGGGAGCGGCCACGGAACCCTTGTGGACCCGTGGCTCGCAGTACGCAGTGGAAACGGCGGCATACTTGCATTTGGCGACTCTGGCGGCAAGGGTGCCCTGGATGCCAGGGTGATCTACACGCCAACATCAAGTGGCACGTACTACCTGTCAGCCGAGGAATTCGGCAACGATGCCACGGGCTCCTACGCCCTGTCGATGGCCGCCCCGACCCTGACAGCTCTTTCGACCACCGGGGCAGGTGTTGCCGCCAACATTTCCAGTGCGGGCGAGGAGGACTGGTTTGTCAGCAACCTCACGGCCGGCGTCACCTATGTTTTCTCCCTCGAAGGCGCAGCCACTGGCAGCGGCACGCTGGCCGACCCGGTCTTGAAGTTGTATGCCTCGACTGGCAGCATGCTCTGGACGAGCGACGACGGCGGCATAGGAAAGAACTCGCTGATCAACTTCACGCCCACCAGCAGTGGGTCCTATGTGCTCTCTGTGACAGGGTTCAATAGCGCAACCGGCAGCTACCGTGTCCTGAATCTGCCCAATGACGCCGCAGTTTCCGCCGGTGCTCCGCAGTTTTCCGGGGACAACCTGATTGACGCCACCACGCACGGCTATTCGTGGTCATTGGGCGTGAGTCGAACGATTACCTGGGGGCTAGCCGACAGTGGCGCCTGGAACTGGACCAACGCCCAGTCGTCGGCCGACCAGATAGCAGCGATTTTGGCGACGGTCGAGGCGGTGGCAAACATCCATTTCGAGTATGGCGGGTACTTCCAGGGCGCTGCTGGGCTTGCGTCCGCCGCGTCCGCAGGAATTGACATTTCGATTGCCTTTGACGCCGCACTTTTTTCGTCTACCAGTGTCTGGGGCAAGTCCTACTTTCCATCGACGGCGGCAGCCTACAACCCCTACCCGAACGCCGCCGGCGACATTTTGCTGAACCCGTCAAGCCTTGCCAATGGCTTGAGTTATGAGCCAGGCAGTGCCGGCTATTTTCTGATTCTTCATGAACTCGGGCACGCGCTTGGGCTGAAGCATCCCCATGACGACGGCGGCACGAACCATCCGACTTTTGCCCAGGCTGGCATCCCGGCTTACCTGGATGACGATTGGGCGACTGTGATGTCGTACCAGGACGATTACAACTGGAACCTCACCGCATGGGATCCGGCCACACCGATGGTGCTCGATGTGCGAGCGCTTCAGTACCTGTATGGCGCAAACCCGCAGACCAACGCAGGCGACACCACGCACCTGCTGCTCGCCAATGCCCAGTACCAGACCATCTGGGACGCAGGTGGCCACGACATCGTGGACGCGTCCGGATCTGGCTTTGGCTGGACGATCTCTTTTGCAGCCGGCGGTGACACGGTGGGGGGTGCCTTGCGATCCGATGAATTGGCGCTCAGTTCACCCACGTCGCTGTACTGGTTGATGGGAGCCATGGAAGATGTCGTCGGGTCGGAGCAGGGTGACAACATCAGCGGCAACAGCCTTGGAAATTACTTGAGCGGCAATGATGGCAACGATTCCATCTCTGGTGGCGGGGGAAGCGACAGCATGGAAGGTGGCGCAGGCAACGACACGCTGGATGGTGGCGTTGGCGCAGATTCACTCACTGGCGGCGCTGGCAACGACACACTGCGCGGTGCCGACAACGCCGACACGCTGCTGGGCGGCGACGGCGACGACAGTCTGGCCGGCGGCAAGGGGCAGGACTCTGTCAACGGCGGCGACGGCAACGACACGCTGTCTGGCGGTGTGGGCAACGACGTGCTCATTGGCGGCAACGGCACCGACCGGGTGGACTACTCGCTGGCAACCGATGCCGTCACGGTCAACCTCAACATTGCAGGTGTGGCCCAGCTGGTGAGCGCCCTGCAGTCGTCCGACACCCTGAGCGGCATCGAACAGGTGGTGGGCGGCAACCTGGGCGACACGCTGACCGGCGACCTGAACGCCAACCTGCTGATGGGGCTGCTGGGCAACGACACGCTGATGGGCAATGAAGGGTTCGACACCCTGGACGGAGGCGACGGCAACGACCTGCTGGCCGGCGGCAACAACGCCGACTCGCTGCTCGGCGGCCTTGGCAACGACACGCTGGGCGGTGGCAAGGGCGTGGACACACTCGATGGAGGCGAAGGCAACGACCTGCTCAACGGCACGCTGGGTGCGGACCTTCTCACCGGGGGCAACGGCGCCGACACCTTCTTCTTCAATTCGATCCTGGGTGGCGGCAACATCGACACCATCACAGACTTTGTCAGCGGGGTGGATGTGGTGCAGCTGTCGGCGGCGATATTCGGTGCGTTCAATACGCAGATCGGCCAGGCGATTGGCACCAGTGCCAACCTCAGCTACGACGATGCAACCGGGGTGCTCGCTTATGACGCCGATGGTGCCGGCGGCAACGCGCCGCTGGCGTTTGCGATTCTGGGCACTTCCCTGCACCCTGCCCTCGGCCTTAGTGACTTCCTGGTTGTTGGTTGACTACCAGGAACAGGGCAGTTCGGACAGTGACAGCGTGCAACAACTGGCCAGCCCCAGCCTCCTCAACCTCACAAGAAACCAAATTAACGAATGACCAATTCATAACCACAGGTCATGTTTCTTCGGGAACGCCTGGCCCGCGCGCGGGATTGGGATGCTCACAAGAAACAAAACTGAACCCGTGTGATTTCATGCGGCGCCCGTTGTCGGATTGAGTTGAAAGCCCAGTTCGGTGGCGCGGCGCTTGAGGGCAGCAATGGAGCGCTGGCGCTGCTGATCTTCGTAGTGCTGCTGCCCCTTGTCAACGAAGTCCTCTCCGCGGGTCAGCATGAAATACACCATGCGTGCGAGTTTGTGCGCTGTGGCGGTATTGGCCCGAGGCTTGTCCATGCGGCTGCACAACCGGCGGTAAAAGGCCCCAAGGGCCGAGCCGCTGTGCGACAGACTCATCGCGGCCATCTTCAGCGCCTGACGCACCCGGTTAGCTGATCGTTTGGTTTTGGCCGACAGCACCTTGCCCCCGCTGATCTTGGTGCCCGGGCACAGCCCCAGCCAGGAACAGAAGTGCTTGACGTTGGCGAAGCGACTCAGGTCTGGGCCAATTTCCGAGAGAATTTTCATCGCCGCGGCCAGACCCAACCCATTGATGCGCGTGAGGTCCACCCCAGCCCAGTTGGCCAGAATCTGGCGGGCATCGAATTCCAGGCGCAGTTTGCTGTTGGCGCGTGGAGCCTTGCCCAGGTCTACCTTGCGCTGGCCCAACTCGGCCAGCAGGGTTTGCAGCTTCGCATCGCATTCGCCCAGATGGCCGGCAATGTCGTCGTACATCGCGAGTGCCTGGCGCAGCACGAACAAGTGCTCATCGCGCCAGTTCCCGGTCAGCGCTTTGGTGATCTCCTCGGCGCTGGCCTTGACACGGCTGTGGCGGTGGCGGGCCAGCACCTTGGGATCGCGCTCGCCGGCCACGATGGCGCGAATGATCGCCTGACCAGTCATGCCCATGACATCGGTGAGCACCTCGGTGAGTTGGATGTTCATCTGCACCAGTGCCTTTTGCATGCGCTGCACCCAGCTGGCCTGCTCTGTGAGCAGCACTTCACGCTGGCGGGCCACGGCGCGCACGACGCAGACCTCGCCGTCAGGGCGCCAGGCCGCACGCAAAAACCCCAGGCTCATGAGCTTTTGCAGCCATTGGCAGTCCTGCACGTCGCTCTTGCGCCCGGGCACGTATTTCATCTGGCGCGCGTCCACCAGCCAGACCTTCAGGCCGCGCTGCTCCAGCACTTCGTATATCGGGATCCAGTACACCCCGGTGGACTCCAGCGCAACTGTATCGACGCCGCATGCCAGCAGCCAGGTGGCCAGGGCGTTCAAGTCGTCGGTCATCGCGCCGAATTCGCGCACTGACTCCTGTTGCAGGTGGGGCGGCACTGCCACCCAATGGCTCGATGCGCCAACATCAATTCCGGCCGCGTTGGGAAACACCTCATCCTCTCTCTTGCGTACTGCCATGGCTTGCTCCAAAATAGTTGACGAACGGCAGCGCCATGGGAAGCGTCGAATTTGACTCGATCTCACAAACGGGATGCGCATCGCTGCGCTCACCAATGTCGCCGACGATTCCCGGACCATGCTCA
>JANMZX010000024.1:0-15472 GCA_031383745.1 Rhodoferax sp. | reverse complement strand
CCTCGGACTCGCTGCTGGACTTCCTGAAGAAGTTGTGATTATGAGAAGGGCCTCAACACATCAAACCACTCTGTACGAGGCACCTTGCGCGCCTGCCAATGGCAAACTTCTCATAACTGGGATCTTTGCATAACGCTGCTTATGGAAATCTTTCCATAAGCAGCGGAACGAGTCGGTCGCCAATACCCGCTTCCTGGCAACCCAATCGCATGAACTGTGGGGTCGGTCAGCCGCCGTTTGCAGGTGCCGGCTGTCGACCCTAACCGATCGCCCACGGTCCATAAAAGCGGCCGCTCGCGTTCCTACTCGATCACCTCGTCGGCGCTCAACAGGAGCGACTGGGGGATTGTGAGGCCCAGGGCTTTCGCGGTCTTTCGGTTGATGAACAATTCAAATTTTGTCGGTTGTTCCACCGGCAGGTCGGCGGGTTTCGCACCTTTGAAGATCTTGTCTACATAGTGCGCGGCCCGGCGAAAGAGATCCGGGAGGCTGGGCCCATAGGAAATGAGGCCGCCGCCATCGACAAACAGGCGAATGTCGAACATCCCTGGCAGCCGGTATTTGGCCGCCAGCTCCAAGATCAGTTTGCGATTGGCCCCGGTAAACGGGGACTGCTGCACGATCAACACCTGTGCGCCCGCGCTTTGCATGGCGGCGAACGCGCCCGGCAGTGCCTCGGGCTCATTGACTTCCTGGACGATGAGCGTCAGGTCCATTTTCTGCGCCACGGTGCGCATATTGGCGAGCAGAGGCGGCGTGGAAGATGTGCCTTTCATGGCGAGCACGGCGATCCGGGTGGCCTTGGGAACGAACTCGCGCAGCATCTGGACCCGCTTTTCCGTAAGGTCGGTCGACAGCATGCTGAGACCGGTGAGGTTGCCGCCCGGGCGCGCAAGGCTGGCAACCAGACCCTGCCCAACCGGATCAGCTGTCGCTGCAGTGACGATCGGAATGGTGCTTGTCGCCCGCTTCGCTGCGGCTGGGGGTAACCCTGAATTCGTCAAGATGACATCCACCTTGAGTTGCACCAGCTCAGCGGCCAATTCCGGCAGACGGGCGTCGTCTCCCGCCGACCCCCGGTACTCGATCGAGAGGTTGCGCCCTTCGATGTAACCCAGGATGCGGAGTTCATCGCGGAAGGCTTCTTCAAATTTGGTCGGACCGGATGAGGATGAAAGAATACCGATGCGCCAAACTTTCCCCGCCTGTTGCGCGAAAACACCGAACGGCGCTGCAAGCGCGCCCGCGCCAAGCGCAATGACCAGTTTACGGCGATCGTCCATTCAGCCCCCTTGAAAGGCGCCCAGTATGCCCTTGTTCCAAGGCTAGTCCGGCGAATGTTGCTGCGAGCTGGCAAGTGAAGCGTATCGACTGATCGGGCGAACTGACAAGCAACGACCAGCGGCAGGTCCTGGCAGTCTTTTACAGGCATTCGCGACCGCACCAGCACCATCCACCCCGCCTTCGCAGACTCTCCCCGCATGTATCTGTTCCGCACCCCTCAAACCACCTGACCGATACGCAAGAAAAATACCTGTCGCACGATTCCCGTAATCCGTTGATTCATATAAGGGTGATCTTCCGGACTTCGTACCCTACACGTCCGGAATATCGGAGAAGAGAGATCCGATCGCGGGTGCTCGAATTGCTGAAATTCGCTGCACATTGCCGACAGTCCACGGCAACCCTGAACGGCCGGTCTGGAGCAAGCAGTTCCAATAGTCGAATGACTCTTGCCAGTCTGGTCCTGCCGTAGAACTTCCTCGGAACCCGACGTTTGGGCTGAATGTCAGCAACCGAGAAACATGCAGGCCCGCACCGCACCGGCTTCAGTCACCCGCCACCCACCGGCCCCTGGTGCGATACCGCCGTCCGCGGGTTCTCGAAGCAGGCACGGCACAGCGGCCAGGTCAACGCCACGGCGACGAGGCCGGTCACTGCACAGGTCAGCGCGGCCATCGGGGCGCCCAGGTGCTCGGCCAGCCAGCCAATCGCCAGAAACCCGAGCGGCCCGACACCGATGCACATGGTCGTCAGGCCCATCGCATCCGAGCGCCGATCCGCCGGCGCGCTGTTGTAGACCAGCGTCGGCTGCATGACCGCGAAGCCGGCCTGCGCGACGCCGATGGCGAACAGGATGATGCCGGTCAGCAGCACGTGATGGCTCCAGGCAAAGGCGACCTGCAGCACAAGAAACAGCAGCACCGCCCCGAGATACACCGGCCCGTGCCGCAGATGCCTTGCGATTGAGGTCAGCGCCAGCGCGCCCAGCAGCGAGCCGATGCCGTCCAGACTGGCCAGCAGGCCGACACCTTGCGCGTCAAGGTGAAGCTGGTCCCGGCCGATCACCGGGATCATGCTCAGGACCGGCCAGCCGAACAGGTTGAACAAGACTGTGATCCACAGGGTTGCCTGAAGCGGGCGGGATTCGCGCGCCGCGTGGAGGCCGCGCAGCAACAAGTCGCGGATAGTGGGCTTGCTGGCGGCGTCCTGCGCTTGCGGCGGGTCGGCCAGGCCGACCAGGGCCGCGAGCACCGGCAGGTAGAGCAGCGTCGCGCACAGCAATACGGCCTGCAGGCCGCCGCGCGCCAGCAGCAGGCCGCCCAGCATGGGGCCGATCAGGCGGCAGGCATTCGAGACCACGGCATCCAGGGACATGGCTTGCACCATGCGCCCGTGGCCAGCAAGATCACCCATCAGGGCGCGGCGCAGGGGCATGTCGCCCGCCCAGACGATGCCGTTGACGAAGCTGGCCACCGCCAGGTGCCAGACCTCGACGGCGCCGAAGGCGGACACAGTCAGCAGCAGCAAGCAGGTCGCGAACAGCCCGGCATGCGTGACGATCAGCAGCCGGCGGCGCGACATGTGCGAGGCAAGTGCGCCGAGCGCCAGGCCGAACAGGGACAGGGGCAGCAGGCGCAGCATCATCAGGCTGGCCACCCACAACGCGGATTTGGTCTGATCGTAGGTGAACACCGCGAACGCCAGGATCTCGAGCCAACGGATCAGCGACATCAGCATGCCGACGGCCCACAGGCGGCGCAGCTGCGGGTCGCGGTGGATCGGCGGTGGCGCGGCCGGGGGCGGGGCGGGGTGTATGGGACCGGTCAAGGGACGGTGCGTGGGGGTGGCGCGTGGCAGCGCCGCGGATCTGCCGCGGATCGGTGGTAAGGGAATCGAGGCATTTTGACCTAGCTGGCGATGGCTCGTCGGCTCGCGTTCGCCGACGGCCTGTTGCTACTCTTGGGTGCCCTATCGTAACGCCGCAAGCTGCCGATGTGCTTGTCGAACAAGGTGCTCCCGTGTGGTCTCGATTCGAGCATCGAACACCAGGCCCGGGGTTCTTTGCGGCTTCTCGACTCCACCACCATCGACCTGTGTCTGTCGCGTGTTCGCGTGGACGCGGTTTGCCGATAGGATGCGACCATGACTCCCAGAAACCGGCGTTTCATTCTGCAGATCATTCCGTTCGGTGTCCTGTGGCCCGTATTCGGACTGGTCTATGCGCTGATCGAAAAAGGAATTCTTGGCGACAGCACACACTATCCGTCCACCGGAAACCCTTACGACTTTTCGGACGGGCTGTTCTCGGTCCTGGTGTTGTCGACATTCACGGGAATGGCGGTCGGAATTTTCGAAGTTCGGTACCTCAACAGGCTTTTCATCCGACAAAGTTTTGGGGTGAAAATAGCATTCAAGGCCTTGGTGTACCTGATCATCATCGTCGCCTTTCTGCTGTTGTCGGCAACCATCAGCAACGTCCAGAAGTTCGACACGGCGGTAAGCGAGCCGGTTGTCTGGAACAGCACCTGGAACTTCCTTTCGAGTTTTGCGTTCTGGAGCATTGCCATATTCATTGCCGCAGTGATGGTGATGGCCTTGTTCTACTCCGACATCAGCGACAACCTCGGCCAGGGCGTGTTGTTCAACTACCTGACGGGGAAGTACCACCGGCCGGTCGAAGAAGAACGCATCTTCATGTTCCTGGACATGAAGTCGTCGACCGCGTTTGCCGAAAGGCTCGGGCATGTCCGGTACTTCGAGATGCTCAAGGCCTATTACGCGGACCTGTCGGATCCCATCATCGATTGCGCAGGAGAGATCTACCAGTATGTCGGCGATGAAATCGTCGTGTCCTGGCCGATGGACGAGGGCTTGCGGAACAACAACTGCATCCGGTGTTTCTTCGCCATGCGGGAGGCGCTTGCGAGCAAAGCCGGGCAATACCAGCAAACGTACGGCCTGGTCCCGACCTTCAAGGCGGGCTTGCATTGCGGCATCGTCACAACCGGTGAAATCGGCATCATCAAGAAGGACATCATCTTCACGGGCGACGTGCTCAACACGACGGCCCGTATCCAGGGGCTGTGCAACGACCAGGGTGTCGATTTTCTTGTCTCAGAGCAACTGGCGAAAAAGCTCGCACCCGACCCAAGTTTGAAGATCAGGGCATTGGGGCCTATTGCACTTCGGGGGAGAGACGAAAAGGTGGCGCTGCTGACGATGAACCGGCCCTGAATATATGCCGGCATCGTGTGCCTCCCGAACGACCGTTGCGCCGGATCGCCAGATCGTGTCAACCACCCGTCGGAGGCCCCGGCTGTGTCATGATGGCGGCAGGTATATCAAGGAGAACCGGCCATGAAGATTCGTTCGATGTTTTTCGCAGTGTTGCTGGCCTTGTCCGGCGCGACCTCACAGGCCGCCAGCAAGGATGAACTCGACGCCGAAGTGCGTGAAGCGGTGGCCAATTTCTACCAGCACACCAGCGCCGGCAAGGAGCTGGCCGCCAAGGCGTCCGGCATGCTGGTGTTCCCCAACGTGATCAAGGCCGGCGTGGGGATTGGCGGCGAATTCGGTGAAGGCGCGCTGCTGGTCGGTGGCAAGACGACTGCCTACTACAACATCGCGTCCGCCTCGATCGGGTTCCAGCTCGGGGCGCAGGCGCGCAGCCAGATCGTGCTGTTCATGACGCCCGGTGCCTTGGCCAAGTTCCGCAACAGCAAGGGCTGGAAGGCCGGCGTGGACGGGAGTGTGGCGCTGGCCACGCTGGGCGCGGGCGGGTCGATCGACAGCGACACCGCCAAGAAGCCGATCATCGGCTTCATATTCTCCAACAAGGGGCTGATGTACAACCTGACCTTCGAAGGCTCCAAGATCAGCCCGATCAACAAGTAGCTTGGAGAGTCGGGCGTTTCCTTCGATGGCGTGGGCCTTCGGGTTGGCACCATAGAATCATTTCGAAGTCCCACGAATTTCCAGGCCGGAGAAATCATGCGTACAGACAAGGCCGCGTTCGAAGCGGCATTCGGCCAAGTCAGCTTGTTCCTGCAGGAGCGGGTTGGTCATACGCTTTTCACCGTGTCCCGCAACCTGCCCGGTGGGGTCGAGGTGGAGCGGATCCACAGCTCGCGGCCTGCCGACTACCCGGTCGGCGGCAGGAACCTCGTGGACCAGACGGAATGGACCCGGCAGATGGAGCGCGGGGAGTGTTTCATCGCCAACCGGCCGGAAGAATTCGGCGAACATTTCCACAACCTGGACGCCATCGTCGCGCAAGGTTTTGGCGCCGTGATCAATATCCCGGTCAATCGTGGTGCGATCAAGCTGGGTTCGCTCAACCTCCTGCACGTGGCCGGCGCCTACCGCGGCGATGTGTTGCCCACCTGCCGCGAAGCCGGTGTGATGGCGGTCAACGGATTCACCGCCTACGAGAATCACCTGGAACAGCAACAATCAACCGTTCGATCGAAGTAAAGGAAACACCATGAACCGCAAACCGCTTGTCGCCCTCCTCGGCGCACTCGTCACCTTCGGCGCGCTGGCCGCCACGCCCAAGGACACACTGGTGGTGGCCAAGAACATCGAGGACATCGTGGCGCTCGATCCGGCCCAGGCGTTCGAATTTTCCAGCGGCGAGGTGGTGTCCAACATGTACGAGCCGCTGGTGCAGTACGACGCGCGCGATCCGTCCAGGATCCTGCCCGGTGTGGCCGCCTCGTGGAAGACCGGCGCCGACGGCAAGAGCATCGAATTCACGCTGCGCCCGAACGCCGTATTCGCCAGCGGCAACCCGGTGCGCGCCGAAGATGTCATCTTCTCGTTTCGCCGCGTCATCAAGCTGAACAAGGCCCCGGCCTTCATCCTGGCGCAGCTGGGCTGGACCAACGACAACATCGCGCAGATGGTCACCAGGCTGCCCAACGGCAATGTGTCGGTGGCCTGGAGCGGCGTCTTCGGCCCCGGGTATGTGCTCAACGTGCTGGCCGCACGCCCGGGCAACATCGTCGACGAGAAGCTGGTGATGGCCAACGAGCAGGCCGGCGACCTGGGCAACGCATGGCTGAACCGCAACTCGGCAGGCAGCGGCGCGTTCACGCTCAAGCTGTTCAAACCCAAGGAAGTGCTGGTGCTCGAAGCCAACAAGCGCTCGGTCGAGGCGCCCAAGCTCAATGGTGTGTTGTTCCGCAACGTGACCGAACCCGCCACGCAGCGCCTGCTGATCGAGCAGGGGGATGCCGACGTCGCACGTGACCTCGGGCCGGACCAGATCGCCGCGATGCGCAGCCGCACCGACGTGCGCATCGAGGATTTCCCGCAGGCAGCCGTGCACTTCATCAGCCTCAACCAGAAATCCGAGAAGCTGCGCAACCCGGCCGTCTGGGAGGCGATGCGTTACCTGGTCGACTACGACGGTATCTCGAAGCAGTTGCTGCGCGGCCAGTTGCGCGTGCACCAGGCCTTCCTGCCGGTGGGATTCGCCGGTGCGCTGACAACCACCCCCTACAAGCTCGACCCGGACCGCGCCAAGGCCATCCTGACCCAGGCCGGCATCAGCAACCTGGAGATCGACCTCGACCTGATCAACGCGCCGCGTTTCATGGACATGGCCCAGTCGATCCAGGGCACCATGGCCAAGGCCGGCATCAAGCTCAACCTGCTGCCCGGCACCGGCGCGCAGGTGATCACGCGGTATCGCGCGCGCCAGCACCAGGCCATGCTGCTGTACTGGGGCCCCGACTTTTTCGACCCGCACTCCAACGCCAAGGCGTTTGCCTACAACGTGGACAACAGCGACGGTGCCTACCAGAGCACCACCACCTGGCGCAACTCCTGGCTGGTGCCCGAACTCTCGGCCAAGACGCTGGATGCGCTCAAGGAAAGCAACCCGGCCAAACGCGCCGCGCTGTACCAGGCGCTGCAGCAGGAAATCCAGGCCAAGTCGCCGATCATCATGACCTTCCAGGACCAGAACCAGGCCGCGTTTCGCAGCAACGTCAAAGGCTATGTGCAGGGGTCGGTGGCCGACCTGATCAAGTACGAAGGCGTGACCAAGTAGGCCGCTGACGACCCGCCTGCCTGATGCCCGCACTCCTGCTGTTGCGGGCGGCCATGCGCACCGGGGCGACCTTTGCCCTGATGCTGGTCGCCCTGATGCTGGTCACATTCCTGATCGGCAAGGCGGCGCCGATCGACCCGGTATTGAAGGTCGTGGGCGACCGCGCCACACCCGAGGCCTACGAGCAGGCGCGCAAGGAACTCGGTCTGGACAAACCGCTGGCGCAGCAGTTCGTGCGTTATGTGGTGCAGGCGGCCAGGGGGGATCTCGGCCTGTCCACATCGACCGGGCGCCCGGTGGTGGAAGACCTGGCGCAGTATTTTCCGGCCACCATCGAGCTGGCCACCTGCGGCATCCTGTTGGGCGTGTTGTTCGGCGTGCCGCTGGGCATCCTCGCGGCGCACCAGCACAACCGCTGGATCGACCAGCTGTTGCGCATGGTGTGCCTGTTCGGGTATTCGGTGCCGGTGTTCTGGCTCGGGCTGGTCGGCATGCTGGTGTTCTACGCCAAGCTGGGCTGGGTGGCCGGGCCGGGCCGGCTGGACGACGTCTACCAGTACACCCTCACGTCCTGGAGCAACTTCGTGCTGATCGATGCCTGGCGCGCCGGCAACATGGAGGCACTGCGCAATGCGGTGTCGCACCTGGTGTTGCCGTCGGTGCTGCTGGGGTATTTTTCACTCGCCTACATCTCGCGCATGACGCGCGCCTTCTTCCTCGAAGAGCTGGGCAAGGAATATGTGCTGGCGGCCCGCGTGAAGGGCGCGTCCGAATTCCACCTCCTCACGCGCCATGTGTTGCCCAACGTGGCGGCACCGCTGTTCACCGTCATCTCGCTGTCGTATGCGGTGTTGCTGGAAGGCGCGGTGCTGACCGAGACGGTCTTCTCCTGGCCCGGCCTGGGCCTGTACATCACCAGCGCCCTGTTCAGTGCGGATACCGCTGCGGTGCTGGGCGGCACCTTGCTGATCGGTGTGTGTTTCGTCGTGCTCAACAGCCTGACCGACCTGATCGGTTACCTGGCCGACCCGAGGGCGCGGGCATGACCACGTCGGGGCACGCAGCGGGTTGCGGGAAGGCGTTGCCATGACACGCGACTGGTTGCTCACCGAGACGCCGGCCTCGGCCTGGCAGGCGCGCGCCGGGCGCTGGTACCGCGTCTGGTTGCGCACCGCCCGCAGCCCCGCCATGCTGTTCGGCCTGGGCGTCCTGGCGCTGATCGTGGCGTGTGCGCTGCTGGCGCCCTGGCTGGCGCCGTTCGACCCCAACGCACAGGACATCCACCGCCGCCTGCTGGCGCCGGGTGCCGGCCACTGGCTGGGTACCGACCAGCTGGGGCGCGATCTGCTGAGCCGCGTGATCTACGGCGCGCAACCCACTCTGGTGATCGTGGTGCTGGTGGCGCTGCTGTCGGCGCCTCTGGGATTGGCGGTTGGCATCTGCGCCGGCTATTTCGGCGGCTGGGTCAACACCGTGCTGATGCGCGTCACCGACATCTTCATGGCCTTTCCGCGCCTGGTGCTGGCGCTGGCGCTGGTGGCGGTGCTCGGGCCCGGCATCGTGAACGCGGTGATTGCCATCGCCATCACCGCCTGGCCGCCCTACGCCCGGATCGCCCGCACCGAAACCCTGTCCACCAAGGCCAGCGATTTCCTGCAGGCCGCGCGGGTGCAGGGGCTGCCGAACTCGCGCATCCTGTTCGGCCACCTGCTGCCGATCTGCCTGCCGTCCACCGTCATCCGCGTCACGCTGGACATGGCCGGCGTCATCCTGACGGCCGCCGGCCTGGGTTTTCTCGGGCTGGGTGCGCAACCGCCGATGTCGGAGTGGGGCGCGATGATCGCATCCGGCCGGCAGTTCATCTTCGACCAGTGGTGGGTCGCAGCGGTGCCCGGCGTGGCGATCCTGCTGGGCAGCCTGGCCTTCAACCTGGTGGGCGACGGCCTGCGCGACGTGCTGGACCCGCGCAATGGCTGAACTCGCCATCGACGACCTGACGGTGACCTACCCCACACCGGCGGGGCCAGTGGACGTGGTGAAGGCGGTGTCGCTGCGCATGGGCTCCGAGCGTGTGGGCATCGTGGGCGAGTCCGGCTCCGGCAAATCCACGCTGGCGCGCGCCATCCTGGGCCTGGTGCCTGCGCCCGGGGCGGTACGGGTGGCGCGGATGGACTTCGATGGCCATGACCTCACGCACCAAAGCGCGGCCGGATGGCGGGCCATCCGTGGCCGGCGCATCGCGATGATCCTTCAGGACCCGAAGTTCTCGCTCAATCCGGTGTTGCGCGTCGGCACGCAGATCGCCGAGGCCGGCCTGCTGCACGGCCTGTTTCCAAAAAGCGAAGCGCGCCAACGCGTACTCGACATGCTGGAGACGGTGGGCGTGGATCGGCCGGAGCGGGTCATCACGTCGTACCCGCACCAGTTGTCGGGTGGTATCGGCCAACGCGTGATGATCGCCGCGATGATGATGGCCGAGCCCGGCCTGATCATCGCCGACGAGCCCACCTCGGCGCTGGACGTGATGGTGCGCGGCCAGGTGCTGGGCATGATGGACGAGCAGGTGCGCAAGCGTGGCATGGGCATGCTGATGATCAGCCACGACCTGAACATGGTGGTGAGTTTCTGCGACCGCGTGCTGGTGATGTACCGAGGCGCGGTGGTGGACAGCTGCGCGGCGAAGGACCTTTACCAGTCGACCCATCCGTACACACAGGGGCTGTTGAACTGCCTGCCCACCGGCGAGCAGAACGGCCGCAAGCTCGTGACCATCGACCGGCGGCTGGTGGACCAGGCGGTGGGCTTGGCATGAGGCGTGTGTCGCGTTGCCGCAGATTGGGAGGCCAGCAAGGGATGACTGCTTGCGGCCCGTTGCGGATGTTGTTGGTCGTTCCCGAAATCATGACAGCCAGGATACCGGTGACGTGGTGCGCGATCAGGCCGACGGCGCATTCGGCTCCGCGGCTGTCCTCCGCCCTGCGGGCTCCCCCTTTATGCCGCTGCGCCGAACGCACCGCCGACCTGATCCTGCGACTTGGTCGGAGTGCGGGCGTCGCGGCCCAGAATACCGCACACCAAAGACCCAGCGTCGCGGCTGCGCAGCCCGGCGGGGGCGATTTCTGTGGCGCCGAGGAGCACAGCCCGAGGGTCGGTGCGCGCAGCGCACTTCGTTGTCATTCTGGCCGCGGCTGTCCGAACGCAGCGCCCGCAGGGCGCGTAGTGAGTTCTGCGGCCCGACGCTCGGGCGAGCACCACAGGGCAGTCGGCGCGTTCAGCGCCCGACCGCCACAGTATGAGCCCGCGCCGGGATGTGCAGCCGCGACGCGCGCCAACACTGACGCCAGCGCGGGCACCGCAACAACGACCGCAAATGGCCGAAAGCAGACACCGCGGAATCATTCTCCGCAGGCTTCTCGCAGAGGCGGAAACAAGGCGGGAGCGTCGGCATGACAAACGCAACTCCGTCGTCGCCAGACATTGCACTGCAATGCCGCAACCTCGACGTGTTCTACGGTCACGGCGCGTCGCGGCACCATGCGGTTCGGGATGTGTCGTTCGACGTGTTCAAGGGCGAGACCTTCGGATTGGTAGGTGGCTCGGGCTGCGGCAAGTCGACGATCCTGCGCATGCTGGCGGGGCTGGACGGCGACTGGCGCGGACAGGTGTCGGTGCTGGGGCAGGAGCGCTCGGCCAGGGTGGCGCCGGCGGCGAAGTACCGGCTCAAGGTGCAGATGATCTTCCAGGACCCGTTTGGCTCGCTGCATCCGCGCCATACCATCGACCGCAGCCTGACCGAGGCGATGCGGGTGCACGGGTTCGACCGCATCGAGGCGCGCGCGCTGGCCGCGCTGGACCGGGTGGGTCTGGGCCGCAGTTTCCGCTTTCGGTTTCCGCACCAGCTCAGCGGCGGGCAGCGCCAGCGCGTGGCGATAGCGCGGGCCCTGGTGCTCGAACCCGACATCCTGCTGCTGGACGAGCCAACGTCCTCGCTCGACGCGTCGATCCAGGCCGAGGTGCTGAACCTGTTGATGGACGTACGGCGCGACCTGGGCACCACCTTCCTTTTTGTCAGCCACGACCTGGGCGTGATCGCCCACATGTGCAAGCGCGTGGCCGTGATGCGCCAGGGGGCGATCGTCGAGACGCTGCCCGCAACCCAGCTCGCGGCGGGTGACGTGTCGCACCCCTACACCCGCGAACTGCTGGCCAACTGCTTTCCGGGCCGGCACGCTGCATCGACCAGCGCCGCCTGAGGTTTTCCACCCGGCACCCAGGCTGCATCCCTCTCAACCCGAATCCGCCAACCGACCATGCAACCCTACCTGACCCCCTTCGAACGCGGCAACGGCAACCAGACAACCCCCTGGGCCGACTGCATCGCCTGGTACGAGCGCCTGGCGACCGACTTCCCCGCGGTGTTGCGCTTTTTCCAGATCGGCGAATCCGACAACGGTGTGCCGATGCACGCTGGCATCGTCACCGCCGACGGCCAGTTCGACCGCGCGCGCTTGAAGGCCGATGGCCGCTGCGTGTTCTTCAACAACAACGGCATCCATCCCGGTGAGCCGGAGGGTATCGATGGTTGCATGGCGCTGGTGCGCGATTTCTGCACCCAGCCGCAGCGGCTGGCGGCGCTGGGCAGCACGGTGTTCCTGTTCATCCCGGTCTACAACGTCGACGGCTGCCTGAACCGCAACACCACCTCGCGGGTGAACCAGCTCGGCCCGGAGTCCTTCGGTTTTCGCGCCAACGGGTGCAACCTGGACCTGAACCGCGACTTCGTCAAATGCGACAGCCTGGCGGCGCAGGCCTTCAGCCGCTTCTTCGCCGAATGGGATCCGGATGTGATGGTCGACACCCACACCTCGAACGGCGCCGACTACCAGTACACGATGACGCTGATCCACACCCAGTCGGACAAGCTGGGTGCCCCGCTGGGCGCGTTCCTGCGCGACGACATGCTGCCCGTGATCTACCGGGACATGCAGGCTCGCGGCTGGCCGACCAGCCCCTATGTGCACCCGATCAAGGACATACCCGACGACGGCATCACCCACATGCTGGACGTGCCGCGGTTCTCGACCGGTTACGCAGCGCTCCACCACACCATCGGCTTCATGCCCGAGTCGCACATGCTCAAGCCATTCGCCGACCGCTATGCCGCGATGCGCGCGCTGGTGGAAAGCGTGCTGGCGTTCACCGTCGCCCACGCACAGGTGATCCCGGCGCTGCGCCACCAGGCGCGGCAGGCAGCGCGCCACAGGGGGCAATGGCCGGTGTCATGGCGCATCGACACCAGCCGTTCCACGCCGATACGCTTCAAGGGGTTCAAGGCGGTGTACAGCCCGAGCCGGCTGGGCAACTACACGCGCCTGTCGTACGACCGCACCCAGCCCTGGGAGAAGGACATCGACTGCTTCGAGCGGTGTGTCGAGGAACTGGTGGTGGACGCGCCGCGGGCCTACCTCGTGCCGCGCGCCTGGCAGGCCGTGATCGCGCGCCTGCAGTGGAATGGCGTGGCGCTGCGCCGGCTCCCTGCCGACCGGCAACTGCAGGTGCGCGCCTACCGCATCCTGTCGGTCGCCTCGCGGCCGCAGGCCTACGAGGGTCGGATGTTTCACGACACGGTGGAAGTGGCCACGGAGCTGATCCGCTACGACGCCCAGGCCGGTGACTGCCTGGTCGACCTGGAGCAATCCCGCGCCCGGTACGCCGTCGAGACGCTGGAGCCGCAGGCGCACGACAGCTTCTTTCGCTGGGGTTTCTTCAACAGCGTGCTGGAGAAGAAGGAGCGGTATTCGGACTATGTGTTCGAGGACACCGCGCTGGAGATGCTGCAGGACGAGCCGGACCTGAAAGCCCGCTTCGAGCAGTGGAAAGTCGACCATCCGCAACTGCTGGCGGACCAATCGGCCGTGCTCGACTTCCTGTTTGCATCGGGCCAGCGCCACCAGGAGCCCGGGTGGATGCGGTATCCGGTGATGGCCGTGATGGAGCGGGTCGTTTGACCGTGGCGCTGCAGTGGGTCTGTGCCTTCAGGCGCGGTCGGCAAGCGTATCGAGCCGCTGCGCATTGGCCATGCAAATGCCGCGAAACTCTGCGCTGATGCGTGGGTCGACTGCGGCCTGCATCCAGAATGCCAGCGCCGCCTGGCAGGCGATGCCCCAGCTTTCGCGCTGTTGAGGCAGGGGCAGTGGCGGCGTGAACTTGCGCGCCGGGACTTCACCGCCTGGCAACGGGGCGTACCACATCGGCAACATGTCATACGCAGGCGCCAGTGCGAGCGTGCCCTGTGGCCTGAAGCTCAGGTTGCCGGTGTGCATGTCGCTGTTGGCGATGAGCCGGCCGAACCACCACAGGAGCCCGATGTGTTGCAGATCGTCCGCCGAGACCAGACCGATGGCTGCAAAGCGCTTGGCCAGATGGGTCCAGTCGGTCGATCCGTCGCCCAACAGGGCCGCGTCCAGCGTGGCCAGGCTGTTCAGGCGGCTGCGGCCGAACGGGCCGTGGCGGTCGAAACGTTCCACTTCGAGAAAGGTGCGTCCACCGTGCTCCAGGATGCGGCTGCGCGCGCTCGCCAGGCCCGGCAGCATGGCCGCGCATTGCAGTGCGAGGTGCTCGCATACCAGCAGATCTGCCCAGCGCCGCACGGCCGACGAACCATCGGCGCCCGAGAACTTCACCAGCACATGCGGTGTGTGGCTACCGGCCAGCATGCGCAAGGCGGCGAACTTGGGAAACTCGCCGGCTGCGCTGCATCCGGGCATACCGGTGGCAACCGCCAGCTCCGCAAGGCGCGTGTAGGCCGCTCGCACGGCGCGCTGCGTCAGCGGCTCGGGCGGCGTGTGAAGGCCGGCCTGCCAGCGTTCGAACGCATGGTCGCCCAGGATCAGGCTACCGCTCATGTCTGCGCCGTGGCGGCTCAATACGTAGGCCACGTCTTCGTCGGACCAGTCGTCCGGATTGGCCGGCACGGCGAGATGGCCGCACTCGGCGCGTGCGAACTGCCGGCCCATATAACCTTGATGCCGCATGTCGTAAAGCGGGTAGGGCAGGCCGTCCCACCAGCCATCGCGTGACTCGACCGCGACCGGCCAGCCGCTCCCGGCGAGCGGCATGCAGCTGCCCTGGGGCTGCACCAGGGCCAGATGGGCCAGCAACTCCGCGCGTCCGGCCGGGTCGATCTCGTAAAGCGGCAGCGCCGCCGCATCGCCGCGCACTGGTCGGCGCAACGCATGGCGCGTGCGCCGGGCCTTGCCAATGTCGACCACCGCACTCTCGTTTTCCTGCAGCAGGCGGTGCAGGGTGGCCACGCTTACCTGCAGCAAGGCCGCCAGCTCGGCCGCGCTGCTGCCCGCGCGCCGGGCCAGGACGGCGTGCAACTGGTCTCGGGCAGCTTGGTTCCGTGGGCGCATAAGTGATTATGGCAAGAGTTTTGAGAAGATAATTTTTGAAGTTTACTTTTGAAATATAGCCAAGAATTCGACAATTTTGAGAAGATAAAAGCTGGTGGTTCGGGCCTGACCGGCACACCGACACCGCCCCCAAATCCGCCCTGGCACCGCGGTGGTCGCTCTCAGGACGCTGCTGGCGCTGCCTGCAATTTCTTCCAGGCCTGGAAGCCCCCGCCATCGACAGGGCTTTGGGGCAACCCAACAAGCGCAGCAGCATGCTGCCGTCGGGCCAACGTTCTTGGTTGACGGGTTGGACGCGATACAGGCCCAGAGGCGCGCAAGGGCCCAGCAGATGCCACTAACTGCCGTACTGATTCAAATAGCCAGGGCATCGCCGTGCTGGTTGGCGACGCCGACCTGCGCAGGTTTTGTATCCGAATGGAGTCGCCGAATGCCCGCAATGGGTGCCGCGCGCAACGCAGCAATTGTGAGGATCCTCGCGGCCGTGAAACCTCTGTCCGTCGGCTTGCGTCTCCTGGTTTCTACCCAGCAAGCAATTTATATATACACAAAAATACATACATAATAATTAGTTGATTGAACACGTTATACCTATAATTCTGTGTAAATGGATCCGACATGCACACTTCAACTGCACGCTGAAGGTGTCTGGAACGACGTTGGCAGCGTGCGCCTTTTCGGGCCGGAAAGCGACGGTTGGCGTGCCAGAACCTACAGT
>JANMZX010000206.1:0-5013 GCA_031383745.1 Rhodoferax sp. | reverse complement strand
TCGTTGCCCAGACCGCCGAACAGCGTGTCGTTGCCCAAGCCACCGAGGTACCAGTCGTCCGCGTCGGTGCCGACCAGGAAGTCGTCGAAGTTGCTGCCCTCGAGTTGCTCGATGTTGACGAAGATGTCCGTGCCCAGGGCGCCGAGGTTCCAGTTGCCGCCCAGGCCCACGGTGAGCCCGACGGAAGCATCCGCGTAGGACACGCGGTCCTGGGTGCCGTCACCGCCGTCCAGCGAGTCGTTTCCGGGGCCGCCCACCAAGGTGTCGTTGCCGGCGCCACCGCGCAGTGTGTCGCTGCCGCTGCCGCCAGTGAGCGTATCGTCGAACGCGCCGCCCTGCAGTTCTTCGATGCTTACCAGGGTGTCCAGCCCGGCGGCGCCGGTGTCTTGTGGCCCGGCGATTGCCAGGCTCACCCGCACCACACCCGGCGCGCTGGCGTATGTTGCGGTGTCCTGGCCGCTGCCACCGTCGAGCGTGTCGTTGCCGCCGCCGCCGTCGAGGGTGTCGTTGCCGGCCAGCCCCAGCAGCAGATTGGCCTGCCCGTCGCCCCCGAGTGAATCGTCGGCACTGCCGCCTTCGAGCTCTTCGATGTTCAGCAGGCGGTGGCTGCCGGATCCGCCGGTGTTCTGCGTGCCGGTGACCGCCAGGCTGACCGTCACCGGGGACGTGGATTGGGCATAGCTGGCGCGGTCGACACCGTCCCCGCCGTCGAGCGTGTCGCTGCCATTGCCACCTGCCAGGGTGTCGCTGCCGGCACCGCCCGACAACGCGTTGTCCGCGCTGTTGCCTGTGAGCGCATTGGCATTCGCGTTGCCCACGCCATTGGCATTGAGAAAGCCGGTCAGGACAAGGTGCTCGATGCCGAACCCGAGCGTGTGGCTGGTCGCCGTGGAGTACACCGTATCGACACCGCCGATGCTGTCGTTCCAGGACTCCGCCGCCACGTCGCCGACATCGTCGACGTAGTAGGTGTCGTTTCCATCACCGCCGTTCATCGAATCGGCGGCGATGCCACCGTCGAGCGTGTCGTCGCCGTCGCCGCCTGCCAGGGTGTCGCGTCCACCACCGCCAGACAACACGTCGTCTCCAGCGCCGCGATTGAGCAGGTCGTCGCCGTCGCCACCGTCCAGGAAGTCATTGTTGGCGGTGCCGGTCAGGGTGTCGTTGCCGCTGCTGGCCAGGGTGTTCACCTGCAATACCCGTACGCTGTAGTCGCCCAGATTGTTGCCGAAGGCGCCAGCCGACACGTAGACGACGCCCGTTGATGCCGGCGTGTAGAGCACGCGGGAGTTTCGGTTGGCGGCGCCGGCAATGTCGTCGTTGTCGGCGATCTGCGCGCCGGCCGCGTTGAACAGGCGCAGGTAGGTGTCTGCCAGGCCATTGGTGCTGCCGTTTAGCTTCTCTTGCTCGATGCGGTAGGACACACCGCCGGTGAGTGTGACCCGGTACCAGTCCTGGTCGCCGCTGGAGCCCACCGTGCCGCTGACCGAGCCGCTGAGCGGCAGTGTGGCCGTGGTGGACGTGCTCGCCAGGACATCTGGGCTCTCCAGGGTTTGTGCATAACGGACGATCGCCAGGCTGCCTGCCTCGATGCTGCCCGTGCCTGCCTCCAGTTGCCAGTTGCCGCCCAGGAAGCTTGCTCCGGTAAGGTCGGTCGACGCCGCGACGTCCGCGCCAGTAGCCAGCGCGACTGCGTCGATGAACGTACGGCCCACCGGTCCCTGGGCAACGTTGCAGCCGTAGAACAGCAGGTCACCTTCGCCGGACAGGCTGGCTCCGAGGGTGGCCAGGCTGGTGTGGTGGCTTTGCAAGGAGCCCGCGTCGAGCTGTGTCGTTCCGAGCTGCAGGCTGCCGGCTGAGCCATGTGACACGACATGGATCGCAGCCAGGCCGGTGTATCGCGCCGCTATCGCGGCCATCTGTGCCAGCCCGTCGGTGGACGGGTCGAGAACGAAGACAGCGGCCCTGTCGTGCACACCCTGGACGAGCACATCGACGTCGGGCAGGGCGCCGTCGACAATTACGAGTTCGGTGACGGAATTGGTCTGGATGGAGGTCATGGTCATGGTTGGTTGTGCAATGTGCGGCCTGCGTCAGGCCACGATCAGGAAGTCGCTGCCCATGGCAGCCGGATGGGCAGGCGCGCCCATGATGGCGAAGGCGATGGGGAGTGTGGATCCGGCGCCGTCTGCGTCGTAGGCCAGCACACCGGTGGTGCTGTTGTAGGTGAGGTTGGCATTGGGTCCAATGGTCTGGCCGATCTGCGCTGCAAACGCACCGAAGATGCTGGCCGAGAATGTGCAAAGCGTCCACCAGCGATTCGCCCTGCAGGGCCGCGGCCAACTGCAGTACGCCATCGTGCCCTGGTTGCAGGATGATGACCCGGTAGCTGGAGCCAACACCGGCGATCAGCTTTTGCAGATCCGGCAGCACCGCATCAAAAACGTAGATTTCTCTTCTTGTCGTTGTTGGCGAAGCCGGCATATGCCACTCCCGATGGTGATGAACCATCGTAGCGGGAGGGCAGGGTATGCCACTACGGGTTATCCCTTGATTCTCATCAATGCAAAGGGTGCTGGATGACGGCGCTGGGTCAGTTGTGCCGGTTTGCAGCAACCACAGCTCGGCCCGCTGGTTCAGGCTTTGGGCATTGCGCTTGCGCCTTCACGGTACTTCCGATCTTCGGCCTGTGCTTACGTGATAGCGTTGGGGGTCCGCACGCGCAATCGCAGGTCACCGTTGGGAGTGGTCCGAGCATCCCCTTCGGGCCACGCCATGCTGCAAACCGATGCCTGCGGCGGCGCCACATGGCCGGGAAATCGATAGACTGTCTACGGGCCTCCAATCACGTGGCCTTGAAGGAGAACCCCACATGCGTCCGTCACATGCACTGAATACCCACCGGGAAGCCATCCGGTCCATTGCGCTGCGGCATCGGGTGACCAATGTGCGGGTGTTCGGGTCGGTCGTGCATGGTGACGACACTGACGGCAGCGATCTCGATTTGTTGGTAGACCCGACCAAAGAGACGACGATGATGGACATTGCCAGAATTCAGTTGGAGCTTTCGCAATTGCTTCCCGTCGCGGTCGATGTGCTCACGCCCAACGGCCTGCCTGCCAGGTTTCGCAGTCAAGTAGTCGAAGAGGCGCAGGCGGTATGAGCAAAGGCGACATCCTGCGTGCCATGGATTACCTTGGGCACATCGTGGAGGCTATCGACCGCATTCACCGGTACGTGGAGGACATGACCGAGATGACGTTCCTGGGCGATGAGAAAACGCAGGATGCGGTGGTCCGCAACTTTGAAATCCTGGGTGAAGCGGCGCACAACGTCGAGCAACACCACCTGGCGTTTGCCGCAGCACACCCTGAGGTTCCGTGGGCTTTGATGTACACCATGCGCAACCGGGTTGCCCATGGGTATTTCAAGGTGGATTTTGAATTGGTGTGGAAAACCATCCATGTCGATTTGCCTGAGCTTCGCGGCCGCGTCGCGGCGCTGATCGACCCTACGCCACGATCAGGAAGTCGCTGCCCATCGTAGCCGGATGGGCAGCCGTTCCCATGATGGCGAAGCTGGTGGGCTGTGTGAATCCGGCGCCGTCTGCGTCGCAGGCCAGCACACCGGTGGTGCTGTTGTAGGTCAGGTTGGCATTGGTACTGATCAGAGGATGACATGCGCAGCAATCGGGGACGGCCGGGTCAAAAGCTTGGACTTGGCTCGGTGCGGCTTGTGATGTTGTCGCTGGTGTCGCCGCCAAACGCTGCTTCCCTTTGTTTGCAAGCGATGGCAGGCGTAATCAAAGGCCATGCACCCGGCGCACGCCGTCCTCCACCGCCGCGATGTCCTGCGGGCTGAGCGTACCCAGCAACTTGCCGACGCGGCCCTTGTCGATGGTTCGGATCTGGTGGCACAGTGCCATTGAGTTGGCTTTGCCGGCAGAGGGCACTGGAACGATCAATGGGGGCAGGGCGCGTGGCGATGATGTCAGTGGTACAACGCCGACGGTGCGCAACTGGCGGTTGTAGGCAGTCAGGGTCAAAACCACGCATGGCCTTGCAGTGCCTTTCTGCTCGCTGCCAATCGTCGGGTCCAGGTTGACCCGGTAGATCTGGCCGCGTTCAATGGTCATGGGGTTGGCTTGCGAAGCCCGTCAGCAGAGGTTGTGTCCCACAGCCCGGAATCGGCGCGGGCCTGGGCAAAGTCAGGGTGCGTGGCAAACTCTTTTGCCACTGTTTCGAGGCTCTTCTCGCGGCTCGCAAGAATGCCTTCCATCAGGCTTTGCACCATACCGCTTCGCTCGCTGGATGGCACGAGTGCGTTGAAGCGCAGCAATACGTCGGGTGAAATTGAATAGGAAGCGCGCAGAGTAGGCATGGCAGATCATCCGTGCTGTAGCAGTAATACTGCGCAAATCATACCCATCCACCTTCAGGCGGTCAATCCGCCCGACAAGGTTCACATCACGAAGTCGGCTGCCAGGGTGGCGGGTGAAAGCGCCAACTCACTGGTGCGCAGCTTGCAGCAACACCTGCTCGGCCCACTTGTTCAGGCTTTGGCCATTGCGTGCGCTCGCCTTGACCGCGGCGGCGTGCACGGCCGGGTCGACCCTCAGCATCATGCGGCCACTGGCTGGCCGCTCTGGCTCCTGCCCGAGGCGGTTGCACGCCAAGATGTAGCTGTCTATGGCAGATTGAAAGGCATCTTCAAACTCGGCCACCGATGTGCCATGGAAAGTGATGATGTCGTCGATGTCCAGCACCCGTCCAACAATGATCTTGTCGTCGGTATCAAAGTCCATGCGGGCCTTGTAGCCCTTGTAGATCATGGTGTTCACGGTGTTGCTCCAATCCTTGCCAAAAACTCACGCGCTGCCTTGACCCTGTAACGCAGTGCCTCGCGGCCCGGATGCGGCCTGTGAAAGTTCGCCTTTCGGCTCTGGTGTTCGAAGGTGACCGCCGAGCCCGGGCCTTCGATGATCCGGCAGCCCAGAGCTGACAAAAGTGCTTC
>JANMZX010000166.1:0-2397 GCA_031383745.1 Rhodoferax sp. | reverse complement strand
CAGTTAGAGTGGTTCCGGAACTCAGGAATTGGGAAGGCGCAGCCGGTCCTGCGTCTGTCCGTCGAAAAGGTAGCAACGTTCGGTCTTCACGGAAAAGCCGGTGCGTTCGCCCATGGTGGCCCGGAACTGCCTGCCAGCTTTTGCTGTGATGAACTCGTCTGCCAGCTTGAGCGTCACCGTCGTGGCGTCTCCCAGCAGCTCGAATGAAAAAACGTCGCCGGTGATCTGCGCGTTGTCAGGGGAAACCACGAGGATGTCCTCGGCGCGCAGGCCCAGCACGATCTTGTCCTGCGTCAGGTTGCCGAAACCACCGACGCAGACCTGGTAGCCCTGGCCCTGCGCCTCGAACACACCATTGCGCAAGGCGCCGGACACCAGGTTCATGGCTGGCGCACCGATGAAACCGGCGACGAACAGATTGTTCGGGTCGTTGTAGATCTGCTCGGGGGTTCCGATCTGCTGCACCTCGGCCTTGCTCATCACCACCACCCGGTCGGCCAGGGTCATCGCCTCCACCTGGTCGTGCGTCACGTAAATCGTGGTCACGCCGAGTTCATGGTGCAGGTGCTTGATGTGCGCGCGCATGCTGACGCGCAGCTTGGCGTCCAGGTTGGACAACGGCTCGTCCATCAGGAACACCTTGGGCTGGCGCACGATGGCGCGCGCCAGCGCCACGCGCTGGCGCTGGCCACCGGACAGTTCCTTGGGGCGGCGCTGGAGGAAGTCGTCGAGCTCCACCTTGCCGGATGCCTTCATCACCGCCGGATGGATCTCGGCCACCGGGGTGCCGCGGATGCGCAGCGGAAAGCTGATGTTCTCGTACACCGTCATGTTCGGGTACAGGCCGTAACTCTGGAACACCATCGCGACGTCGCGGTCCTTCGGCTCCAGCGCATTCACGCAGCGCTCACCGATCCAGATCTCGCCCTCGGTCGGGTCTTCCAGGCCGGCCACCATGCGCATGGTCGTGGTCTTGCCACAGCCAGAGGGACCCAGCAGCACCAGGAACTCGCCGTCGGCAATATCCAGCGACATGCGCTTGACGCCCACCGACGCGCCCCAGGATTTCACGATGTTCTTGAGCAGGATTTGGGCCATGAAGTTCTCTCGTTTGCTGGTTGACGGCGAGTCAGGCGCGTGGGCTCAGGATTTGCATCCAGGTCGCCACATCGTCCAGCACGACCCATTGGCGGATGACGCGGCCACGCACAAACTCGGCATGCACGATGCCCAGCAGTTCCACAGGACGCCCCGTGCCTTCGCCGTAACGATTGGCGTCGGCTGTGAGGGGCTCATGCAAGGTCTGCGCCCGAAAGCGCACGGCGACGCGATCAGCGCGGCCGCTCTGCGCCATGTCGCATTGCAGCGCCAGATGCTCCACTGCGAAGGTGTTCACGCGCAGTGCCGAAAACATGTCGCGCCAGAAGCCTGCAATCTCGGCGTGACCGTAATAGCTGCGCTCGCCAGGACCAATCAGATGTGCAGCATCGTCGTACATGGCATCGACCGCCAGATCGAGGCGCGAAAGTCCTTCGAGCAGTTGCGCATACCGAAGGGCCACGGGATCGCTGCTGACATGCGATACATAACCTGCGGGCACCGGCCCGGCCACCGGCTTGTTCCACCCGCCACGCTGATCCAGCCATTCCTGCGCCAGTGCGCGCGGCGTGGTACCAAGCTGCAGGGCAGTGGCGGCCTGGTCGCGCACCAGCCACTCGTGGATGATGCGGTTGTCCTTGCACACACAGTCAGCGACAGTGCGCGTATGAATTTTGCGACCGGTCGGCTTTCCGAAGAGGCCGTCGCCTGTGTGTGTCATCGTCGAGATGATGCGGTGCGAACTCAGGAAGCCGCTTTGCGCGTCGCCCGACTGGATGATGTCCTCGGCCAGGATCCGCCGGTCCGGGAAAATGTCCAGCGTGGCACGGGTGCCGGCGATCACGTCGTCCATCGACGTGGTGACCGAAGTCGACGTCTCGACGACACACGGGTCGCTGTAATAGATGCGGATATCGTCGATGCGCCGCCCCTCCCAGATCCGCTCGGTGATGACACGGATGTAGTGATCGAGATCGCGGAACTCGGAGGCAAAACCACGCATGCCATCGCCTTGGTGGATGCCCGCGGCGGGTTCGGACAGTTTGTTCATTGCTCGCCCTTCATGGTCATGACTTTTCCTTCAGGCTGTTGCGCCGCAGCGTGGAGCCACGCACCACGAGGCGCGCGGGTAGCACCACCGCGCTGCTTTGCATCACACCGTCCATCTGGTCCATCAGCAGTTTGACGGTGGCCTCGATCATGGCTTGGGCGTCCTGCTCGATCGAGGTGAGTTGGTACGAGCCCCATGCCGCCTGCTTGACGTTGTCGAAACCCACCACACTCACGTCCAGCGGAATA
>JANMZX010000129.1:0-4498 GCA_031383745.1 Rhodoferax sp. | reverse complement strand
CATCGCCGTGGCCCACGGCCAGATGCCCGAGCGCCAGCTCGAGAGCGTGATGCGCGACTTCATCGCCCAGCGCTACAACCTGCTGTTGTGCTCCACCATCATCGAGACCGGCATCGACGTGCCCACCGCCAATACCATCGTCATGAGCCGTGCCGACAAGTTCGGCCTGGCGCAGCTGCACCAGCTGCGCGGGCGTGTCGGGCGCAGCCACCACCAGGCCTATGCCTACCTGATGGTGCCCGACATCGAGGGCCTGACCAAGCAGGCCAGCCAGCGGCTGGATGCGATCCAGCAGATGGAGGAACTCGGTTCGGGTTTCTACCTGGCGATGCACGACCTGGAGATCCGCGGCGCTGGCGAAGTGCTGGGCGAGAACCAGAGCGGCAATATCCTGGAGATCGGTTTCCAGCTCTACAACGAGATGCTCGCCGAGGCCGTGCGTTCGCTCAAGGCCGGCAAGGAGCCCGACCTGCTGGCCCCGCTCAGCGTCACGACCGACATCAACCTGCACGCACCCGCGCTGCTCCCCGACAGCTACTGCGGCGACGTGCACCTGCGCCTGAGCTTCTACAAGAAGCTGGCCAGCGCCAGGAACACCGACCAGATCGATGCGCTGCTGGAAGAGCTGGTGGACCGCTTCGGCAAGCTCCCGGCCCAGGCGCAGACGCTGGTCGACGTGCACCGCCTGCGCGTGATCGCCAAGCCCTATGGCGTGGTGAAGGTCGATGCCGCGCCCGGCGTGACCACGATCACCTTCAAGAAGGATGCCCCGGTGGACCCGATGCGCATCATCGAGATAATCCGCAAGCACCGGCACATCAAGCTGGTGGGCAACGAAAAGATCCGCATCGAGCGTGAACTGCTCCAGCCGCGCGACCGCGCACAGATGGTGCGTGATGTGCTGCGCAGCCTGGGCCAGCCGCTGGCAGCGGCCGAGGTGGCCACCGCATGAGCCCCGCCGGGCCGCCCCCAAGGGGCTCGCACCGCAGTGCGCAGCACGAAGGTACTCTGATGAGCGCGCCGGGCCGCCCCAAGGGCGAATTGCGCAGTGCGCAGCGCGAAGCACCAGCGAGCGGCGCGCCCCGCGAGATCGCGCCCGGTCTGGTGGTACAGGGCTTTGCACCGCCGCTGGCCCTGCGAGATTTTGGCTTGGTCGCCTTCGACATGGACTCGACGCTGATCAACATCGAATGTGTGGACGAGATCGCCGCCGCCGCCGGCCGCAAGGAACAGGTGGCCGCCATCACCGAGGCCGCGATGCGTGGAGAGATCACCGACTACAAGGCCAGCCTGCGTGCCCGTGTGGCCCTGCTCGAAGGCGTCAGCGTGACCAGCATGGAGCAGGTCTATGCGACCCGGTTGCAACTCAACCCCGGCGCGGAAACCCTGGTGGCCGCCTGCAAGGCCGCCGGCATGAAGCTGCTGCTGGTCAGCGGAGGTTTCACCTTCTTCACCGACCGCGTCCGCGACCGGCTGGGCATCGACTACACACGTTCCAACGTGCTCGAAGTGGCCCACGGCCACCTGACCGGCCGCATGGTCGACCAGCCCTGGGGCGACATCTGCGACGGCGAGGAAAAGCGCCGCATGCTGCTGGCCACCTGCGCGCAACTGGGCCTGCCGCCTGACCAGGCGATCGCTGTTGGCGACGGCGCCAACGACCTGCCGATGATGGGTGTGGCCGGGCTGTCGGTGGCCTACCACGCCAAGCCCAGGGTGCGGGAACAGGCGATGGTGGCGATCAACCAGGGGGGACTGGACCGGTTGCTGGAGGTGGTGCGGTAGCCGTGCATTGCGCCCGGCAGATGGATCCAGCCGCCCCGGGCCGGGCATGCGCCCCCCGCCCGCACCCACGGACAAGCGTCACCAGAGCTGCTCGCTGACTCCCCGCTCGCGCATCGCGCGGCGGTACGCGGTGCCGATCTCCTTGGACTTGCGCTCGGCCAAGGCCTGCAGTTCGACACCGAGCGCCGCCACCTTGTCCGGGTGGTACTGGCCCCTTTGTTCGTGATAGGCACGCCGGATGTCTTCCACCGACGCATCCGGTGCGACTCCCAGAATGCTGCTCCAGGGCGCCTCAGCCGGATCCATGTCGAACGACCATGGCGGCGGCTGGGCGGGGGGCGGCGGCCCGCCCGCCGGGTCCCGCCCGGCCCGCGGCGAATCCTCCAGGAAACGCGAGACGATCCAGTAACCCGCCACCAGCGCAACCACGACAATCAGGATTTCGGTGCCGGACATGTGCCGCCCTCCGCTTCGAGTGCCGCACGGCGCATCAGCAACGTGGTCATCCTCGCGGATTCCTGCGGCTCGAAGGAAATCTCGTCGTCCAGGCGCGACAACACGTGTGCGCGGGCAGCCTCCCAGTCCTCGCGCCCGAGCAGACGCTGCGCGGCATGGATGAAGTCTTCCTCGACCTTGAACCGCAGCGCCAGGCGCCTGATGAGGTTGACTGCAAACGGGGGGCAGACCAGCAGGTCCAGCGCCACCAGCAAACACGCACGGTCCGGCAGGCCCAACGCCTCGCGGCGCAACCACAGCAGCACGACCAGCCACGCCAGGTTGAGGTAGATCAGCAGGAAACCCGCAAGAATGGCCAGATCGCCAAAGCGGCCGAACAGGACGAGGGGGAGCGCCACGAACATCAGGATCGACAGGCACCAGACCGGCGCCGCGAACTGCGACAACACGCCGCGCGCGGCCGTCCACTCAGCGCCCGTGGCATGGCCGGGGCGCTCGAAATCCCAGCCCAGCCTGAACAGCGGCCGTGCGGGCAGAAACGGATTGGGGAGCAGCAGTTCCTTGCCCCGAAACGTTGTCCTGTCGGACCCGAACGCCGCCCGCCACGCCTGCCTGGCTGCCGGGATGAGAACCGCTTCGTTCGCATGCAGGAGCATGGACGAGTCGTACAGGTACAGCGCCACTGCCGTCGCCATCAGCAACGCCTCGGTGTGCTGCAGTGCAATCAAGCCTTTTTCTTCTTGAACACGGACCCCAGCCCGGCAAGCCCGGCCACCGCCAGGCCGGCGATGAGTTTCCAGCCGGCGGCAAACAGGCTGACCAGCAAGGCCCAGAACCCCTTCTTGGTCGCCACCGCGGCAGCGCCACCGAGTACCAGCGCGCCGAGCCCGTAGGCGGCCACCTTTTCGCCCTGCTTCCACTCCGAGTAGCGTTCACCGGCCACGTAGTCGAAGCCCGTGAGCGCGCTCTTGAACTCCTTGATGTCGGCCTCGAGGTTCTGCGGGTCCGACACCAGGATGACGTCCATGTGGCCGGTCCGCCCCAGGATCTTGGTGGAGAAATTGACCGATTTCTGCCCGTTGTCGCTGCGCAGCAGCGTGGCCCACTCCAGGCGTTTCGTATCGGCGTCGTAGCGTGGCGGGATGAACCAGCCTTCCAGGAACAGACCCGGCAGGCCGCGCTTCTTGCGTTCCTCGGCCGAACTGGCGTTGTTTTCCTTGAGCGTCGCCAGCAGCGCGTCGGCGTCGATCTTTTCGTCGTCCTTGACATAGCCCTCGTCGACAAACCGGAACACCGAAAACCAGCTCAGGCTCTTCGTCGCCACGGTGAACATGTTCGACTGCGGCAGATTCCCGTTCAAGGCCAGGAATTCGCTGGTGTTCGCCGAATCGAGCAAGCGCAGGCCGCCATCCAGCTTGACCGTCGCCTTGCCTCCGATATTGCCGTCCTTCGTGACGTCCTTCCAGTCCAGCGCCAGCACCTTCCGGAAGACCGGATTGTCCTGGGCGACCGCAACGCCGTGCAGGCCCAGTACCGCGAAAAGCACAACCGCCATCCACCGCATTGCATCGACCATCGCGTTCTCCGGATTGTGATGAGAGGCCTGCCTGAATCAGCCCGCGCTCCCGGTGTTGACCGATCGACCAGTCGACCGGTTCAGTCCAATCATAGCCGTGGCCTGCCGCGGTCTGCCGCGCAGCCGGCCCCGGCGGCGCGAGCGCCGACGAGCGCAGTCGCAGGGCCCCGACGCGCACGGCTTGACAGCGCCTGCGTGGTCTGCCCGCAGCTTGTCCCATGTCAGAAATCAGTCTGGAACCAGTTGCCCGCACACCGCGCTGCATGACTAGAATCAATCCGCACCAGCGGCCTCACGTGTCTTTGAAGGAACGTCCATGAACCTCCTGCCCAGCACCCGCATCCGCACCTTGGCCCTCGTCGGGCACGGCGCCAGCGGCAAGACCACCCTGACCGAGAGCCTGCTGGCGGCCACCGGCGCGATCCAGGCCCGTGGCAGCGTGGAGAAGGGCAACACGGTGTGCGACTTCGATCCGATCGAACGCGAGCTCGGGCATTCGCTGCAATCCGCGCTGGTGAGCTTCGAGCGCGATGGCAACCGCATCCACCTGATCGACACGCCGGGCTACCCCGACTTCACCGGCCAGGCGATGGCTGCGCTCGCTGCAGTGGACACCGCATTGATCGTCATCAATGCACAGACCGGCATCGAACTGTCGACAGAACGCATGTTCGCACTGGC
>JANMZX010000093.1:0-2758 GCA_031383745.1 Rhodoferax sp. | reverse complement strand
CCAAGTCCATCCTGACGCAGGACTTCATGCCGGTGATGGGCGTGGTGCTGTCGATCGGCACCATGTTCGTGCTGTTCAACCTGCTGATCGACCTGCTCTACGGCGTGATCAATCCGAAGGTGCAGTTGCGATGAGCACCGCCCGGCCGCCCGAAGGTGATCGCACCGCAGCGCGTTGCGTGGAGGTTTCCTGATGAGCACCGCCCGGCCGCCCGAAGGTGATCGCACCGCAGCGCGCTGCGCGGAGGTTTCCTGATGAGCACCGTCCTGCCGCCCGAAGGTGCGCGCACCGCAGCGCATTGCGTGGAGGTTTTCCGGTGAGCGCCCATCTGCCGCTGGATGCGTCGGTGCTGGCCAGCGGTGCGGCGCACGCGCGCCGCGAAGCCTGGCGCCGCGGCCTGTACCGCATGCGCCAGAGCAGCCTGTCCATGATCGGGCTGGTGCTGGTGGTGTTGCTGCTGGTGCTGGCGGCCACCGGCCACTGGATCGCGCCGTTCCCGGAGCACATCACCGGCAGCATCGATACCGCCATGCGCTTCAAGCCGCCGTCCTGGAAGAACTGGATGGGCACCAACGAACTCGGGCAGGACGTGTTGTCGCTGGTGCTGGGCGGCGCACGCATCTCGCTGTTCGCCGGCCTGGCGGTGGTGCTGCTGGCGGCCGTGGCGGGCACCATCGTGGGCGCGCTGGCCGGTTACCTGGGCGGCTGGACCGACGAAGTGCTGATGCGCCTGGCCGACCTCAAGCTCACGCTGCCCGGGCTGATCCTGGCCATGGCGGTGGCGGCCGCGCTGGGTGCCGGCACCGTCAACATGGTGATTGCGATCTCGCTCGGCTGGTGGCCCGGTTTCGCGCGCCTGGTGCGGGGCGAAGTGCTGGGCAAACGCGAGGAGGTCTACGTGCTGGCGGCGCGCGCGCTGGGCGCAGGCCCGGTGCGCATCATGTGGCGCCACATCCTGCCCAACATCGTCTCGCCGGTGATCGTCAAGATGTCACTGGATGTCGGCTTCGCAGTGCTCACCGTGGCGTCGCTGGGCTTCGTGGGTATCGGCGTGAAACCGCCGACACCCGAATGGGGCCAGATGTTGTCCACCGCGCGCGGGTTCCTGCCCGACTACTGGTGGGCGGCGATCTTCCCCGGCGGCGCGATCTTCCTTGCGGTGCTGAGTTTCAACCTGCTGGGCGACGGGCTGCGTGATGTGCTCGACCCGCGCTCACGGCGGTGATCCGATGAGCGCCGCACGGCCGCCCGAAGGCGCTCGCACCGCAGCGCTTTGCGCGGAGGTTTCCTTGTGAGCCTGCTGCACATCCGCAACCTGCACCTGGCGATGCGCTCCTACGAGGGCGAGGCGCATGTGCTCAACGGCGTGGAACTGCAAGTCGACCGGGGCGAGATCTGGGGTCTGGCCGGCGAGACCGGTTGCGGCAAGTCGGTCACCGGCCTGTCGGTCTCGCGCCTGGTGGCCACACCGCCGGCGCGGTACCTGCAAGGGCAGATCCTGTTCGACGGCCAGGATGTGCTGGCGATGGACGAGGCCGCGATGCGCCCGCTGCGGGGCCGCGCCATCAGCATGATCTTCCAGGACCCGTCGACCAACCTGAACCCGGTGTTGCGGGTAGGCGAGCAGATCGCCGACGTGGCGTTCGAGATCGGTCGCCACGCGCCCGAGGTGCTGGGCCTGACGGCGCAGGCCGGCAGCGCGGAGCGCAAGCGCGCGGCGCGCGAGCTGGGCGTGCAGATGCTGGAGCGCGTTGGCATCGCGGACGCCGCGCGGCGCGCCAACGACTACCCGCACCAGTTCTCCGGCGGCATGCGCCAGCGGGTGCTGATTGCCATGGCGCTGGTCGGCCAGCCGCGCCTGCTGATCGCCGACGAGCCGACCACCGCGCTGGACGTGACGCTGCAGGCGCAGATACTGCAGCTGCTGGCCGACCTGGTGAAACGCAGCGACACGGCGGTGCTGATGATTACCCACAACCTGGGGGTGGTGGCGCAGATCTGCAGCCATGTGGCGGTGATGTACGCCGGCCATGTGGTCGAGTCGGGCCGCACGCAGGAGGTGCTGCACGCGCCGCGCCACCCCTACACCCGGGCCCTGCTGGCGGCGCTGCCCCGGCCAGGCCTGGCACGCGGGCAGCTGGCCAATCTGCCCGGCCGCGTGCCTGACCTGATCCATCCGCCGCCGGGCTGCCGCTTCGCGCCGCGCTGCGCGCGCGCCACCAGCTTGTGCGACAAGGAGACGCCCGCTTCGGTGGCGGTGTCGGATACCCACCGCGTGGCCTGTGTGCACCTGGATCCGGAGGCCGCGTGAGCGTCGCCGTACCGTTGCCTGGGGCGACATCTGCAGCGCGTTGTACAGGGGGTACCAGATGAGCGTGGTACAGCCGGCGGAAGATGCGTCGGATCGCAGCGCGGACAGCGAAGGACGGTCTGCGACCGGGAACCTCATCGAGGTGCTGGAGGTGTCCCGCCACTACCCGCTGGCGCGCAAGGGCCTGTGGGAGGCCCGGCGCAACCTGACCGCGCTGGACCGTGTGTCGCTGGCGGTGGGTGAAGGCCGCACCCTGGGCGTGGTCGGCGAGTCGGGTTCGGGCAAGTCCACGCTGACACGCTGCCTGCTGGGCCTGGAGCCGGTGGACGGCGGGCGCATCCTGTACCGCGGCGAGGACATCGCGGTGCACGATGCCCACGCGCGGCGCGGCCATGCGGCGCGCATGCAGGTGGTGTTCCAGGACCCGTATGCGTCGATGAACCCGCG
>JANMZX010000007.1:0-2245 GCA_031383745.1 Rhodoferax sp. | reverse complement strand
ATGCCGATCACGGCGGCAGCCACGTCCATGTCGCGGATGGCCATCCACTCACGACCAATCGCGCTGCGCACCAGGTTCTTGGCCAGCAGCGCCAGCAGCACCAGGATCCCCAGGCACAGCAGGTACTTCGAGGCCGGGCTCTCGATCGGCAGGCCAAACAACTGCATGCCGGACACCGACACCGAACCCGAGGGCGAGTCGTTGGTCAGCCACTTGATGCGCAGGAACATCCAGTCGCTGAAGAACTGTGCCGCCAGCGTGGCCACCGACAGGTACAAGCCCTTGACACGCAGGCTGGGCAGACCGAACAGAATGCCGAACGCGGCCGAGCAGATGCCGCCGAGCACCAAGGCCACCAGCAGGGGCATGCCCGGCACCCGCACAAAGAAATTGAACGCGGCGTAGGCACCCACGGCCATGAAGGCGCCGGAACCGAGCGAAATCTGGCCGCAGTACCCCACCAGGATGTTCACTCCCAGGGCCGCCAGCGCCATGATCAGGAACGGAATGAAGATGGCCCGGAACATGTAGTCGCTGGCCAGCATCGGCACGACGAAAAACGCCGCCGCAATGATCAGCAGCACCGCCCAGCGGTCCTGTGCGATCGGGAAGATCTGCTGGTCCGCCCGGTAGGTGGTCTTGAATTGGCCGTTTTCTCTGTAGAACATTTTGTATTTCCCGACTGATCTTTTGGCTACAACACACTGCGTTCAACTTTGCTGCGCAAGGTTGGTCTTCGCCGAAAAATGATTGAGTGCGTGTTTCACACGCGGTCAATGATTTTTTCGCCGAACAGCCCTTGCGGCCGGAACAGCAGGAACACCAGCGCCAGCACATACGCAAACCAGATCTCGATGCCCCCGCCCACATACGGGCCCAGGAACACCTCGGACAACTTCTCACCCACGCCGATGATCAGGCCGCCGATGATCGCGCCCGGAACCGAGGTGAGGCCACCCAGGATCACCACCGGCAGGGCCCGCAGCGCCACCGTGATGAGCGAGAACTGCACCCCCAGCTTGCTGCCCCAGATCATCCCGGCCACCAACGCCACGACGCCGGCCACGCACCACACGATGACCCAGATGCGGTTGAGCGGGATGCCGATCGACTGCGCCGCCTGGTGGTCGTCGGCCACGGCGCGCAGGGCGCGTCCGGTCGCCGTCTTCTGGAAGAACACGCTCAGCAGGGTGACCAGGAAGGCGGCGATCAGCGCGGCGTACAGGTCCTCCTTGTTGATCAGGATGCCGCCCTGGAACAGGCCCTCGAAAGCCATGATCGGCTCCTTGGGCATGCCGATGTCGATCTTGTAGATGTCGCTGCCAAAGACGGTCTGGCCGACGCCTTCGAGCAGGTAGCCGATGCCGAGTGTGGCCATCAGCAGCGTGGTACCTTCCTGGTTGACCAGATGGCGCAGCACGAAGCGCTCGATCACCCAGGCCACCACGAACATGATCGCGGCGGCAATCAGGAATGCGGCCGTGTTGGCGACGAGCTGGTTCTCGATGCCGGTCCAGCGCGGAAACCACTCCGCGAACCGCGCCATCGCCAGCGCCGCGAACAGCACCATTGCGCCCTGCGCGAAGTTGAACACGCCGGACGCCTTGTAGATCAGCACGAAGCCGAGCGCCACCAGCGAATACAGCATGCCGGCCATCAGGCCGCCCAGCAGTGTTTCAAGAAAAAATCCCATAGCGTTTACCAGAGTTAGATTAGTCGCCGCCGGGCCGCCCCAAGGCGACGACGGCCCCCTCGGGGGGCAGCGCAGTACACGAAGTGACAAGCGTGGGGGCCATATACCTAGTGTGAAGTGCCGAGATAGGCGCTGATGACGTCGGGGTTGTTGCGCACCTCTTCGGGGGTGCCGTCGCCGATCTTCTTGCCGTAGTCCAGCACCACCACCCGGTCGGAGATGTCCATCACCACGCCCATGTCGTGCTCGATCAGCACCACCGTCGTGCCGAACTCGTCGTTGATGTCGAGCACGAAGCGGCTCATGTCCTGTTTTTCCTCCAGGTTCATGCCGGCCATGGGTTCGTCGAGCAGCAGCACCTGCGGCTCCATGGCCAGCGCACGGCCCAGGTCGACGCGCTTCTGCAGGCCATAGGGCAGCTGCCCGACCGCCGTCTTGCGGAAGGCCTGGATCTCCAGGAAGTCGATGATGTGTTCGACGAACTCGCGGTGCCGGATCTCCTCGCGCTCGGCTGGCCCGATGCGCAGCGCCTGCAGGAACAGGTTGCTCTTG
>JANMZX010000037.1:0-44054 GCA_031383745.1 Rhodoferax sp. | reverse complement strand
GCAACGCCGCCAGCGTGCCGCAGCGCGGCTCGATCGGGTGCGTAGCGCTCTCACCCAGGTGGTGAACTCCGTCGTGGGTACAAAACTCAATGTTCATATGGAGTTGCAAGCGGAAACAAGCGGTCAACTGCCGAATCTAGGGTTAGTCGGGAAAACAAGCCTGCCGCCTCAAACGCGGGCATTGTGCAGCCTGTACCGGTGCAGGGCAAGCCACGCCAGCGACAGGGCTGTGAGCACCACCGGCACGATGGAGCCGATATTCAGAAACTTCCATCCCTGGGTCGTGACCAGGGCGCCGGACGCAAAGGATGTCAGCGCCATCACGGCAAACACGCAGAAGTTGATGGCGGCCTGGGCGCGGTCCTTCTCTTCGGGCCGGTACGCCTGCAGTGCCAGCGTGGTGCTGCCGGTGAACAGGAAGTTCCATCCGACACCCAACACGAACAGCGCCACCAGGAACTGCTGGAGCTCGACCCCGGACAGAGCCACCGCGATGCACACCGCATTGAGCAGCACGCCCACCGCCATGATCTGCAACGTGCCAAAACGGCGGATCAGATGACCGGTGAAAAAACCGGGCGCGAACATGCCGATCACATGCCATTCAAGCACCAGTGCGGCGTCCTCGAAGGGCAGGTTGCAAACCTGCATCGCCAGTGGCGTGGCCGCCATCAGCAGGTTCATCACCCCATAACCCAGGGCCGCACCCAGCGTGGACACGATGAACACCGGTTGGCGCATGATGATCGCCAGGGTCCGTCCTTGCGGGCTGCCCGCCACCCTGGCTGGAACCGGCGGAAACTGCAGCAGCGAGACGATGGCCATGCAGATGATCGCGACGCCCGCCAGCGCCACATAGGCGCCAGTGAACGGCACTTCCATCAGCCCCTTGGTTCTGGTGGCCAGATTGGGGCCGATGACCGCACCGATCAGGCCACCGGCCATCACCAGGGACACCGCCTTTTCACGGTAGGCCGGCGCAGCCAGTTCGGCGGCCGCGAACCGGTACAACTGGCCATTGGCACTGTAATAACCCGCGATGACGGTGCCGGTGACCAACAGCCAGAAATTGTGGTGCGCCACCGCCCAGGCGCACAGCAGCGCCGAGAACAGGCCGACTGCCAGGCCCATCTGGAACGAACCCTTGCGGCCCCATGCCTGCTGGCTGCGCGCGACCAGCGGCGTGCTCAAGGCGCCGCCCACGACATACCCCATCACCGGCAGGGTCGCCATCCAGCCCAGCGGCGCCATGCTCAAACCGATCAGGCCGTTGATCGCAATGAAAACCACATTGTTGGTCAGGAACAGTCCCTGGCACGCAGCAAGGAGGTAGAGGTTGCGGTTCATGCAAGCAGTGTAAGGGCCGCCAATGCAGCCGTTTCCGCGCGCAGCACACGCGGGCCCAGGCTGACCGGAACAAAACCCCGGTCAAGCGCCTGCTGCTCCTCCGCCGCGCTGAGTCCGCCCTCGGGGCCCGACAACAGCGTGACGGCGCACGTATCACCGGACGTGTTCCGCGGCAGCTCACGCAAAGGTCGGGCGCCTTCACGCAGCGACAGGACCAGGCGCTGTTCATCGCCGGCCCCGATACCACCCAGGCCCCCGAGCCACTGGCGCAGGGGCAGGGCCTGCGCCACCATGGGCACCTGGTTGCGGCCGCACTGTTCGCACGCGGCGATGGCGATGCTGGCCCAGTGCTCGGCCTTCTTGCGCGCGCGCTCGCCATCCAGGCGCACCACCGTGCGCTCGGTCATCAGCGCCTGCACCCGGGCCACGCCGAGTTCCGTGGCTTTTTCAACCAGCCAGTCCATGCGTTCATTGGCCGGCATGCCGAGCGCGAGATACAGACGCCGCGCCGGTTCGCGCTCCACCGACAGGTGCCGACCGACGAGCACCCGCACATCACTGCGGCCCATCTCGGTGACGGTGGCGTCGAACTCACCCCCGGTCTGTCCCGCAGGATTGCAGTCGGACGGCGCCAGCGCGCCGGCGAACAAGGTGATCGCGGCCCCAGGCTGCAGGCGCAGCACTTGCACATGGCGGGCCGCACCCGGCGGCAACAGGATGCTGGCGCCGGTCGACAACCCGACCGGGCAATGGAAGCGGGGTGTCAGCGACATGGCACCCGGACTGGCACGCGGCACGCCGGGCCGACCCGCTGCGTGTCACACCCGCCCGAAGACATAGGCCCCCGCGTCCTGGATGCCTTCGACCTTGTCCACCAGCCGCAACAGCGGCTTGAGTTCGCGGTAGCGCGCCGCCGTCGCGCGGATATACCCGATGAAGCGCGGCGTATCGGCCAGGTAGCGGGGCTTGCCGTCGCGCAGGGTCAGGCGCACGAAGACGCCCGCCACGCGCAGGTGGCGCTGCAGCCCCATCCATTCCACGGCACGGTAGAACGCACCGAAGTCCTGCCCGACCGGCAGGCCCGCGGCACGGGCCTTCTCCCAATACCGGATCGTGACTTCCAGCACGAAGTCTTCGTCCCAGCTCAGGAAAGCATCGCGCATGAGGCTGGCGATGTCGTAGGTGATCGGCCCGTACACCGCATCCTGGAAATCGAGGATGCCGATTCGTGTGTCGACCGTGCCGGCAGCACGCGCCGGCGGAGGCAGCATCAGGTTGCGCGGCATGAAATCGCTGTGCACATACACACTGGGCCACGCCAGGCTCTCGGTGGCAATGGCCTGGAAGGTCTGGTCCAGGATGCGGCGCATGGTGTCGTCGATCACCACGCCCCGGTACTGTGTCAGGTACCACTGCGGAAACAGCTCCATTTCGCGCAGCAGCATGGATGCGTCGCAGGTCGGCAGCACGCCCGGCGTCGACGCCAACTGCCAGGTGACGAGTGCGTCGATGGCGCTCACAAACCAGGGCAGCGCGGCGAGCGGCTGTTCCGGCTGCAGGACCTGCATCATGTTCCGGTCGCCCAGATCGGACAGCAGCATGAACCCCTGGGACGGCTCCCAGGCCAGCACCTCGGGCACGTTCAATCCCGCCGCGGCCATCCGTTTCGCCACCTGCACGAACGGGGCGCAATCTTCCTTGTCCGGGGGTGCATCCATGATGATGCAACTGCCACCGGGCGCATCGACACGCAGGTAGCGGCGGAAACTGGCGTCGGCCGATGCCGGCCGCAGCGTGCGGGCATCCAGGCCGTGGGTTTCCCGCAGACGCTCCATCCAGGTTGCGAACGCCGAGGCGCGCACCGGATCGGGCCACTGCGGCATCAGGCTGGCATCTGCAGGGGGTGGGGGACTCGGGGCCTGCGGGGAGACGGTGCGGTCGCTCATGGATAATCCATTCTACAAACCCACCCGCGGCAGCCACCCTGGCGCTGCCCCCTTCGAACTCCAGTTATTTGCCGATGCGCCCTGCCATGCACGAACCGATACGCCAGGCCGCCACCACCGGGCGGCTCGGGCTCGTGGCAGGGCCTTGGGTGTTGGCAGCCGGGGTCGTCCTGCACGGGCAAGGGCAGGCGCAACCGGCCAGCATCGAGCCGCCAGCGCTGAAAAGCAGCCGCCTGCTGCGAGACGTGATTCCTGCTGCACAGCGCAGTGCGCTGCCCACCTTCGTGTCGGGTGAACGCATTTCTTCCCGGACCGACCTCGAAACCGTGGTCGAAGGCAAGGCCGAGTTGCGTCGCGGCGACATGGTGATCCGCGCCGACCGGCTGGAGTACTACCAGCCAGAGGATCTGGCCAAGGCACGTGGCAACGTCAACATCAACCGCGCCGGCGACGTGTACGAAGGCCCGGCGCTGGAACTCAAGGTCGAGTCCTTCGAGGGCTTTTTTCTCAACCCGAGATACCGCTTGCTCAAGAACGACGGGCATGGCGAAGCCGAGCGGGTCGATTTCGTGGACCAGGATCGCGCCCTGATCCGCAATGCGACTTTCACCACCTGCCGACGGCTGCCCGGCCCCGGCTGGATGCCCGACTGGATACTGCGGGCCGCCAGCATCAGCATCGACAACGAAGAGGAGATAGGGCAGGCGGAAGGTGCGCTGTTGACCTTCAAGGGCATGCCGCTGCTGCCGATACCGGCTTTCAGTTTCCCGCTGAGCAACCGCAGAAAGTCCGGGGTTCTGCCACCGACATTCGGTGTCGACAGTGTCAACGGTCTGGAGCTGTCGGTTCCCTATTACTGGAACATCGCACCCAACAGGGATGCCACGCTGTTCCCGGCGGTGATGAGCAAACGCGGCGTCGACCTGGCCGGGGAATTCCGGTACATGGAAACGGCCTATGCCGGACAGCTGCGCGCCAACTTCATGCCCGGCGACAAGCTGCGCAACGTCAGCCGCTGGGGCTTGGCGTATACGCACAACGGCACGCTCGAGCCTGGCATCGCGGCAATCGGGCCGGTGGGCATCAACCTGTCGCTCAATCGCGTCAGCGACGACAACTACTGGCGCGACTTCACCCGCGTGAACCCCTGGCTCACGCAGCGCCTGCTGGCCAACGACCTCGGGCTGTCATGGTCCAGCGGGCCTCTGTCCGCCAACCTGCGCATGCTCAAGTGGCAGACGCTGCAGGACGTTGCCGCGCCTATCGTGCCGCCGTATGACCGGATGCCCCAGGTGGGCCTGCGTTATGCACGCTCCAACGTCGCCGGTCTGGACTACTCGGTGGATCTCGACAGCACGCAGTTTGAATCCGACCGGCTGCTCACGGGTCAGGCCAACGGACGGCGGACATTTTCGGTGGCACAGGTCAGCCGGTCCTGGGTGTCGCCTGCCGGGTTCATCACCCCGAAGCTGCAGTTGCACGCGACGAATTACCAGTTCAATGGCGCACTGGCCAATGGGGCCACCTCGGCCAGCCGCGTGGTGCCGACCTTCAGCCTGGACAGCGGCGTGGTGTTCGAGCGTGATGCCAGCTATTTCGGTCGGGCCTTCCGCCAGACGCTTGAGCCGCGCGCGTTCTACGTGCGCACCCCGTACCGCGACCAGAGCCAGTTGCCCAACTACGATTCCGGCACCAACGACTTCAATTTCGCGAGCATCTACACGGACAACGCGTTTGTCGGCAATGACCGCATCTCCGACAGCGACTTGCTCACGCTGGGTCTCTCCACGCGCTTGCTGGATCCCGAAACCGGGGCCGAGGCGGCGCGTTTCGGCATCGCGCAACGGGTGCGTTTCAAGGACCAGCGGGTGTCCCTGCCCGGCGGCGCCCCGATCCCGAAGGGCTACAGCGATGTGCTGGTGGGCGCCACGGCGAATCTGGATCCGCGCTGGTCGTTCGACTCGACGGTGCAATTCAACACCGATACCGCGCGCTCGATCCGCTCCACGATCGGCGGACGCTACAGCCCGGGCAACTACCGGGTCGTGAGTGCCGCCTACCGGCTGCAACGCGGATCGAGCGAACAGATCGACGTTGGCTGGCAATGGCCGATCAACGACCTGTGGGGCGACCGCGGCGAGGACCTCGGCGCCGGACGCGGACAGGGAGAGGGCCGCTGGTACAGCGTGGGCCGCATCAACTTCAGTCTGCGCGAGGGCAAGTTGGTAGACTCGGTGGTCGGCCTGGAGTACGACGGCGGGTGCTGGCTGGGCCGGATCGTCCTGGAACGTCTGCAGACCGGCGCGACCTCGTCCAACCGCCGGATCATGTTCCAGCTGGAGTTTGTCGGCTTCTCGCGCCTGGGCGCCAATCCCCTTCAAACCCTCAAGCAGAACATTCCCCGTTACCAGTTCCTGCGCGAGACAAGCACCTCGCCTGGCCGTTTCAGCAATTACGAATGACCCCATGATGACCCGTCGCCTTCCGAGCCTGTTGATCGGCTCCCTGTTATGCGCTTGCGCCGTTGTGGCCGATGCGCAGGGTCTGCGCCTGCCGGGCCCTGCAGTGGCCGTGCCTGAAGCTGCTGGCAGCAGGGCCCAACGCCCCGCCGACTACATCGTGGCGGTCGTGAATTCGGAGCCAATCACCAACCACCAGGTTCGCCTCGAAGTGGCACGCCTTGCACGCCAGGCGACGCAGCCCCTGCCCGCCGATGCACGGGAGGTGGCAGCCCTGGCCCTGGAGCGCCTGATCAACGAGCGGGCACAACTGCAATCGGCGCGCGAATCCGGGATCAAGGTGGATGACGCCGCGGTGGACGAGGCCGAACAGAACGTGGCACGCCAGAACCAGCTCGACCTGGCGGAGATTCACCGGCGCCTGGCCGCCGACGGAATCGACCGGCGCCAGTTTCGCAACCAGTTGCGCGACCAACTCATACTGGTTCGCGTCCGCGAGCGCGAGATCAACCAGAAGGTGCGGGTCTCCGAGCTGGAAATCGACCAGTACCTGCGCGATCAACAACGCAGCCAGGGCCTGGACGCGCAGGACATCAACATTTCGCATGTGCTGTTTGCCCTGCCGGAGGACGCGACTCCTGCACAGGTGGCCACCGCCCAGTCCAAGGCGCAACGGACCATGGAACGGGCACGATCCGGCGAAGACTTTGCAGCGCTGGCGCGCGAGCTGTCGGATGCGGTCGACGGCGCCCGCGGCGGACAGCTGGGCATGCGCCCGGTCGACCGCTACCCGTCGCTGTTCGTCGATGCCACGCGTACGCTGGCGGTCGGCGGCCTGGTCACGGTCCGGTCCGGTGCCGGCGTACACGTGCTCAAGCTCACGGAGAAACTCGCCAAGGGCGCACCAGCGAGCACGGTGGAGCAGACATTGGCCAGCCACATCCTGCTGCGTGTGACACCCCAGCTGAGCGAAGCCGCGGCGGTGGAGAAACTGCTGGGCATGCGAACCCGCATCCTCGCCGGGCAGGCAGACTTTGCCACACTGGCCAGGGACAACTCGCAGGACGGAAGCGCGGCGCAGGGAGGTGAACTGGGGTGGACCGCCGCTGGCCAGTTCGTGCCCGAATTCGAGCAGGTCCTGAACGCCCTGGAACCGGGTCAGATCAGCGAGCCGCTGGTGTCCCGTTTTGGCGTCCACCTCATCACGGTCAAGCAACGCCGTGTGGTGCCGCTGAGCCAACGGGAAAAACGCGAGGCCGTCCGCAACCTGGTGCGCGAGAAGAAACTCGACGACGCTTTTGCCGTCTGGGCGCAGGACCTGCGCGCGCGGGCCTATGTGGAAATGCGTGACCCCCCGGGCTGATCGGTGCTGAAGCACTGCGCGTCACCGTGGGCGTGAAGCCGGCCGCCCAGCGGGGCCACCTGCCTCGCAAGCGATTCGGCCAGCACTTTCTGACCGACGCAGCCATCATCGATGCGATTGTCGCGGCAATAGCCCCCCAGGCCGGCGACTGCATGGTCGAAATCGGCCCCGGGTTGGCGGCCCTGACGCAACCGCTGGTAGAGCGCCTGGGGCACCTGGTGGTGATCGAGCTCGACCGCGACCTGGCGTCGCGCCTGCGAGCTCGGCCCGATCTCACCGTGATCGAATCGGACGTGTTGAAGGTGGATTTCGCGGCGTTGCCGCCACTGCCGGGCGGGCTCGGTGCGGGCGGCTTGCGCATCGTGGGCAACCTGCCCTACAACATATCGACTCCCATCCTCTTCCACCTGCTGGATTACGCGCCCATTGTCCGGGACCAGTATTTCATGCTGCAGCGCGAGGTGGTCGACCGCATGGTGGCACGGCCGTCGACCGCCGCCTATGGGCGCCTGAGCGTGATGCTGCAGTGGCGCTATGCCATGGACAACATCCTGCACGTGCCGCCCGAGAGTTTTGATCCGCCGCCACGGGTGGACAGCGCCGTCGTGCGCATGCTGCCGCGGCCAGCGCCTGCCATCGTGGAGGTGGGCCTGCTGAGCCAGATCGTTCAGGTTGCGTTCAGCCAGCGGCGCAAGATCCTGCGCCATACCCTGGGCCGCTGGCTGACCGACCACGCTTTTGACGGGACGTTCGATGTGCAGCGGCGCGCCGAAGAGGTCCCGGTCGCGGAATTCGTCGTGCTGGCGCAGCAGGCACAAAAAAGCCCGTCGGACTGACGGGCTTTTCGAAGTGCTGCGGCTCCCGGTTATGCGGCGGCGAGCCAGTACCCGGCGTTGAATGGACTGCTCATGCGCAGCGCCAGAGGGGACACGTCCAACAACTTGTCGGTGGGCATCTTTTCACCACTCTCGGTGGTCAGTGCAATACCCGACAGCGCGTCTTCCGCTTGACCTTCGCTCTTAGCCTCGTTCGCCCGTTCTGCTTGGCTGGTGTGTGCAGAACGGGCTACAGAAAAGAATAGAAACATCGGAAGGGTATTTTTCGGTCCCCCCAATAATCAGCGGCATCGCGGAAGATGTCCAGCAGTTGCTCGCGCGCTTCCTTGTCGAACTTGACGTTCGCAGGGATATGCTCCAGCACCACGATGAAACCGGGTTGCGGCCCCGACTTGTGCACCGGGTCGGTCATGCTGTCGTACAGCGCGTCGAAGTTCTTGCCCACATGCGCCGGCAGCGTGAATTGCTGGCCAATCATGTCAAGCACATCCTGTTTCGACTGTGCATTGGCGAGGTTGGCATACAAGAAATGCTGGCCCAGGTGTTGCGCAGCGTCCTGCAGATCCTGAACGCGAAAAGCGCGGATCGACTGAACGATGTTGGTTCTCACACCACGCAGTGGTGCTTCTGTCTCTTGACGAAGTGGCATGTCCATCCCCGTTTCACTTTCAAAAAAGGTCACAAAACTCGGTCACGGGACGATCCTGCGAAAACTCGCGTAATGATCGGCCGTGTAATAACAGGCGTCGGGCTCCCGGGGTTTACCCCCACACACAATTCGTCGCGTTCCCCGATGGCGTACTCCAGGCGTCGCCACCGTGTATTCCCGGTAGTAGCCGCGGTTGCTGATTGGCAGCAAGCGCTCCCGATTGCCAAAGACCACCCCATCCTTTTCGTACGGAAAGGGACCACCTTGAGCAATCAATGCGTACGTCTGAGCACCTTGGGCCGGCAATTCAGCAACCGAAATGGTCGCCAACTTATCCGCGGCGGCGGTGGTTTTGGCTTGCACAACACCGGTTGACACTGCCACTAAAAGCATTAAGCTAGTAAGTACCAACTTAATGTGCGACAAGCCAACCTTCAAAATTTGCTCCAAAACCTCGGGTTAACCCGCAACTTTAACGACGGGTAGTGTCGCCGATCCGGCGCGGGAAAGCAAGCGTTTGCACAATAATTGGGCAAAAATCTGCGCGCGCAGTTTGATTGAAGTCAGTGCTTGCTGTCGCGTTTTACATTAGCGCGTGGCATTGGCGTCTGCCACGGTCAACGCCGTCATATTCACGATCCGCCGCACTGTGGTGCTGGCAGTAAGGATATGCACTGGGCGTGCCGCCCCCAGCAACACCGGGCCGATCGCAATGTTGCCACCAGCGGCTGTCTTGAGCAGGTTGTAGGCGATGTTGGCCGCATCGATGTTGGGAAGCACCAACAAATTGGCATTCCCCGCCAACGTGCTGTTGGGCATGATGGCCGCCCTGGCCGCACCATCGAGCGCCACGTCGCCGTGCATTTCTCCGTCGACTTCCAGCCAGGGGGCTTCGACCCGCAACAGCGCCAGCACATTGCGCATCTTCAGTGCGCTGGGCAGGTTGCTGCTGCCGAAATTCGAATGCGACAGCAGCGCGGCCTTGGGGCGGATGCCAAAACGCATCATCTCTTCCGCCGCCATGACCGTGATCTCGGTAAGTTCCTCTGCGCTCGGGTCGTAATTGACATGGGTATCGACCAGGAATACCTGCCGGTCGGGCAGCAGCAACCCGTTCATGCAGGCATAGATCGGCACATCCTGCGGCGTGCTCGGGCTACCGCCCTGGCGCCGCCCGATCACCTGATCGATGTAGGTCAGGTGCATCGCGGTGGTTCCCCAGGTTCCGCAGATCATTCCGTCCACGTCACCCTTATGCAGCAGCATGGCGCCGATCAGCGTCAGCCGCCGGCGCATCTCGATCTTGGCCATCTGCACCGTCGTGCCCTGGCGCTCGGTCATGCGGTGGTAGGTCTGCCAGAAATCGCGGTAGCGCGGGTCGTGTTCCACGTTGACGACGTCGTAGTCCAGTTCCTCGCGAAGGCGCAGACCGAACTTGGTGATCCGTTGCGCGATGACACCCGGACGGCCGATCAGCGTCGGTCGGGCCAGGCGCTCGTCCACCACGATCTGGCAGGCCCGCAACACGCGTTCCTCCTCGCCTTCGCAGTAGGCCACGCGCTTGTGGACCGCCGTTTTCGCGGCCGCGAAGATCGGGCGCATGGTGGTTCCGGACGCGTAGACGAAACTCTGCAGCTTCTCCGCATAGGCCACCATGTCCGCGATCGGGCGCAACGCGACCCCGCTGTCTGCGGCGGCCTTGGCCACGGCTGGCGCGATCTTCATCATCAGGCGCGGATCAAACGGCTTGGGAATCAGGTATTGCGGGCCGAAAGCCAGCTGCTGGCCGGCATACGCGGCCGCAACCACCTCGCTCTGTTCGGCTTGCGCCAGCTCGGCGATCGCGTGCACCGCCGCGATTTCCATCTCCAGGGTGATGGTCGACGCGCCGGCGTCCAGCGCTCCGCGGAAGATATACGGAAAGCACAGAACGTTGTTGACCTGGTTCGGGTAGTCGGTCCGCCCGGTCGCCATGATGGCGTCATCGCGCACGGCCAGGACCTCTTCCGGCAGGATCTCGGGCGTCGGGTTGGCCAGGGCAAAGATCAGCGGCCTGGCGGCCATCTTGCGCACCATGTCCGGCTTGAGGACACCACCCGCGGACAGCCCCAGGAAGATGTCCGCACCCTCGATGACCTCGCCCAGCGTACGCGCCGCTGTCTTCTGGGCAAACACGATCTTGTCCTCGTCCATCAGTTCGGTGCGGCCCTCGTACACCACGCCGGCCAGGTCGGTCACGAAGATGTTTTCGCGCGGAATGCCGAGCTTGACCAGCAGCCCCAGGCAAGCCAGTGCGGCCGCGCCGGCGCCCGATGTCACCAGCTTGACCTTTTTCGGATCCTTGCCGACGACCTTCAGCCCGTTGAGCAGCGCCGCACCCACCACAATTGCCGTGCCGTGCTGGTCGTCGTGGAACACGGGGATCTTCATGCGGTCGCGCAGCTTGCGCTCCACGTAGAAGCAGTCTGGCGCCTTGATGTCCTCCAGGTTGATGCCACCGAAGGTCGGCTCCAGCGCAGCGATGATGTCCACCAGCTTGTCAAGATCGTGTTTCTCGTTGATCTCGATGTCGAACACATCGATGCCGGCAAACTTCTTGAACAGGACCGCCTTGCCTTCCATCACCGGCTTGGCGGCCAGCGGCCCGATGTCCCCCAGCCCGAGCACCGCCGTGCCATTGGTGATCACTGCGACCAGGTTGCCCCGGCTGGTGTACTTGAACGCGTTGTTCGGGTCCTTGACGATCTCCTCGCAGGGCGCAGCGACGCCCGGCGAATACGCCAGTGCCAGGTCGTGCTGGTTGACAAGTTGCTTGGTCGCCGCGACGGCGATCTTCCCCGGCGTCGGAAATTCATGGTATTCGAGCGCGGCTCTGCGCAATTCCGCGCGTTTGTCGTCGGAACTGATGGTCTGGTCTGGCATGGTGGTTCTCCGGCTGGAATCGACGGGACGACACGGGTCCGCGATCCGCGTTTTCGAGGGTGTCGGATTGTAGTGCTGCGCTATCGGCGCAGCACTGCCGCGGACAGGCGGCCCGCGTCAAACGGCAACAGCCCGACCATGGCGCAGAAAGCCACGTGGCGGGAACTGGCTGCCACGCTGAAGCCAGTTGCGCGGCGAATACCGCGCACTGGCGTCGGTCACATGCAGGGTGTAGGCATGGCGCGACAGCGCAGAGCGGTTGGCCGCGCTGTAATGTGGCAACAGGCCATGGAAGACGACCAGGGTGCCGGCCTGCACTTCCAGCGGAACTGCCGCGCTCGCAACGGGCCAGGGGGCGTCGTCCAGCTTTTCGATCTCCGCTCCATCGCCGTGCAGCACGAAACGCTCCCGCAACGGGCCCCGGTGCCCACCGGGCTCGACCCACAGGCACCCATTGCGCAGGTCGGCGTCCTCGAGTGCGAACCAGAAGGTTGTCACGGTCTGCGGGGTGGTGTCGAAGAAGGTGGCGTCCTGGTGCCAGCGGACCTCGCCGCCGATTCCGGGCTGCTTGAAGATATACATCGACTGCCACAGCAGCGGGTCTTGCAGACCAACCTCGCGCGCCACCTCGGCCAGCGCGTCGCCGCGGGAAAACGCATCGAACACCGGATCCAGATCGTGCAGCGCATGGCCGATCTTGTTGATCGACAGGGCCTTGGCCTGCTTCAGCCGACCCTGCGCGTCGAAGGCCTCCTCCTCGAAAAAGCAACGCACGGCATCGGCGGAGCCCAGGAAATACGCGTCCACCTGACGCTGTTGCTCGTTGGTGGTGAAGATCGTGCGGCTCTGCGCAGGATCAAAGTCCTCGACGATCTCCGTGGCGCGGGCGCGCACGCGCGCGATTTCGGCGGCAGACTTGAACCCGGGCAACACCAGGTAACCCAGCTCCGCGAACTGACGCCCGGCCTCAGACACGAAGGGCTCCACCATTCACACGCGCATCAGGGCTTCGATGTCGTCACCCCGCACGGGCACGCCGCGGCTGATCAGCTCGCAGCCGGCATCCGTGACGATCGCGTCATCCTCGATCCGGATGCCGATGTTGTGGAATTGCTCCGGCACACCGGGCGCTGGCCGCACATAGATCCCCGGCTCGATCGTCAGCACCATGCCGGGGCGCAATATCCGTGCCGGCCGGTTGATGATCGTCTCGCCGGTGAGCGCATCCTTGCGCTCGCTGGCCTGGCCCAGCTCCGACGGCTCGAGGTAGGCGCCGCAATCGTGCACGTCCATGCCCAGCCAGTGGCCGGTGCGGTGCATGTAGAACGGGAAATACGCGCGCTTCTCGATCACGTCTTCGAGCGATCCGACCTTGTTGCCGTCGAGCAGCCCCAGGTCCAGCATGCCCTGCGCCAGCACCCGCACGCTGGCCTCGTGCGGGTCGGTGAAGCGGGCGCCGGCACGGGTCGCCGCCACGGCGGCATCCTGGCTTGCCAGCACCAGGTCATACAACACGCGTTGCGCCGGCGTGAACCGCCCGTTGGCCGGGAAAGTGCGGGTGATGTCGCTGGCGTACCCGTCGAGCTCGCAACCGGCATCGATCAGGACCAGCTCGCCATTGCGCACGGGTGCCGCGTCGGCGCGGTAATGCAGCACGCAGGCATTGGCGCCTGCCGCGACGATGGAGCCATAGGCAGGGTACTGCGACCCATGGCGGCGGAACTCATGCAGCAGCTCCGCATCGAGGTGGTACTCCCGCACATCCTGCCCGTCGCGGATCATGCGCGCGCACAGCTGCATGGCACGCACATGGGCGCCGGCGCTGATCTGCGCCGCCCTGCGCATGGTGTCCTGTTCCCGGGCGTCCTTGAGCAGGCGCATTTCATCGAGCACACCACACAGGTCGCGCTGGTGCTCCGGGCACAAGGCGCCGAGCCGCACCCGCGCGCGCAGGCTGGCGAGCCATCCGTCCACGCGGGATTCCAGCCCCTTGTGGATACCGAACGGAAACCACACCGCGTCGCGGCCGTCGAGCAGCCGGGGCATCTGCGTGTCCAGTTCGGCCACGGAATGGGCGGCATCGACACCCAGTCGCGCCGGCGCGTCGGCCGGGCCGAGTCGGTAGCCATCCCAGGTCTCGCGTTCCAGATCCTTCGGCTGGCAGAACAGGGTGCTGCGGCCGTCACCTGCAATGACCAGCCACGCCCGGGGTTCCGCGAAGCCGCTGAGGTAGTGGAAATAGCTGTCGTGCCGGTAGAGAAAATCACTGTCGCGGTTGCGCTGCTGCTCCGGCGCCGTGGGCAGGATGGCGACGGCGCCCGGGCCCAGCTGCGCGGCGAGTGCCGCCCGGCGGGCAGCATATTGGGATGTGCTCATGGTGGGATCGGGGGTAAGTGAAGCGGTGGCTGCCAGTGTATGCCGCGACCGATTCCCGGGCGCGCCGCGGCGGTTCTGGTCAGCGACCGATCCGGTCGCCGGTTTGCCGGTCGAACAACAGGAGGCGCTGGCTGTCGGGCGCCAGGCAGACCTGCGTGCCGGGCAGCAGGTCCGCGTTCGGCGACACGCGTGCGACCGTCCTGGCGCCGTTGACATGCGTCAGCACCAGGGTGTCTGGTCCGGTGGGTTCGACCAGGTCGATCGGACAACCGAGGTGCGGACTCCCCGGCGCCACCTGAACCAGTGACTCCGGACGGATCCCCAAGGTGACCTCCTGGTCGACAAACGATGCGTAGGCCGCGTGGCCCGGCAGCTGGACGCGCAGGCTGGCGATCGCCGAAGCCAGCTCCACGGCGTATCCGGACGCATCGCGACGCAGCGTCGCGGGGATGAAGTTCATCGACGGGCTGCCGATGAACGCGGCGACGAACAGGTTCGCGGGCCGCTGGTAGAGGTCGTCCGGCGTGCCGAACTGCTGGATCACGCCGTCCTTCATGATCGCGATGCGCGAGCCCAGCGTCATGGCCTCGATCTGGTCATGGGTGACGTAGACCGACGTGATCCTGGTGCGCTGGTGCAGCAGCTTGATCTCCGCGCGCATCTCGACACGCAGCTTGGCATCCAGGTTGGACAGCGGTTCATCGAACAGGAACAGCCCCGGACTGCGCGCCAGCGCACGGCCCATGGCAACACGCTGGCGCTGCCCGCCCGACAGCTGTGCCGGCTTGCGGTCCAGCAGGTCCTCCATATGCAGCATGCGCGCGACCTCGATGACACGCGCTTCCCGCGCCGCCCTGGGCACACCCCGCATCTCCATGCCAAAGGCGATGTTGCCCCGCACGTCCATGTTCGGATACAGCGCATAACTCTGGAACACCATGGCGATGTCCCGGTCCTTGGGCGACACCGCATTGACCATCCGGTCTCCGATCCAGATCTCGCCGGCGCTGAGCTCCTCGAGCCCCGCCAGGCAGTTGAGCAGGGTCGATTTGCCGCAGCCCGATGGCCCCACCAGGATCAGGAACTCACCGGGTTCGATTTCCAGGTCGATGTTCTTGAGCACCTCGGTCTCCCCGAAGCGCTTGGCGACATGGACGAGCTTCAGCGATTGCATCGGGTCACGACTCCATTTCTTCCCTGGCATTGGCACACGGCGTGCACGTCCATGGTTCAGCCTTTCACGGCTCCGGCCGTCAGCCCCTTGATGAACTGCTCGGACAGCACCAGGTACAGCGCCACCAGGGGCAGCGCCGATACCGTCAGGCCCGCGAACAGCGCGCCCATGTTGACCGCATGCTCACCGAAAAATACCGATAGCCCCTGCGGCAGGGTCTTGAGCTCCGGGCTGGAGATGAAGACGATCGGCAGCAGGAAGTCGTTCCAGATCGGGATCGCGGTGTAGATCGCCACGATGGCCAGCTGCGGCCGCACCAGCGGGAGCATGATGCGGTGGAAGATGGTCCATTCGCCGGCACCGTCGATGCGCGCCGCGGATTCGAGCGCCTGGGGAAGCGCGCGAAAGAAGCCGGTCATGATGAAGACACCCGCCGGGATGCCGCCCGCCGCATACACCAGGATCAGCCCCCACAGGCTGTCCAGCAAGCCCATCTGCCTGAGCTGCAGGAACAAGGGCACCAGCAGCAGCTTGGCGGGAATCATCAGCCCCATCAGGATCAGGGTGTACAGCAGCCCGTTGAAGCGGAACCGGAAGCGCCCCAGCGCATAACCCGCCATCGCCGACAGGCTGAGGATGAGCAGCTCGGAGCCCAGGGTCACCAGCACGGAATTGCGGAAATAGGTGCCGAAGTTGCCCTCGCCCAGCACCTTGGCGAAATTGACCAGGCTCCAGGTCTCCGGCAACCCGAACGGCGCGTTCATGATTTCAGCGGTGGTCTTGAACGACGACACCAGCGCCACGACCAGAGGCACCACCACGCCAACCGTGTTCAGGACCAGCAGCCCCAGCAGGAATACCGTGAACGGCGTGTGCCGGGAGGCCAATGCGCCGCTCACACCGGCTGCCCCACACGCCGCGCGCACCGGCAACCCGACACGCAAGCGACACTGCGGTTCACTCGTGCACCTCGCGCCGGCGCAGGTAGTTGGCCCCGTATTTCGAACCGACCAGCACGATGCTGAACAGCACCACACTGACCGCCGCACCGAGCCCGAGGTCGGTGACGGGTGTCGCACCGTCGCCAAACGACAGGCGGTAGAACATCAGCGCCATGGTGTCCAGTGAATTGCCCGGGTTTCCGGTGGCGCCGCCGATCACGAAAGGCAACTCGAACCATTCGAACGCGCCGATGAAGGTGAGGATCAGCACGATGGTGAACGATGGCCCCAGGTTGGGAAGCGTGATGCGCGAGAAGGTCTGCCAGTCGCTGGCGCCGTCCAGCGCCGCCGCCTTGTAGATCTCATCTGGTATGGCATTCATGCCAGCCAGGAAGACGATGGTCGGAAACCCGATATTGCGCCAGATCGAGATGACGATGGCAGCGCCCAGCGCCAGCCGGCTGTCGCCCAGCGGCGCGAACTCCTCGAGGCGGAACACCTCCATCGCAAATATGGTCAGCGGCCCGAACAGCGGGTGCAGGAACAGCTGCCACAGATAGCCGGTGATCACCAGCGACAGGATCACCGGCAGAAACACGGTGCCGCGGAAGAACGCGAAGCCACGCGGCCGGCGGTACAGGCCGAATGCCAGCAGCAGTGCCAGGCCGTTCTGGATCGTCACCACCACCAGGAACGTGATGGTGTTGTGGGCCAGCGCCGACAGGAATTCATTGCGGTAGGGTGGCGAGGCCAGCCGCAGGAAATGCTTGAACCCCGCAAATTCGGTACGCGTGAAGGCGTTCCAGTCGTACATGCTGTAGCCCAGCGCGGCAAGCGCCGGCCACAACATGAACACTGCCATCAGCGCGATGGCAGGCGCCAGGAACAGCGCGATCCAGAGGCTACGGCTATGCACGGCGGGCCCGGGCCCGGGCCTACTTCTGGAACGGCTTGTGCCAGCTGCCGATGCCGGTCTGGATCTCGGCGGCCAGCGATGCCGGCGTGCCCTGCCCCTGCATCACCTTCTGGATGCCGTCGCGCAGCAGGATCGAGCCGTTCGGGTTCTGGTAACGAAAGCCCACCAGCATCAGGAACGGCGTGCCGTTGCGGCTGGCCTGCTCACCATACGCCGCCAGGATCGGATCGGTGGCCTTGGTGCCTGGCACGGCCGACATCTGCTTGAGTTCCGTCGTGAACTTCTGGCCGTACTCCTTGCTGGCCAGGAAATTCAGGAACTTCAGCGCGGCCTCGCGCTTGGTGGTCTTGGCATTGATCGAGTAGTTGCCATCGGCAAAGGAGGCCACATACACCGGACCGCCTGCAACCAGGGGCGGCGCCGGCATGATGTCGAACTCGGCCTTCGGGTTCAGGTCCTTGATGGTGTCGATGTTCCAGGTGCCGGTGAAGTAGTAGGCCGCCATGCCGGACGCGAACAGCGTGCGGCTTTCGTTCTCGCCCACGCCCATCTGGTTCGGCGGGAAGTACTCCTTGAGCGCCACCGCTTCGTCGATGGCCTTCACGAACGCCGGGTCGGTGAAGTTCTTGCTGCCGGCCATCAGGCTGTTGAAGTAGCCCGTGCCGCCGTAGAAGTTCGGGCCCATCACACCGAACATCTGCTCCAGGCCCGGCGTGTCCTTGCCGCCGTTGGCGATGCAGGTGACCTTCTTTTCCTTCAGCGTCTTGCAGATGTTCTTGAACTCGTCCCAGGTCCTGGGCAAGGCCGTGATGCCGGCCTTGGCAAGCACCTGCTTGTTGTAGAAGATGCCCAGGGCCTGGGTCGCAAACGGCACGCCGTAGGTGTTCTTGTCGTGCGGCGGCTTGCGCCCGACGGCACCCAGCATCACCCCATCGCCAAAAGCGGCGAGATTGGGCACGTTGCCCTTGTTCACCGGCAACAGGTAGTCGGCATCGGCCAAAGCGGCCAGCCCGCCATAGGCGCGGGTGTGGATGATGTCCGGCCCGCTGCCTGCCGCCAGTGCCGCCGACAGCACCGTGGGGTATTCCGTGTTCTTGTAGCCGCTGAACTTCACATCGTCGCCGCTGAGCGCCTTGTATTCCTTCGCGATGGCGTCGTAGAAATCCTTGTCTTCGACGCGCCAGCTCCAGAACGTGAGGTCGACGGCAAAACTCAGGCTGCTGGTGCAGGCCAGGACGGCCAGACTGGCGTTGCGGATGGCTCTTTTCATGGTGTGCTCCTGTTGTGATTGGTTGTGACTGGTTGTGAAGGACTGGCGAAACAGCTCCGGCACGGGCTCAGGCGCCATCCGCTGCACCGGGCAGTGGATCGCCCCGGGCGGCGATGCGTGCTGCCGTCAGGTGCGACTGTAATTCAACCAGCCGTGGCTCGGCCACGCCGGCCAGTTGCTGGCGCATCGCCGACAGGATGGCCGGGTGCAGCTGCGCCGCACGGCCGGCCAGGGCCACAGGGCGCGTGCCAAGGCGTCGCGTCAGGACGGCGGCCAGCCGTGCCAGCTCGTTGCCGGCCCGGTGCAGGATGCCCTGCGCCACGGCGTCATCCCGGGCCGCGGCAGCGGCAACCGCCAGCGCCAGTTCGCCGACCTGCCCGCGCGAACCCTGGTAGACAAACGCGCGGGTGTGGGCCCAGGACGAACCACCGATCTGCGCAAAAACCGCTGTGGCAAGCGCCGACTGCGGCCAGCTGCCAGGCGCCTCGTCCTCCGCGCGCCAGATATGCTGCAGCGCTTCGCGGGCGATCCAGTAACCCGAACCACCATCGTCGAGCAGGCCACCGCGGCCGCCGACACGGTGCTGCTGGCCGTCCGGATCGATGCCCACCGCGATCGACCCGGTTCCGGCGTACACCAGGTATCCCTCGCCCGGCGCAAAACAGTCCAGGTAGGCCAGCGTGATGTCGCTGACCACCCGCACGCTGCCGGCGTCGACCGGCAGCGCCTGGGCTACCAGGGCTTCCAGCCGCAAGCGCAAGCCGGCATCCTCCGAATAACCACTGAAACCGGCCACGGTGCGCGCTGTGGCGACGCAACCGGCCCGGCGCAGGCTGTGCGCCAGACCCTCCAGGGTGGCCCGGAGCGTGTCGCGTCCGGCGTCGCTGCCCATCATCAGCGCCGTCATGCCGGCCACGCTGCCCTGCGCCAGCACGCCGCCCTGCCGGTCCGCCAGCGCCCATCGCGTCGCGGTACCGCCGACGTCCAGCCCCAGCCCCGCACATGGGTCGGTGTGGCGCCTGGCAGGCGGTGCAGTGGTATCGATGGAGCTCAACGCAGGGACCCGAGGCTTTCGCGGAACGGTGTGTGCGAGCACTGTACGACAAACGCGCAGCCGTCCGGCGCGCCGACGGACCGATCGCGACAGAGCCGGCGTCTGGTTGCGCCAGCGCAGCCAGCCCCACCCGCCACGGGCGATAAAATCGACGCAGCACCCGATCAGGGCCCTCGACAATTTCCCGGAGCCGCGCTTCTCATGACAACCCCCCAAACTATGGCCAATGCCATTCGTGCACTGGCGATGGACGCCGTGCAGCAAGCCAACTCCGGCCATCCGGGCGCGCCGATGGGGATGGCCGACATGGCGGTTGCCCTGTGGGGCCCGCGCGCGGCCGACGGCATGCCGGCCGGCCATCTCAAGCACAACCCGCGCAATCCACACTGGTTCGACCGCGACCGGTTTGTGTTGTCCAACGGCCATGGGTCCATGCTGCTGTACGCCCTGCTGCACCTGACCGGTTATGCCCTGCCGATGGCGGAACTGAAGAACTTCCGGCAGTTGCACAGCAAGACACCGGGGCATCCGGAAACCGGGCTGACACCCGGCGTGGAGACCACCACCGGGCCGCTGGGGCAGGGTTTTGCCAATGCCGTGGGCATGGCGCTGGCCGAGAAGATGCTGGCACGCGAGTTCAACCGCGACGGCCATGCCATCGTCGACCACGGCACCTATGTGTTCATGGGCGACGGTTGCATGATGGAAGGCATCAGCCATGAGGCGGCGGCCCTGGCCGGCGCATGGAAGCTCGACAAGCTGGTGGCGCTGTACGACGACAACGGCATCTCCATCGACGGCCAGGTAGCGCCCTGGTTCGCCGACAACACCGCCCTGCGTTTTGTGGCCTACGGCTGGAACGTGCTCGGCCCGATCGACGGGCATGACGCCGCACTGGTGGCCAAGGCACTGGCCGATGCGAAGAACTCCACCGAGCGCCCCACGCTGATCATCTGCAAGACCCGCATCGGCCAGGGCAGCCCTAACCGCGCCAACACCGCCAAGGCGCATGGCGAACCGCTGGGCGCCGAAGAGATCAAGCTGACCCGCGAAGCCCTGGGCTGGGATGCGCCGCCGTTTGTCATCTCGAAGGACATCTACGCGGCCTGGGACGCCAAGGTCGCCGGCGCCGAGGCTGAAAAAGCCTGGAACGCCCGGCTGGCCGCCTACAAGGCCGCGCACCCCGGCCTGGCACGCGAACTGGCGCGCCGCATGAAGGGCGACCTGCCCAAGGCCTTTGCGCAGACCGTGGTCGACATGGTCGTCGGCGCCCATACCCGGGCCGAGACGGTGGCCTCGCGCAAGGCGTCGCAACTGGCGCTCGAAGCCCTGACCGCGGCGCTGCCGGAAATGCTCGGCGGCTCGGCCGACCTGACCGGCTCCAACCTGACCAACACCAAGTCCACGCCGAGCCTGCGTGTCAACCTTGCCGGCGAGGTGGTGCAGACCGTGGATGCGTCCGGCACGGCGGTTGGTGGCCGGCACATCAACTACGGCGTGCGCGAGTTCGGCATGGCGGCGATCATGAACGGCATCGCGCTGCACGGCGGTTTCATCCCCTACGGCGGCACCTTCCTGACCTTCAGCGACTACAGCCGCAATGCGATCCGCATGGCCGCGCTGATGAAGCTGCGGGTGGTGCATGTGTTCACGCACGACAGCATCGGGCTGGGCGAAGATGGTCCGACCCACCAGTCGATCGAACACGCGGCGTCGCTGCGGCTGATTCCGAATCTCGATGTCTGGCGCCCGGGCGATACCGCCGAGACGGCGGTGGCGTGGGCCGTCGCCCTGCACAACGCCGACCGCCCGACGGCCTTGCTGCTGAGCCGGCAGAACATCAGCTACGCGCCCAAGGGCCGGTGCGACGCCACGCCCGATGCCGCAGGCCTGGACGCGATCAGCAAAGGTGCCTATGTGCTTGCCGAACCCACCGAGGTCGGCCTGCGCAGGCGCGCCCAGGCGGTCATCATCGCCACCGGCTCGGAAGTGCAACTGGCGTTGAAGGCACAGGAACTGCTGGCCGGGCGCAAGATCGCCGTGCGCGTGGTCTCCATGCCCAGCACCACCACCTTCGACCGCCAGTCCGTCGCCTACCAGGGCGCCGTGTTGCCGGCAGGCATCCCGCGCATCGCCGTCGAGATGGGCGTGAGCGCCGGCTGGTGGAAATACGGCTGTGCAGCGGTGGTGGGCATCGACACCTTCGGCGAGTCCGCTCCGGCACCGGCCCTGTTCAAGCATTTCGGCTTCACGCCGGAGAACCTCGCGGACACCGTACAGAAAGCACTGGCCAGGCGCTGATCGGTGCCTGGCCCGGATTCACCCCTTCCTCAACCATCAGAAAGACCAAGTCATGACTATCAAGATCGGCATCAACGGCTTTGGGCGCATCGGGCGCATGGTGCTGCGCGCCGCAGTCCAGAACTTCAAGGACATCGAGATCGTGGGCATCAACGACCTGCTGGAGCCGGAGTACCTGGCGTATATGCTGCAGTTCGACTCGGTGCACGGCCGCTTCAAGGGCGAGGTCTCGGTGGATGGCCACACGCTGGTGGTCAACGGCAAGAAAATCCGCCTGACCGCCATCAAGGATCCGGCCGAACTCAAGTGGGGCGAGGTTGGCGCAGACATCGTGATCGAGTCCACCGGCCTGTTCCTGACCAAGGAAACCGCCCAGAAACACATCGACGCCGGCGCGAAGAAGGTGATCATGTCGGCGCCCAGCAAGGACGACACACCGATGTTCGTGTTTGGCGTCAACGACGCGACCTACGCCGGGCAGGCGATCATCTCCAACGCCTCGTGCACCACCAACTGCCTGGCGCCCGTGGCCAAGGTACTGAATGACAACTGGGGCATCAAGCGCGGCCTGATGACCACCGTGCACGCTGCCACCGCCACGCAAAAGACGGTCGACAGCCCGTCCAACAAGGACTGGCGCGGCGGCCGCGGCATCCTGGAGAACATCATCCCCTCGTCCACCGGCGCCGCCAAGGCGGTGGGTGTGGTGATTCCCGAACTCAACAAGAAGCTCACCGGCATGGCGTTCCGCGTGCCCACGTCGGACGTGTCGGTGGTCGACCTGACCGTCGAGTTGAACCGCGAAGCCACCTACGCCCAGATCTGCGCCGCCATGAAAGCCGCATCCGAAGGAGCGATGAAAGGCGTGATGGGCTACACCGAAGACAAGGTGGTCTCGACCGACTTCCGCGGCGAAAGCTGCACCTCGGTGTTCGACGCCGATGCCGGCATGGCGCTGGACGGCACCTTCGTCAAGGTGGTGTCCTGGTACGACAACGAGTGGGGTTATTCGAGCAAGGTACTCGAGATGGCGCGCGTCGTCTCCCGGTAACGGGCCCGTGCAGAACAGCCCGGTTCGCGGGATCGTTTTCCTGTGTCTCGGGGTTTTCATCTTCTCGTTGCAGGATGCGGTGATCAAGCAGGTCAGCGGGGCCTATCCGCTGACCCAGGTGCTGTCGATGCGTTCGGTGGTGGCGATACCGATCCTGCTGGCGCTGGTGCAGGTCGAGGTCGGCTGGCGCGCCCTGATATCGCCGGATTTCTGGCCCCTGATCGGGCGCGCCATGCTGATGTTCGTGGCCTATGTCGCCTACTACATGGCGTTTCCGGCCTTGCCACTGGCCGATGCGGTGGCGCTGTATTTCACCGTTCCGCTGTTCGTCACGGCGCTGGCCGGCCCGCTGCTTGGTGAACGTGCGGGCTGGCAGGTGTGGTCGGCGGTCGGGGTCGGATTTGTCGGCGTGCTGGTCATGCTGCAGCCCGGCAGCGGCCTGTTCGAACCGGCCGCACTGCTGTCGCTGATTTCAGCCGCCATGTACGGCGGCTCCATGCTGATGGCACGCCGCCTGGGCTCGGTGCAGTCGGCCTCGGTGATGGCCTCGTACCAGAACGCGATGTTTCTCATCGGCGCGCTGGCCATTGCCGGCTTCTTTCACGTATTGGGCATCACACGCGCCGACCATCCCAGCCTGCAGTTCCTGGTGCGGAACTGGGTGATGCCCACTGCATGGGACACCTTTCTGATCACGTCCTGCGGGGTGGTGGCGGCCGCCGGCACCATGCTGCTGACCTCTGCCTACCGCGTGGCCCGTGCCAGCCTGGTGACGCCCTTCGAGTATTCGGGCGTGTTGTGGGCCCCGTTGTGGGGGTTCCTGTTTTTTGCCGAAGTGCCGCGCATGACGACGGTGGCTGGCGCGCTGCTGATCGTGGGCGCCGGCCTGGTGGCGCTGCGGGTGGCGAAACACAGCTGACGAAAAGGAAACCTTCCATGGCAGACAAGACTTTCAGGCTGGCAGGTGTGATGGGGTGGCCGGTGGGCCACTCCCGCTCCCCGCTCCTGCACAAGCACTGGCTGCAGCAATACGGCCTGAACGGCGCCTACGTACTGCTGCCGGTGCAACCCGCCCGGCTGGCCGATGCGGTGCGCGGTCTGTCGGCGCTCGGCTTCGCCGGCTGCAATATCACGGTGCCGCACAAGGTGGACGCGATGGCGCTGGTGGACAGTGTCAGCCCGATGGCGCGCAAGATCGGCGCGATCAACACGATCATCGTCCAGCCCGACGGCTCGCTGCACGGCGTGAACAACGACGGATTCGGCTACATCGCCAGTCTGCGCGAAGCGCAGCCCGGCTGGCGCGCCGATGCCGGGCCTGTCACGGTGCTGGGTGCAGGCGGCGCGGCGCGCGCAGTGCTGGTGGCGCTGGCGGAACAAGGCGCCAAAGACGTCCGGCTGCTGAACCGCACCGACGCCAAGGCCGCCGCGCTGGCTGCGGAGTTCGGTGCTCCCGTGAGTGCGCTGCCCTGGTCCACCCGCCACGAAGCGCTGGCAGACGCGGCCATGCTGGTCAACACCACCACCCAGGGCATGCATGGCACCCCGGCGCTGGACCTGGACCTCGGCCCGCTGCCGCGGCATGCGCTGGTGTCGGATGTCGTCTACGTGCCGCTTGAAACCCCGCTGCTGGCCCAGGCGCGGGCGCGTGGCAACCCGACCGTCGACGGCCTGGGCATGCTCATGCACCAGGCGCGGCCGGCGTTCGAGGCCTGGTTCGGCGTGATGCCCGACATCACGCCGGAGTTGCGCCGCCTGATGGAGGCCTCGATCCAGGCGTGAACGGGTGTTGCGCGTGCGGCGCGGCGACGGTGGTTCGGCCTCACGTGCCCCCGGGCCGCAATCGCGGCCGGCCGGAAGTCGCCGGCCGCCTTGGTACAGTCGGCGCCAGCGATTCCGATGGAGGTGCAACATGACAGACCTGAACAGCGTGCGTGTCACGGACGGTTCCCTGCAACTGCAATCGGGCCAGCGCCCCGCCTGGGCGATTTCAAGCGACTGGCTGCGCGACAACTGCCGCTGCGCCGCCTGCCGCCACCCGGGCAACGGGCAAAAGCTGTACGCGATCGCGGACCTGCCCGACGGGCTGCAGGTGCACGACGCACGCATCGATGCAGCGAAGACGTTGCAGGTGCGCTGGTCGGACGGCCATGCATCCGCCTATCCGCTCGCATGGTTGCAGGAGCATGACCTGTCCGACGCGGCGCGCAGCGCGCGCAGACGCACAGCCACACTGTGGACCCGCGCCCTGCTGGACCGGTTGCCGGCCGTCGACTGGCCCGTCCTGCAGGCCGACCCGGCGGCGGAACTGGCCTGGCTGGAGCACTACGCAACACTGGGCTTCGGCCTGCTGCGCCAGGTGCCGCGCGAAACTGGCATGGTGGCCCAGGTCGGCGATCGGCTGGGTTTTGTGCGCGTCACCAACTACGGGCGATTGTTCGACGTCAAGTCGGTGCCCAATCCCACCAACCTGGCCTACACCGCGGTCGGCCTGGGGGTGCATTCCGACAACCCCTACCGCCACCCCTCGCCGGGAGTGCAATTGCTGCACTGCCTGGAGTCCGAGGCACCCGGCGGCGACACCCTGCTGGTGGACGGTTTCCACGCCGCCGAGATCCTGCGCCTGGAGGACCCGGCGGCATTCGACCTGCTGTGCCGCGTGCCGATGAACTTCCGCTACGCCGACGCGAGCACCGACCTGCAGGCCCGTCAGACACTGATCTCCACCGACCTGGACGGCGTGGTGCGCGCCGTGCATTTCAACAACCGCTCGGCCGACTGGCTCGACGCAGCGGCCGACGTGGCACAGGCCTGGTACCAGGCTTACCGGGCGTTTGCTCGTATCCTCCAGCGGCCGGAGCTGGAGCTGGTGTTCCGGCTCGAACCCGGCGACTGCGTGGTGATGCAGAACGACCGCACCCTGCACGGCCGAACCGCGTTCGACCCGGGCCGGGGTCGGCGCCATCTGCAGGGCTGCTACATTGACGGCGACGCTATGGAGAGCCGCCGGCTGGTCCTGCGCCGACACTCGAATTCATGACCTGGAAGGATCCCCCGACATGCACGCCCTCGACCTGATCCATGCTGCATTTGCACGGCGCGGCCATGAAGGCTACGGTGAAGGCGTCAGCCAGCTGAACCATGCCCTGCAATGTGGCGCATTCGCCGAGCGTGACGGGGCCGCGCCAGCCCTGGTGGCAGCCGCCTTCCTGCACGATATCGGCCACCTGCTGCACGACCTGCCACAGGACGTGGCCGACAGCGGCGTCGACACCCAGCATGAATCCACCGGATCGGCCTGGCTGTCGCAGTATTTCGGGCCCGGGGTAAGCGAGCCGGTGCGCCTGCACGTGGCCGCCAAACGCTACCTGGCGGCGGTGGAGCCGGGTTACTTCGACCAGTTGTCGGATGCGTCGAAGTTGTCCCTCCAGCTGCAGGGCGGGCCCATGGTGGGCGCGCAGATCCAGGCATTCGAAGCCGAACCCTTCTTTGCCGACGCCGTGCGCCTGCGCCGCTGGGACGAGGAGGGCAAGATCATCGGCTACCGGGGGCCCGGCGCGGCGCATTTCGACGCCACCGTGCGGTCCTGCCTGAAACCCGCCTGAAACCACCCGGCCCTGCGCCGGCGCGCGTCAGGCCAGCAGCGTCTCGGGTCGTACCCAGTCGTAGCCCAGCGCCTGGGCCACGGCCTCGTAGGTCACGCGGCCATTGGCCACGTTCAGGCCATGCAGCAGGTGCACGTCGTCCTGGAGCGCCCGCTTCCAGCCCTTGTCAGCCAGCTCCAGCGCATGCGCGATGGTGGCGTTGTTCAGCGCAAAGGTCGAGGTGCGCGCCACCGCTCCAGGCATGTTGGCCACGCAGTAATGCACCACACCGTCGACCACGTAGGTCGGGTCGGCATGGGTCGTGGCATGGGAGGTTTCGAAACAGCCGCCCTGGTCGATCGCCACGTCCACCACCACCGCACCTTTTTTCATGCGGGCCACCATGGCGCGGGTCACCAGCTTGGGTGCCGCCGCGCCCGGGATGAGCACACCACCGATCACGAGTTCGGCGTCCAGCACCGCCTCTTCCAGGCTGTGCGCGTTGGAGTACACGGTGTTGATGCGGTTGCCGAACACCAGATCGAGCTGGCGCAGGCGGTCCACGTTCTTGTCCAGCACCGTGACGCGCGCGCCCATGCCCACCGCCATCTGCAGGGCGTGTGTGCCCACCACACCGGCACCGATGATCGCGACATGCGCCGCGTGCACACCCGGCACACCGCCGAGCAGCACACCCATGCCACCCTTGGATTTCTCCAGGTGCGCCGCACCGGCCTGCACCGCCATGCGGCCGGCCACCTCGCTCATCGGCGCCAGCAGCGGCAGTCCGCCGCCCGACCCGGTGATGGTTTCGTAGGCGATGCACACCGCACCCGATTGGACCAGGGCCGCGGTCTGTGCCGGATCCGGCGCCAGGTGCAGGTAGGTGTAGAGAATCTGGCCGGGGCGCAGCATGGCGCATTCATGCGGCTGCGGCTCCTTGACCTTGACGATCATGTCGGCCTGCGCAAATACCGTCGGTGCATCGGGCGCCAGCGTCGCGCCGGCCGCCACGTATTGCGCGTCCGTCAGGCCGATGGCCTCGCCGGCGCCGGTCTGCACCAACACGCTGTGCCCGTGCATCACCAGTTCGCGCACGCTGGCCGGTGTCAGGCCGACGCGGTATTCATGGTTCTTGATTTCCTTGGGCAGTCCGACGCGCATGGGTTTCTCCTGTGGGCAATGGGGGTGGGGTGCGCGCAGTGTGTTCCAGGTCACCCGGATTGAACAGTTTGATTAAACTGTTTCGCTGTTCATTAGCCACACTGATGCAAGCATGCACACCTTCGACCCCCATGCCCTGGAATGCCTGGCCGCCATCGTGGAGGAAGGCGGATTCGAGCGGGCCGCCACGCGCCTGTCGATCACCCAGTCTGCGGTATCGCAGCGCCTGCGCTCCCTGGAGGCGCAAGCCGGCACGGTGCTGATCGTGCGCAGCCGGCCGTTGCGGGCCACGACCGCCGGCCGCCTGTTGCTGCGCCATGCGATGCAGCTGCGGCTGCTGCGCGCCGACCTGGACCATGACCTGCACGGGCTGGCGCCGGGCGCGGCCTCGGCGCGCGAGGAGGAACGCATGTCGATCGCTGTCAATGCCGACAGCATCGCCACCTGGGCCCTGCCCGCGCTGACGGGCCTGGTGGCCGCCGGGCTGCCGCTGGAGATCATTGCCGACGACCAGGAATTCACGCATGACTGGCTGCGCGAAGGCCAGGTGCTGGGCTGTGTCACCGCCCTGCCGCAGCCGCTGCGGGGCTGCAAGGTGGTGCCGCTGGGCGTGATGCGTTACGTGGCGGTGGCGAATCCGGCGTACGCGAACCTGTACGCACCGGGCGGGCTGAGCGCGCACAACTGCCGCACCATGGCCTTCATCGCATTCAACCGCAAGGACGAACTGCAAGCCCGGTTCGTACGCCAGGCCTGCAAGCTGAAACGGGTGAGCCTGAACCAGCGCTTCGTGCCCAGTTCCGAGGGCCAGGTGCAAGCCGTGTTATCGGGCTGGGGCGCCAGCGTGGTGCCCGAGCTGAAGGTTCGGCAACTGCTGGAAGCGCGCCAGCTGGTCGACTTGGCACCCGGCACCAGCCTGGCCGTGGAACTGTACTGGCACTGCTGGAACCTGGAGTCGGGTGTACTCGACGCGTTGACGCGCGCGCTGACCGGCGCGGCAGCGCAGTCGCTGCCGCCTTGATTAGCGGTTGCTCGGGAAGCTGAACACCGCGCCTTCGCGCACGCCCGCCGACGGCCAGCGCTGGGTGATCGTCTTGCGCTTGGTATAGAAGCGCACTGCGTCCGGGCCGTAGGCCGACAGATCGCCGAACAGGGAGCGTTTCCACCCGCCGAACGAATGGTAGGCCACCGGCACCGGCAAGGGCACGTTGACCCCGACCATGCCGACCAGGATGTTGTCGCTGAAATAACGCGCCGCTTCACCGTCACGCGTGAAGATGCAGGTGCCGTTGCCGTACTCGTGGCGGTCGATCAGGTCCATCGCCTCCTGCAGCGTCTTCACGCGCACGATGCCCAGCACCGGGCCGAAGATCTCGTCCTGGTAGATGGTCATGCCGGGCTTGACGTGGTCGAACAGGCACGGGCCGATGAAGTAACCGGCCTCATGACCTGCCGGCACCTGGACATTGCGCCCGTCGACCAGCAATGTGGCGCCTTCCTCGACACCCTTGGCCACGTAGCCACGGACTTTCTCGCAATGCGGCTTGGTGACCAGCGGGCCCATGTCGTTGCTGCCATCGGACCCCGGCCCGACCTTCATCCTGGCGATCTCGGTCTTGAGGCCGGCGATCATCGCGTCGGCCGTCGCGTCGCCCACGGCGACGATCAAGGGCACCGCCATGCAGCGCTCGCCGCAGGAGCCGAAGGCCGCGCCCATCATGGCGCTGACCGCGTTGGCCACATCGGCATCGGGCATCACCACCGCATGGTTCTTGGCCCCGCCCAGCGCCTGCACGCGCTTGCCCCGGGCCGTGCCGGTGGCGTAGACGTATTCGGCAATCGGTGTCGAGCCGACAAAGCTCACCGCCTGGATGCGCTTGTCCGCGAGCAGCGCGTCCACCGCCTCCTTGTCGCCGTTGACCACGTTGAGCACGCCTGGTGGCAGGCCGGCCTCGAGCGCGAGTTGCGCCACCAGCAGCGCGCTGGACGGATCGCGCTCGGACGGCTTGAGGATGAAGGTGTTGCCACACACCACGGCCATCGGCCACATCCACAGCGGCACCATGACGGGGAAATTGAACGGCGTGATGCCGGCTGTCACGCCCAGCGGCTGGAACTCGCTCCACGAGTCGATCGACGGACCGACATTCTTGCTGTGCTCGCCCTTGAGCAACTGCGGCGCATAACTTGCAAATTCGACGTTCTCGATGCCGCGTTGCAGTTCGCCCTGGGCGTCTCCCACCACCTTGCCGTGTTCGGCGGTGAGCAGTGCACAGATCTGGTCGGCGTTCTCCTCCAGCAGCTGCTTGAGCTTGCCCATCACGCGCGCGCGCTTCAGCGGTGGTGTGGCGCGCCAGGCCGGGTACGCCGCCTGCGCCGATGCGATCGCCTGTTCGATGGTGGCGGCATCGGCCAGCAGCAGGCGCTTTTCGACCTTGCCGGTGGCCGGGTTGAACACGTCCTGCGAGCGGCTGCCGCCGGCCACCAGCTTGCCGTCGATCAGGTGGCCGATGGTGGGCAGCTGGGTGGTGGTGCCTGCCGTCTGGAGGAAGGGATCTTTGTACATGGTTGGAACTCGCAATCAGGAGGGCAGGGTGGCTCAGGCGGTTTCGCGCAGGGCGTCACCCAGGGCGTTGACCAGGCTGTCGATCTCGTGTTTTTCGATGATGAAGGGGGGTGCCAGCTGGATAGTGTCGCCGCCATAACGCACATAAAAACCCTTGTCCAGGCACTTCATGGCGATCTCGTAGGGCCGGCGTGCCGGTTCGCCAGGCAGCGCCTCGATCGTGATACCGGCCGCCAGGCCGTAGTTGCGGATGTCGGTGATGTGTTTCGTGCCCTTGAGGCTGTGCACCGCCTGCTCGAAATACGGGGCCAGCGACTTGACACGGTTGACCAGGTCGTCCCTGACCAGCACGTCCAGCGCCGCGATGCCCGCCGCACACGCCACCGGGTGCGCGGAATAGGTGTAGCCATGGGCGAACTCCAGCATGTAGTCCGGGCCGCCGGCGTTCATGAATGTGTCGTAGATCTCCTTGGTCGCCACCACTGCGCCCAGCGGCTGGGTGCCGTTGGTGATCTGCTTGGCGGCGTTGAGGATGTCGGGCGTCACGCCGAAGGCCTCGGAGCCGGTGTATGCGCCGGCGCGGCCGAAGCCGGTGATCACCTCGTCGAATATCAGCAGGATGTTGTTCGCGGTGCAGATGTCGCGCAGGCGCTTGAGGTAACCCACCGGCGGGATCACGACCCCGGCCGAACCCGAGAACGGCTCGACGATCACCGCCGCGATGTTGGACGCATCGTGCAGTGCGATCAGGCGCAGCAGGTCATCGGCCAGTTCGGCGCCTTTCTCCGGCATGCCGCGCGTATACGCGTTGCTGGCCAATTGGGTGTGGGGCAGGTGGTCGGCTTCGATGGCCTGGCCGAAGGCCTTGCGGTTGGCCACGATGCCGCCGACCGAGATACCGCCGAAATTGACACCGTGGTAACCCTTTTCGCGGCCGATGAAGCGCGTCTTGCTGGCCTGGCCCTTGGTGCGCCAGTAGGCGCGTGCCATCTTGAGCGAGGTGTCGGCGCACTCGGAGCCGGAACCGGTGAAGAACACATAGTCGAGCCCCGCCGGTGTCAGTTCCTTGATCTTGTTGGCCAGCTCGAACGACAGCGCATGCCCGTACTGGAAGCCTGGCGAGTAGTCCAGCTTGGCGATCTGCCGGCTCACCGCCTCGGTGATCTCGGGCCGGCCGTGGCCCAGGCCGCAACACCACAAACCGGACAACCCGTCCAGGATCCTGCGGCCGTCGGCCATGGTGTAGTAGGCCCCCTGGGCGCTCACCATCATGCGCGGGTTGGCCTTGAACTGCCGGTTGGCGGTGTAGGGCATCCAGTGCGCGTCGAGCCAGGCGGCATCGGTACGGGTTTCGGCGGCGGGTTGCAGGTGCTGGGTGTCGTTCAGGTTCATGGGGTGCTCCGTCAGATGGGGAGAAGTAGACCGGGAAGGCGCATTGTGGCCCCGTCTGTTACTCTTAGGAATGGCTGATTATCACTATTCAGTTGCCGATTCATGCAAGTAAAGCACGTGTCCGCCCTGGGCCAGCTCGGCGACATGGACCTGCGCCTGCTGCGGGTCTTCAAGACGGTGGTGGACTGCGGCGGCATGGCGGCTGCCGAGCTGGAGCTCAACATCGGCACCTCCACCATCAGCCGCCACGTGAAGGATCTGGAGATCCGCCTGGGCCTGACCCTGTGCCGGCGCGGCCGTGCGGGTTTCTCGCTCACCGCCGAAGGCGAGCAGATCTATGCCGAGACACTGCGCCTGCTGGCATCGACCGATGCATTTCGCTCCAGCGTGGACGAGATCCACCGCCGGATGGGCGGGCAACTCAAGGTGGCGGTGTTCGACAAGACCGCCAGCAATCCGGCGGCGCACATCGGTCGCGCGATCGCGCTGTTTTGCGAACGCGCGCCGGACGTCGAGCTGCACCTGCATGTGGCGCCCATCAACGCCATCGAGCGCGGCGTGATCGACGGCCAGTACCAGATCGGCGTGATTCCCGGACACCGGCGCTCGGACAGTCTGGCCTACGACGAACTGTTCGACGAGACCATGTACCTGTATTGCGGCGCAGCGCATCCGCTGTTCGAGGTGCCGGTGGCCGGCCTGGGCTGGGAGGGCCTGGCCGAGCAGCAGTTCGCCGGCCTGGGCTACCACTCGCCGAACATGGAGATCAGCCAGCAGATGCGGCTGCCGCGCAAGGCCACGGGCTTCGACCAGGAGGCAATCGCCACCCTTATCCTGTCGGGCTGCTTCCTGGGTTTCCTGCCGGACCACTACGCGCAGGGCTTCGTGCGCCAGGGGCAGATGCGTGCATTGAACCCGGAGGTCCTGCACTACGCCTGCGGCTTTCTGGGCATCTTGCGCCGCTCGCCCGAGCCGTCGCGGGCCACCCGGGTGTTCCAGTCCTGCCTGGTGCAGGCGCACCGGGCCGGGGCCATCGACCGTCATGTTCCTGTGTAATACTGAATCGACGTCGTGCAGCATGCTGCGCAGCACCGTTGCCACCTGATTCCCGTCCACCATGACCCAAGACTACTTCCTGGAGCTGCGCCATGTCCGCAAGGAGTTCGGCAACTTCACCGCCCTGCATGACATCAACCTCGGCATCCGCAAGGGCGAATTCGTATGCTTCCTGGGGCCTTCCGGGTGTGGCAAGACCACGCTGCTGCGCGTGGTCGCCGGGCTGGAGATGCAGACCTCCGGCCAGGTGATCCAGGCCGGGCGGGACATCTCCCGCCTGCCGCCCGCCGGGCGCGACTACGGCATCGTGTTCCAGAGTTATGCCCTGTTCCCCAACCTCAGCGTCTCCGACAACATCGCCTATGGCCTGGTCAACCGCAAGACCGCCCGGGCCCAGGTGCGGCAACGGGTCACCGAGCTGCTCAAGCTCGTGGGCCTGCCGGGCAACGAGGAGAAATTCCCCAGCCAGTTGTCGGGCGGCCAGCAGCAGCGCATCGCGCTCGCCCGGGCGCTGGCCACGTCGCCCGGGCTGCTGTTGCTCGACGAGCCGCTGTCCGCGCTCGATGCGCTCGAACGGGTGCGCCTGCGCCAGGAAATCCGCGACCTGCAGAAGTCCCTCGGTGTGACGACGATCATGGTGACGCATGACCAGGAAGAAGCGCTCAGTGTGGCCGACCGCATCGTGGTCATGAACCACGGCGTGATCGACCAGGTGGGCACACCGATGGACATCTACCGCGAGCCCGCCTCACCCTTCGTGGCCGATTTCGTGGGCAAGGTCAACGTCCTGCCGGGGCGTGTACGCGCCGGCGTGCTCGAAGTGGGGGCCCACAAGCTGCCGGCGCAGGGCACGGACCGCGAAGTGCGCGTCTACCTGCGGCCGGAGGACGTGCTCGCGCGCCCGATCAGCGCGGGCGACGACCATGTGTTCGACTCCACCATCGAGCAGGTGGACTTCCTGGGCGCGTTCTGCCACGTGCATGTGCGCGCGGCCACGCTCAGCGCGCAGCCGCTCACCGTCTACCTGTCGCTCAATTTCCTGGCCGAGCAGTCGCTGGCCGTGGGTTCGCGGCTGCCGCTGCGCTTGTTGCCGGAGCGGCTCAAGCTGTTCTGACCCCCGGCACCACAGGCCTCAGCCGCCCGGTCTGCGCCAGCGCTGCGTGCTGCGGCCCAGCAGCCACTGCAGCAGCCAGAAGCCCAGACAGGCCACGGCCGAGGTCGCCACGATGAGCGTGGCCATCGCCGCAGCCGCACCCACCTCGCCGGTCTCGGACATCTGCACCACCGCAATGGACGCCACGATCGTCTTGGGCGAGTAAATGAACACCAGCGCAGAAATCGTCGTCATGGCGTTGACGAACAGGTAACGCGCAATGTCGATCACTGCCGGCAGGCAGATCGGCAGCGTGACCCGCACGAACGTCTTGTAGAACGGCACCTTGAGCGAAGCCGATACCGATTCGAACTCCGAGTCCAGCGACTTGAGCGCCGTGACGGCCGTCAGGTGCGCCGATGAATAGAAGTGCACGATGGTGCAGATCACCATCAGCGTGAGGGTCTCGTACAGGCCGTTGGCCGGGTTGAGCGGGTGGTTGAAGAAAAAGATGTAGCCCAGGCCCAGCACGAGGCCAGGTACGGCCATCGGCACGATGGCAAAGAAGCGGATCAGCAGTTTGAGCGGCTCCGCCTGCTTGAGCTTCTCGACGGCGTAAGCCGTGGTGAAGATGAACAGCGTGCCGACCAGCGCGGAGAAGCACGCCATCTTCAGGCTGTTGATGTAGGCCAGGTCCAGGCCCGTCTCCTCCAGCGCAAAGAGGTAGTGCCGCAGGCTCATCGACAGGTTGTAGGGCCACAGTTTCACGAACGACGCAAAGATGGCCATGCCCATCATCGCGAGCATCGCCACCGCAATCAGTGTGCTCAGCAGGAACATGACGCCGTCGAACACCCGGTCGGGCTTGGGCACGTACAACACGAAGCGCGCCGACAGCGCGGCCCGCTGGCGCCGCTGCACCATCCAGTCCACCAGGAAGGCGAACACCGCCGGAATCAGCAGCAGCAGGCTGATCACCGCGCCCTGCGCAAAGTTCTGCTGGCCGATGACCTGGATGTAGATGTCGGTGGCCAGCACGTTGTAGTTGCCGCCAATGATCTTGACCACACCGAACTCGGCCACGGCCATCGTGAACACCACCATGCTGGCCGAGACGAGCCCGTACTTCGCACCCGGCAGCGTGATCGTGCGGAACTTGCGCAGCGCGCTGGTGCCCATGGAGTCGGCGGCCTCGTACAGGCGCGCATCCGAGAGCGCCAGGCCCGACAGCAGGATCATCAATGCGTGCGGGAACGCGCTGAACACCATGGCCAGGGTCATGCCCGGCAATCCATAGATGGAGCTGAGCCCGAAAAACTGGACCCAGCTCTTGAGCAGGCCCTGGTTGCCGAAGAGATAGATGAGCGACAGCGCCGACAGCAGCGAGGGCGCCAGGATCGGGATCAGCGCGATGCCGCGAAACAGCCCGCGCAGCGGCATGCACGAGCGCTGGATGGCGTAGGCCAGGCCGAACGCCAGCGGAATCGTGATCAGCGTGGTCAGCGCCGCAAAGGTCAGGCTGTGGGTGATCGAGCCAAGCAGCGACGGGGTGGCGAAATACTGGGCGAACCCGGCCAGACCGATCCAGTGGCCGTCCTTGTCCTGCACGCTCTTGACCAGGATCGTCAACAGCGGCGCGGCCAGCGTCAGGAACAGGGCCAGGGCGGCGGCGGCCAGGCCACCACGGGCAAGCCAGGTTTCCAGCCGCAACGCCGGCCGCAAGGACAGCCCTGGCGAAAGAACAGCACTCATGTCATCGTTGCGCCACGGAATGAGAAAAGGCGCCGGCCCCGGCATTGCGCCGCAGGCCGTCGGGCGATACCAAGGTGATTACTTCGGCGCAGCCTTGCCGTTGTAGCGCTTGTTCCACTCGGTCAGGATGCGGTCACGGTTCTTGGCGGCCCAGGCAAAGTCGTTCTTCACCAGCAACTGCGTGTAGTTGGCCGGGATGTTAGGCAACTGCTTGGCAACGCCAGGCAGGGCGGTCACCGCATAGGCCTTGGCGTACAGCTCGTTGGCTTCCTGCGTGACGGCGAAATCGGCCAGCGCCTTGGCAGCGTCCAGGTTCTTCGTGGTCTTCAGGATGGCGGTGGCCTCCATGTCCCAGCCCAGGCCTTCCTTGGGAAACACCAGGTCGATCGGCGCGCCGGTGGACTTGACCTGGTTGGCGCGGAACTCGAAACCGATGCCGATCGGGAACTCGCCCGTACCAGCCGAGCGGCAGGGTGCCGAGCCGGAGTGCTGGTAGATGGCGATGTTCTCGTGCAGTGCATCCATGTACTTCCAGCCCTCGGCTTCACCGAACACCTGCAGCCAGGCGGTCACGTCCAGGAATCCGGTGCCGCTGGACGACGGGTGCGGCATGACGATCTTGCCCTTGTAGATGGGCTTGGTAAGGTCTTTCCAGGTCTCGGGCTTGGGCAGGTTCTGTTTCTGGGCTTCGACGGTGTTGAAGCAGACGGTGGCGCCCCACACATCCATGCCGACCCAGGTCGGCGGGTTCTTGGCATCCCGGAAGTTGGCCGGGATCTTGTCCAGCCCCTTGGGCGCATAGGGTGCCAGCATGCCTTCGGCTTCCAGCACCAGCAGGCTGGTGGCCGCCAGGCCCCACACCATGTCGGCCTTGGGGTTGGCCTTTTCAGCCAGCAGCTTGGCGGTGATCACGCCTGTGGAGTCGCGCACCCAGCTGATCTCCACGTTCGGATTGGTCTTCTCGAATGCCTCCTTGTAGCTCTTGACCTGGTCGGCCTCCAGCGCGCTGTATACGAGCAACTGCGCCTTCTGCGCCATCGCGCCTCCAGCCAGGAAAGTTGCCGCCAGGGCCACGAAAAGGGTGCGCCGCGCGCGGGGAAAGGCATTGCTCATGAGGTTCTCCAAAAATGGTCCGATGAAAGGACGGGATTGAATCAGCTGCAGATGACAAATATAAGACGAAATGGTTGTCGCCATGGGCCAGATTGAAATCTGCTGGCGACGCGGCGCCGATGCTTCAGCACCTGGCACCGCCCTGTCTCGTGCCGCGGACGGCCGCCCTCACAGCCGCTGGCCGGGGCGTCAGCCACTATCCCGGCACTTTGCCAATATCGCCAGGAACTGCTCCGCCGGCACCGCCTTGCCGTACAGGAAGCCCTGGTAGTTGTCACATCCCTCGCGGCGCAGGCACTCCAGCTGCTCGCGGGTCTCGACACCTTCGGCGATGACGCTCATGCCCAGGCGGTGCCCCAGGTCGATCACGGTGCGCACGATCGCCACATCCGTATCGCCACCCGGCAGGTCCATCACGAACGAGCGGTCGATCTTGAGCTCGTCCAGGGGAAACTGCTTGAGGTAGCTGAGCGACGAATAACCGGTGCCGAAATCGTCGATCGACAGGGTCACGCCGAGGGCCTTGAGTTCGCGCATCTGCGCCAGCCCGGCCAGCGCGTCGTCCATCAGCATGCTTTCGGTGAGCTCGATCACCAGCTGGCGGGCCGGCAAGCCGCTGGCCTGCATCGCGCGCTGCAGGTCCCCGGCGAGGCCGCCCGACGTGAACTGCGGCTTGGAGACGTTCACCGCCACCGTCAAAGCGCCCTGCGCGCCGGGGCCCCAGCCCGCGGCATCGAGACAGGCGCGTTCGATCACCCACTGGCCAATGCTGCCGATCAGCCCGAGTTCCTCGGCCAGCGCAATGAAACGCGCCGGGGGCACCAGCCCGAAGTCGGGATGCTGCCAGCGCACCAGCGCCTCGGCTCCGATGATGCGGTTGGTGCGCAGGTCGAGCTTGGGCTGGTAATGCAGCCTCAGCTCGCCGCGCTGGGCGGCATGGCGCAGTTGCGAGCCCAGGGCCATGCGTTCGTAGGAGCGTGCATGCAGCTCGACCGACGCGAACTTGAACGCGGCGGCGTTCTGTGCCCGCGCATGGGACGCCGCCAGGTCGGCGCCCTTGCGCAGCATCTCGACCGAGTCGCCGTCGGTGGGCGACACCGAGATGCCGATCCAGGCACTGGGCCCGACTTCATGCAGGCCGAGCTTGACCGGTTCGGCCACGATGGCCACCACCCTTTTGGCCAGCTGCTCGGCGGCCTCGGCGTCGGGCACGCCTTCCATCACCAGCCCGAAATGCTCGGCGCCCAGGCGCGCCACCCGCGGCGCACGCTCGGTGCTGGTGGCAAAGGGCGAACCCAGGTTCTCGTTGCTGGCGAACCGGTCCAGGCGCCGCGCCAGCACCTTGGCCAGTTCGTCGGCGCTGGCCTGGTCGATGGTTTCGCGCAGTTGCCGACACTCGGGCACCGTGATGCTGAAAATCACCACCATCCCGCCGACCGTGCGGCGGTGCGCCACCAGCGCGCGGATGCCCTGGTCGAACAGGCGCTGGTTCGGCAGGCCGGTCACCTGGTCGTAGTTGAGCATGCGGTTGTGGTACTGCCGGAAAGCCAGCGTATTGCGCACCCGCAGCACCAGTTCACTGGCGTCCACCGGCTTGGCCAGGAAGTCGGTGGCCCCAAGCTGCAACGCATTGAGCTTGGCGTCCGCACCGGTGGCGGCCGTCAATACGATCACCGGCGTGTAGCGCAGCTTGCGGTCGGCCCGAATTGACGCCAGCAGCTCGAAACCCGTCACATGGGGCATCATCAGGTCGAGCAGCAAAACGCCGGGATCCTCGCGCCGCAGCAGGTCCATTGCCTGGCGCGAATCATTGGTGACGACGAAGTTGGCGTAACCCTCGTCCTCCAGGTAGGCCTGGATCAGGTCGGTCATCAAGGGCTCGTCGTCGACCATCATCACCTTGGCGTCCAGCAGCGGCGACCGCGCCGGTGGTTCGAGGCCGGCGGGCTGCGTGTTGGACCAGATGTCATTGCTCATCAGGAATCCTCCATGCTACGCATTGCGGAATTCGCCCTTGGGAACGGCCCGGCGGTGCTCATGGTGCGGTTTCCTCCAGCGGTGCCGCAGGTGCTGCGGCGCCACGCGCGATGCGCCTTCCGATGTCGTTCAGCTCGGCCAGCACGGCCGCGATGCCGGCGCGATCACCCGCCCTGGTCGCCTCCTCCAGGGCCTTGGCCGGCTCGAACAGCGCATCAAAGCCCATGCTGCCGCCGGCACCCTTGAGCCAATGCGCCAGCGCTGCCAGTTCGGCCAGGTCCGACGCCTCTGCCGCGGCGTCCATCTGCGCCAGTTTCGACGGCAATTGCTCCACGAACCGCCCCACGATGCGCCCGAGTTTCGCATGACCCGCCAGCCGCGAGACAATGGCGGCGCTGTCCGGGGCCGGCCGCGCGGTCACCGCCTCAGGCGCGAGCGGCACGGGAGTCGCTTCCACCTCACCGGGTGCCACCACCTGCCCGTCGAGCCGGCCGGCCAGATCGCGCAGCAACGCGTCCACATCGATCGGCTTGGTCAGGTAGCCGCTGAATCCAGCGGCATCGAGTTCGCGCTCGAAGCCCTTCATCGCATTGGCGGTCAGCGCGATCACCGGCAACTGCGAACCCTGCCCGCGCAACCGGCGTGTGGCCGTCTGGCCGTCCATCACCGGCATCTGCATGTCCATCAGCACCAGATCGAAGGGCTCGGCGGCGATGCGGTCCAGCGCCACCTGGCCGTTCTCGGCCTCGCTGACGCGCAGGCCGACCTCTTCGAGCAGCACCCGCACGAGTTGGCGGTTCTCGGCGCCGTCGTCCACCACCAGCACGTGCCGGGGCGGGAAGCGCCAATGCACCTGCTCCAGCGGCGCGGCGGCATCGGCCGCCACAGCCAGCGTGGCCGGATCGAGCAGGCCCACGCCCGCGATGTCTCCGGCATCGATCCAGAAACTGAACGTCGTGCCCTGGCCATACACACTGGTGGCGGTGATGTCGCCGCCCATGGCGCGCGCAAATCCGCGGCTGATCGTCAGGCCCAGGCCGGTGCCGCCGAAGCGCCGGGTGGTGGACGATTCGGCCTGCACGAAGGGCTCGAACACCGATTCGAGCTTGTCGGCAGGGATGCCGATCCCGCTGTCCTGCACATCGATGCAGTAGCGCGCGCGCGGGTTGCCAGGCTCCAGGCGCAGCACCACCTTGACGGCACCGCTGTCGGTGAACTTGATTGCATTGCCGATCAGGTTGGTCAGTATCTGTCGCAGGCGCGCCGGGTCCCCCTGGACGGTGGCTGGCAGCGGCTGCGGGAACTCCAGCGCCAGCGACAGGCCCTTGTCGTGGGCGCGCTCCAGCAGCGTCTGCACCACCGCATGGGCCACCTGGTGCGGTGCGAACGCGATGTGCTCGGCCTCCAGCCGGCCGGCCTCGACCTTCGACAGGTCCAGGATGTCGTTGATGAGGTTGAGCAGGTGCGTGCCGCTGGAATGGATGATGTCGAGCTGCTTGGTGGCGTCGGTCGCGTTGCGCAGTCCGCCCCGGCGCAGCACCTCGGTAAAACCGAGGATGGCGTTCATCGGGGTGCGGATCTCGTGGCTCATGTTGGCCAGGAACTGGCTCTTGGCCTCGTTGGCGGCATCGGCCGACTCCTTGGCCGCCTGCAACGCCGCGCCACGCTGTTCGAGTTCGGTGACATCCTGGAAACTGATGACGAGGGCCTGCAGACCGCCGTTGTCGTCGAGGATCGGTGAGCAATTGGCGCGCAACGCATAACGCGTGCCGCTGCGGCTGGTGACTGTCATGTGGGTGTCGCGCTGGGCCTGCCGAGTGGCCAGCGCCATCTCCCACGGCAGCGCCTCCCGCGCCAGCAAGCTGCCGTCGGACCGGCTCCAGCCAAACTCAGACACCGAATGCCCGATCAGGCGCTGTTCGTCGACACCCAGCATCACGCTGGTGGACTTGTTGGCGAGCACGACCGCGCCGGCGCCATCCACCACCACCAGCCCCTCGGTCAGCGTGTCGTACGCGGCTCGCACGCGCTGCGGCACCGCGCGCGACGGGTCGAGCTCGCGCAACATGCGCTGCAGGTAGACCAGGAACAACAGAAAACAGGCACCGAACACGAAGGCACTCAGCCGCACGCCCGGGTCCTGCAGGACCTGGCTCCAGGCATAGGGACGCAGCGGCTCGAAACGCAGCTCCAGCGCGCCCCAGCTCTGCCCGGCCCGCCATACCGGCACCACGATCTCCGAATCGGTCGACTCGGGGTGCGCGCGGGCCGGCCACGCAATCGCATGGCCGCGCACGTCGACCAGCAGGCGGCCGTCGTCGCCACGCACCCCCATCGACAGGATATCCGGGTTGCGCCGGCTCAGGAACTCCAGCGTCTCCTGCAGCGCCTCGGGTTGGGTTTCGTCGATCAGGCCCGACGCCGTGATCGCGATCGTCTCGGCGATCGACGCCCGGTGCGCCCGCGTGAGGGCTTCGCCGTCCGCGATCAGCCCGGCATAACCAGCCACCAGCACCACCCCCACCGCGAGCGATGCCAGCCCCAACGCCAGGTGCATGCGGGGCGACACGCGCCCCAGGAAGCGAAAGAGTCTCATGCGCGGGGTTTCCTTGGATCTTGCACAGGGGTCGACGTATCGCCGGCCGGGGCCTGCGCGTGGACCGGCTGCGGCGTGCCGGCCCGCGAGCCGCCGTCGAACAGCCGTTCGACATCGCCGTCCTCGGTGGCGGCGGCACCACGACGGACTTTGGCCTTGCGCGCGGCCGCCAGCACCGGCATCGGGTCGATCATCTGCCAGGCTGGCAAGGCCGACAACATGGAGCTCATCAGCACACCTCCGCGCACCAGCCAGACCACATAACCGATCGAGACGCCGCCAGACACCACGATCGACGAGGCGATCGTCGTGCGCCGCGCTTCGCTCTGTTCGAGCACCTGGCGTTGCGCCTCTTCGAAACGGCGGGCCAGCTCGTCGCTGCGCAGGAACTGGGTGGTCGTGGCAGTGGAAGACTCCGAGAACTGGGGCACCAGCACACTGGCCAGCAACGCGTCAGTCCGGTTGTCGGGCCGCGTCGATTCTGTGGCTGGCGTGTTGTCGGTGGGCGCCGCGGCACGCGTGGTGTCGGTCGACGTCACGAAGGAGATGGCCCCCACCGACGTCTCGAAAGCTGCGGCGACGCCCGCCTCTGGAGCCCCTGCCCCCACTCCCGCGTCGCCCACGGTCTCGGCACTGCCGCCGCCGCCCGTGCCCGACGAGGTCGGTTTGACCGACGCGACCACTGCCGGCGGCGTCGGGGTTGGTGTCGCGGCGGGCGCCGGACTGGGCGTTGGCGCGGGCGATTCGTCGATCGATGGCGGCGCGGTCACCACGGCCAGATCGAACAAGGCCTGCGCTGCCGCGCCAGAAGTGTCGGTCGCGATGACGCGCACCACGATCGTGCCGGTCTGGGCTTCCCCGGGTTTGCCCGTGAAACGCAGGCTGGCCGCATCGAAGGACAGCCATGGCGGCAGCGCGGATCCGTCGGCCAGCGTTGCGGCATACCGCAGCGTGTCGCCGGCATCGGCATCGGTGAAGGTGCCTGCGGGCAAGGCGAGCAGGAAGTCGGCGTCCTGTATGGCTTCCTGGCCGGCGATCGGCAGGCTGAGCACCGGCGCATCGTTGACATTGGCGACGCTCAGCACAAATTCGTCGAATGCACCCGCGCCTGCCGCATCGGTGGCCGTGACGCGGATATCGATACTGCCCACGTCCACATTGGCTGGCGTGCCGCTGAATGTCCGCGTGCTGGCATCGAACGCCAGCCAGGACGGCAAGGCGCCACCGAAGGACTGGCGCGCCGCATAGACCAGCGTGTCACCATCCGGATCGGCGAAGCTGCCAGCGCCGAGCACCAGACGCCAGGCCGTGTCTTCCACGGCCACAGCGTCGGCGATCGGTACCGTCAGGGTCGGCGCGTGGTTGGTCCGCACGACGGTCAGCTGGAAGTCCGCGAACGTGGTGGCACCGGACAGGTCGGTCGCCGTCACGCGCAGGGCGCTGCTTCCGATATCGGCGAGTGCTGGCGTGCCACTGAAGGTCTGTGTCAGGGCATCAAAGCCGAGCCACGCCGGCAGCGGGCTGCCATCGGCGAGGGCGGCCGTGGTGACCAGCACATCGCCGGCATCGACGTCTGCAAAGGTCCCACCGGCAAGCGTCAGGCGGAAGGCTGTGTCTTCGGTGGCCAATTGGTTGGCGACGGGCACGGCCATCGTGGGCGCATCGTTGACCGCGCTCAGGTTGACCGTCAACGTGTTGGCCGAGGCGGCCAGGTCGATGCCGCCGCTGGCCGTGCCGCCTCCGTCCTGCACCTGGAACGTGAAGCTGGCATATCCCGCACCGTTGGCATTGGCCTGCGGCGTGAACACCAGCCGCCCGGCGTTGATGTCTGCCACCGTGACCGTCTGCCCGACACCCACCGCCACGCCGTTGTTCGTCAGGCTGCCGGTTCCGGGCAGCGTGCCGATACGCACCGCGATCAGGCTGTTGGCCGGGCTGTCGCCGGTGTCGCCAAATCCGAAGTCCACCGCGCTGAAGGTGTAGGCCACGTCCTCGTTGGTCGTCACCGTCCTGTCGGTTCCCGCAGGCGCGTCGTTGACCGCGCTCACATCCACCGTCAGCGTGTTGGGCGAGGCATCCAGGTCGATGCCGCCGTTGGCCGTGCCACCGCCATCCTGCAGCTGAAACGTGAAGCTGGTGTAGCCCGCACCGTTGGCGTTCGCCACCGGCGTGAACACCAGCCGGCCCGCGTTGATGTCGCCCACCGTGACGCTCTGCCCCGCACCCACCGCCACGCCGTTGTTCGTCATGCTGCCCGCCCCCGGCAACGTATCGATACGCACCGCGCTCAGGCTGTGGGCCGGGCTGTCGAGTGTGTCGCTGAAGCCAAAGTCCGCCGCGCTGAAGGTGTAGGCCGTGTCCTCGTTCGTCGCCACCGTGGTGTTCGTGCCCGCTGGCGCATCGTTCACCGCCGTCACATTCATCGTCAGCGTGTTGGCGCTTGGACCGAGGTCGATGCCGCCATTGGCCGTGCCCCCGTCGTCCTGCACCTGGAACGTGAAGCTGGCGTACCCGGCGCCGTTGGCGTTGGCCGCCGGGTTGAACCTCAAGCGGCCGGCGTTGATGTCGGCCACCGTGATCGTCTGCCCCGCGCTTACCGTCACGCCGTTGTTGGCCAGCCCGCCCGCCCCCGGCAGCGTGCTGATGCGCACCGCGCCCAGGCCGTTGGCCGGGCTGTCGCTGCTGTCGCTGAAACCGAAGTCCGCCGCGTTGAAGGTGTAGGCCGTGTCCTCGTTCGTGCTCACCGTGTTGGTCGTGCCTGCCGGTGCGTCGTTCACCGACACCACCGTGATGCCCGCACTCGCCATGGCCGTGGAGAACGCCGTGGCGCCGCCGTTGGTGCTGGTGTTGGCCGTGGCGCCCGCCGTGCCGCTGCTCATGTCCCAGGCCCGGAACGTGATACCTGTTGCCACCGTGGCGTTGAAGTTGGCGTTCGGCACAAACCGCACCGAGCTCAACGCATCGGCGGCCAGCAGCCGCGCCGTCGCCGCACCGGGCGTGCCGAACGCGCTCCATGCGCCGCCGCCATTGGTCGTGTACTGCCAGGCGCCGTTGCTGTTGTCCACCGCCGTCACCGCGATGCCCGAGGCCGCTCCGGCGTCGGCATCAGCCACCTGCCCCGCGATCAGCGCCGACACCAGCGTGCCGTTGTTGCTC
>JANMZX010000023.1:0-4161 GCA_031383745.1 Rhodoferax sp. | reverse complement strand
CGCATGGAGGGCGGCGCCGCTTGTCAGAGGCCGGCGAAAACGCCGTTGCGGGCGACGATCCGGCCGCGGCTGATGACCGTGCGGTTCGGGGTGCGTTCCAGCACCGCGGCCGCCAGGTTCTCGGCCGGGACAAGCACCAGGTTGGCGGCACATCCCGGCTCCAGCCCGTAGTGCTGCAGGCCCAGCGCACGTGCGCCGCCCTGGGTGACGATGTCCAGGGCTGCGGCTAGGTCGCCGTCCTTGCTCCAGCCAAAACGCATGGCCAGCAGCATCGCCCGCTCCAGCATGTCGCCGTTGCCCATCGGGCTCCAGGCGTCCCGGATGCCGTCCGACCCGGAGCACACATTCACGCCGCGGCTGCGCAACGAGGCCACCGGCGGCACCGTGAAGTGGGCCGGCGCGCAGGTCATGATCGAGATCTTCAGCGCCGCCAGGCGGTCCATCAGCGGCGCCAGGTCGGCCGGGGGAAAGGCACCCAAAGCATACGCATGGCTGATCATCACCCGCCCGGCCATGCCGTGGGCCTGTGTCATGTCGGCGATGCGTTCGATCTCCCAGCGGCCGAGGTCGCCCGGGTCGTGCAGGTGGATGTCCAGCCCGCGATCGAAACGCGTGGCCATGCCGAATATCGTCTCCAGGTGGCGGATCGGATCCCGGTCGATGGCGGCAGGGTCGATGCCGCCGACCAGGTCCACACCGAGTTCCAGCGCCTGGCGCATCAGCTCGGTCGTGCCGGGTTCGATCAGCATGCCGCCCTGCGGAAAGGCCACCAGTTGCAGGTCGATCAGGTGCTTGTACTTCTCCCGCAGCGCCAGCATGTCCAGCACATTGCGCATGCCCCACACCGTCTGGGTGTCGACATGGCTGCGGAAGTGCAGTGAGCCCTGCGCGATGCAGTGCTCCAGCAGCGGGCCGGCGCGCTCGGCAATCGGGATGGCGAAGTCCTTGAGCAGCACCTGTTCGTTGCTGATGCGGTCGTTGCGTGTGGGCCCCGCTGAATTCGGCCGCCAGGGCGTGGCCCAGAGTGTCTTGTCGAAATGGGTGTGGCTCTCGACCAGCGCCGGCAGCAGCAGCTGGCCCTGACCGTCGATCAGGCAGGGCAGATCGGGTGGTGCCGCCCCTGCGGGCAGCACCGACTCTATGCTCCCTGCGTGGAGCACGAGGTCGGCGGGCGCGCCACCGAGCGGACGCACATGGCGGATGGTCTGGCGGGTCATGGGCTTGCCTTCGCAGTGTCAACCGAGTTCGTCGATCGGGTTGGATTCGGCGCCGACCTTCTCCGGGTCCATGGAGAAGCGGTCGCGGGTGCGGATGTAGTAGCTGGCGCCGAAGCGTGCCACCGGGAAATAGTTCTGCAGGCGCACGCGGTAGCGCTCGGTGTCGATCAGGTCCTCGCGCGCGTGCAGCCACAACACCCGGCCGATGAAGATGTGCCGGCTGGTTGTCTCCAGTTTCTCGGACAGCTCGCATTCGAATGCCACCGGCGCTTCGACGATGTGGGGCGGCCGTACCGCCCGTGACGGTGCCGAGGTGAGCCCCACCACCTCCAGTTCGCTCACATCGGAGGGCAGGGTGTCGCCGCAGCGGTGCATCTGCTCGGCCATCGCTTCGTCGGCGATATGCACCACGAACTGGCCGTTGGCCAGGATGTTGGCCGAGGTGTCCTTGAGGTGGTGGTCCTGCAGCTTGTTGATGCTGATCAACAGGATCGGCGGGTCCTCGCCCAGCATGTTGAACATGCTGAACGGTGCGGCATTCACCACACCGGCGGCGTTTTGCGTGGTGACCAGCGCGATCGGCCGTGGCACGATCAGGCTGGCCATCAGCTTGTAGCGCTGGTAGGCGGTGATGGTCGAGAAGTCAATCTGCATGCGGTGTGGCTGCCTGGTGCAACCTGGTGTCGGGGCGATGCCGTCCCGGTATCAATAGTGGGCGTGTTTCCACAGCGTCGCCGGGGGCGTGAGCAGGTGCCGCAGGCCGGTGCGGTCGAGCATGCGGTCGGTCGCCACCTGGGCCAGCTCCATCACCTCGGTCTCGTCCACCGTGGTCACCCGGCCGTCTTCCATCAGGATCTTCCCGTTCACGATGGTGGTGCACACGTCCGAGCCGCTGGCGAAGCTGGTGATGCGGTAGACCGGCATGTTGAGCGGCATCAGGTGCGGCTTGAACAGGTCGACCAGGATGATGTCGGCCTTCTTGCCGGCTTCGAGCGAGCCGATATCGGCCTCCAGCCCCAGGGCGTGCGCGGCGTCGATGGTCACCATCTCCAGCACCTTGCCGTGTGGCAATACCCCGGCGTCGCGGAAGTGGCGGCGGTGGTAGTGCATGCACTGGAACATGTGGCGGAACATGTCGTAGCTGCGGTCCGGCGCCGTACCGTCGGACCCCAGGGCGACGGTCACGCCGGCATCGATCAGTTCGGGCACCGGGCAGCGCCCGCGGATCGACATGATCGCGCTGGGGTTGTGGATGATCTTGGTGCCGGTGGCCTGGCAGGCCGCGATGTCGGCGGGCGTGAGGTCGATCGAATGCGACATGAAGGCGTTGTCCGCCAGCAGGCCGAGCTCGCGGTGGGCGTAGTCGAGTGTGCCGGCGCGGTGCCCGTCCTGCGTGAAGCCCAGGTGATGGCGCCGAGCGAGTTCGCTATATTGCTGCGCCTGGTCGTGGAACACCTGCGTGAACGGGATGTGCTCGGAGCCGGGTTCCGGATGGAACACCGGCAGCGTGATACAGATGTTCACACGGCCGTCGGCCATGCCGTGCTGGCTGCGCACGATGTCCTCGCAGGTCTCGAACATCTGCTCGAACGACACCTCGCGGTCCTCGCGCTGACTGCCGTTCCAGGTGGCGTAGACGCGCGGACCCGGCGGGCGCGACGGGCCTACGGCCAGGAACGAGCGGGTGCCGGTTTCGGCGATCGCGGCACTGTGGCGCGCGGCGTAACGCGGGTCGTCGACGCGCATGATGCTGTCGCCGCCGCCGAACATGCACACGCCGGTGGTGGTGCCGAAGCGCAGCCGCTCCAGCGCCGCGAGCTTGGCCTCGGCGTACCAGAATTCCTCGTCCGACCCGGTGGTGTAGACCACGCGGCAGGCGTCCATCCAGGCCTCGGAGTCGCCGCCGCCCAGGGTCTTGAGCAGCCCATGCCCGGCGTGGGCATGGCAGTCGATCAATCCGGGGAGGACGGCCTTGCGGTGCGCGTTGATCGTCTTGCTGGCGCTGAAACGCGCCAGCAGCTCGGCCGTGGTTCCGACGGCGACGATGCGGTCGGCGTCGACCGCCACGGCGCCATCGTCGATGACGCGGCGCTGTGGGTCCATGGTGATCAGGGTACCGTGCACGATCAGCAGATCGACCACGCGGATGGTGTGTGTTTCATGCATGGGAGACGACTTTCACTGGAAACAGGGGCACGGGAATGCGGTTTTCTGCGACCGCGTGGCAGGCCACCCGGGCGCCGTCGGGCGCGACGTGCAGCTCGGGCCGCTCGGCACGGCAACGGTCGTTGGCATGCGGGCAGCGCGGATGGAACGCGCAGCCGCTGGGTGGATCCAGCGGGCTGGGGATCTCGCCCAGGATCGGCGGCTTTTCGCGGCCGCGGGTATCGAGCCGCGGCAGCGCGGCCAGCAGCATCTGCGTGTACGGGTGCTTGGGCGCCTCGAACAACACGCGCGTCGGCGCCACCTCGGCCAGCCGGCCCAGGTACATCACGCCGACGTCGTGCGACACGTAGTTGATCACCGCCAGGTTGTGGCTGATGAACAGGCAGGTAAGGCCGAGCTGTTCCTGAAGCCGGCGCAGCAGGTTCAGGATCTGCGCCTGCACCGACACATCGAGCGCCGAGGTCGGTTCGTCGCAGACCAGGAAGGTCGGGTTGCCGGCCAATGCCCGGGCGATCGACACGCGCTGGCGCTGGCCGCCCGAGAACTCGTGCGGAAACTTCGCCGCGTCGGCCGGCGCCAGCCCGACCTGGCGCAGCAGTTCATGCACGCGCGGCATCACCTGGGACTCGGGCAGCAGCTTCTGGAACCGGATCGGCTCGGCGATCGCGGTGCCCACGCGGTAACGCGGGTTGAGCGACGCATACGGATCCTGGAAGATCATCTGGATGCGGTGGCCCTTGCTCGCCGCGTCCGCAAACCGGATGTCGCCGCTGGTGGG
>JANMZX010000720.1:0-4314 GCA_031383745.1 Rhodoferax sp. | reverse complement strand
AAAAGGCAGACGGCTTGGCCCGCAAGGCGCCGGTGGCCGTGCGGACCTGCGCCTCCCCGGGGATGCTCAGGTACAGGTCAGCCATCAGCACCTCGACCGGCACACCATGGCGCGCCAGTCGCTCGACCAGGGCGTCACAGGAGGCATTCACATCCTGCGGATGGCAGCGTGGAAGAGTCGCGAACAACTCGGTCAGTTCCCATGGGGCCTCCAGGGTCACCTCGTCCACGAAACGGCGCAGATCGGCTTGAGGCATGGTGCTCCTGATGGTGATGGGAATCAGACAAGGTGACAGGCGACTCTACGGCCTGGCTGCATGTCGCGCAACAGTGGCACCTCGCTGGCGCAGCGTGCGATCGCCTGCGGGCAGCGCTCGCGGAACCGGCAACCCGACGGTGGTTTCAGCGCATCAGGCACACCGCCCAGGATTGGTATCGGGTCATGCGGCTGGTCCACGCGCGTACTGGGAACCGCGCGAAGCAGGGCCCGGGTATACGGATGCAAGGGCGCACGGACCAGATCCGCAGTCGGTGCTTCCTCGACGATCACACCCAGGTACATCACGATGGTGCGCGAGCACAGGTAGCGCACCAGGGTCAGGTCGTGCGAGATGTACAGAGCCGTCAGGCCCATCTCTTCGCGCACCTGGCGCAGCACGTTGAGAATGCCCGCCCGCACGCTCACATCGAGCATCGACACCGGTTCGTCCGCCACGATGAACTCAGGCTGCAGGATCAGCGCCCGTGCCAGGGCCACACGTTGCAGCTGCCCGCCCGACAATTCATGCGGATAGGTCTGGGTCAGGTGTTGCAGGCGACCCAGTTGTGCGCGCTGCAGCGCCAGTGCCAGGCGGTCTGCGTGTTCCGCCTTGGGGATGCGGCAGTTCACCAGCGGCTCGACCAGCGAGCGGTGCAGGCTGAAGCGCGGGTTCAGTGCATCGAAAGGATTCTGGAACACGAACTGCGCGCGGCGGCGGAACTCCAGGCGCTGCGGCGCGTCCAGCGTGGCGAGATCGGTGCCCCCGAAACGCAGGATACCTGCACTGGGTGGGATCAGGCCCAGCAGCATCCGCCCGATGGTGGTCTTGCCGCAACCCGATTCACCCAGCAGGCCGACCGACTCGCCGCGGCGGATTTGCAGGTCGATGCCGGCCACGGCCGACACCGCTGGACGGTGGCCCGTCATCAGATCGCGCAGGGACCGCGGCGCGGCGAAGTTCTTGGTCAGTCCCTGGGCGTGCACCAATGCGTTCACTGGACAGCCTCCGGATTCCACTGCGTGCGCAGCACACCGGCCTCGTCCGCCCGCCAGCAGGCAACGCTGCGACCGCCTGGCCCATGGGCCAGCAGCGGGGGCGACTCGCGCCGACACACCTCCAGCGCGAACGGGCAGCGTTCGGCAAACCGGCAACCTTGTGGCGGCGTGTGCAGGTCGGGCGGGCTGCCCTCGATCGGACGCAAGGTGTCTATGCGCTGGTGGATGTCGGGAAAGGCGTGCGTGAGCCCCATCGAATAGGGATGCAGCGGGTGGTCCAGCACCAGGGCGACGGGGCCGGTCTCGACCACCTGCCCCGCGTACATCACGACCACCGAATCACACACATAGGCCACCACACTGACGTCGTGCGTGACCATGATCATCGACAACTGCAAGGATTTGCGCAGGCTGTGGATCAGGTCCAGGATCTGCCGCTGCACGATCACGTCCAGGGCGGTCACCGGCTCGTCGGCGATCACCAGTTCGGGCTGCAAGGCGAGCGCCATCGCGATCGAGATGCGCTGGCGCATACCCCCTGAAAACTGGTGCGGATAGTCACCGACGCGCTTGCGGTCGATGCCGACCTGGTCGAACAGTGCTTCGACCCGTTCGCGCGCGGCGGACTTGTTCATGGCGCCGCGCTGGGTCAGGACCTCGGAAATCTGATCGCCCACCCGGTGTACCGGATTGAGCGCATTCATGGCGCTTTGCGGCACGAAGGCGAAATCCCGCCAGCGGTGTTTGCGGTGCTCGGCTGCGGAAAGAGCCAGCAGGTCTTCGCCTTTCCAGCGTATCGCGCCGTTGCGGATCCTGGCGTTGCGGGGAATCACACCGGTGATGGCGCGCGCCAGGCTGGTCTTGCCACAACCCGACTCTCCCACCAGGCCGACCACCTCGCCCTTGCCGACCTGCAGACCGACGCCCTGCAAAGCCTGCACCGCGCCGCGGCGGGTCTGGTAATCAAGATCCAGGTTCTCGACCTGCAGCAAACTCATCAGGAGACCTCCGTGCTGCGCACTGCGGTGCGCGCTTGTTTGGGGCGGCCCGGCACTGCGCGCATGGTCAATCCCGCAGTTTCGGAAACAGCAACTCTTCATAACCGCGGCTGATGAAGAAGCCCGCCGTCACCACAAGCATGATGCACAGCCCCGAAGGGACGAACCAGTAATACGCGCCACGCGACAGGGCCTGCGACACAAAGGCGTCTTGCAGCATGTAGCCCCAGGACACGCTGTCGGATGGCCCGAAGCCCAGAAAACTCACGCTCGCCTCGGTGAAGATGGCCCAGCCGATGACGATCGATCCGTACAGGAAGGAGATCGGCAATACGTTGGGGGCAATATGGGTGAAGAGGATCTGCAGATGGCTGGCGCCGCTGACTTGTGCCGCCTCCACGTAACTGCGCTCCCGCAGCGTCAGCACCTGGCTGCGCACGATGCGACCGGTGTTGGGCCACAGCAGCACGGACACACCAATCACCACGTTCCAGACGTTCGGCTTGAGAAAGGCGGCCAGCACGATGATGAAGGGCAGGAACGGGATGGACAGCGCCACATCGCCCAGACGCATCAACACGGCGTCGACCCAGCCACCGAAATAGCCTGAAAACAGCCCGACCAGCGTGCCCACAACCACGACCATGACCGCCGCACTGAGCCCGACCACCAGGGCGCTGCGCGCACCGAAAACAAGCTGTGAAAACACATCACGGCCCAGGTTGGTGGTACCCAGCCAGAAAAGGGCGTCTGGCGAACGGTTGGCCGCCACCTTGCCATCGGGCAGGAACAGTATCTCCAGCGGATCGTGGGTCGCAATCTGGTTGGCGAAGATGGCGGTCAACGCGAACAACAGATAGATGGCGACACCGGCCAGGGCAAAAGGGTCCCGGGTGGTGAGCAGGACAAATCGCCGCAGGCGCGACGCTGCAGGCGTGGATTCGTCAGGTTTTGCGGTCATTGGAAACCCGGGGATCGAGAACAGCATAAAACAGGTCGGCCACAAAGTTCATGCTGATCAGCGCAAATGCCACCAGCAGAAACGCGCCCTGCGCCAGCGGGTAGTCGCTGGCCGACACGGCCTGAACCAGAATCCTCCCAAGGCCTGGCCAGGAGAACACCATCTCGATCACCACATTGCCACCCACCAACTGGCCAAGGCTGAGCGTAAAGGCCGTCGCCACCGGAAGCATCGCGTTGCGGGCCGCGTGGTTCAACACGATGCGCTGTGTCGACAGGCCCTTCATGCGGGCCATGGTGACGTACTCCTCGTGCATGACATCGAGCATGGTCGAGCGCATGAGCAGCAGGGGCAAACCCTGCAGGTACAGCGCCAAAGTGACCACCGGAAGCACCAGATGGAGCAGAAAATCGAGCGACAGCATGCGTTGCCATTCGCTGGCATACATGGCCCCTGGGCTGGCCGCTCCCCCGGATGGAAACCATCCCAGCGAAAACGCGAAAACGGACAGCAGGATCATGCCGACCCAAAACTCGGGCGCCGCCCGCGTTGCGAGCACGATGGGGATCGCAATCCCCTCCACCAGACTGCCGCGCCGCCAGGCCAGGAAAGCACCGGCGACCACACCGAACAGGTAGGCGAGGAACAAGCCGCTGAAAGTCAGTGCCAGGGTGTTCGGCAATGCCGCCATCACAATGTCCCACACCGGCTCCTTGAGAAAGAAGGACATGCCCAACTGGCCCCGGCAGATATTGCCAAGGTAGATGAAGTACTGCTGCCACAAGGGTCGGTCCAGCCCGAACTGGGCCCGGATCGCCTGTCGGGACTCATCCGACAGCGCCTCGCTGATGTAGGCGGCCATGGGGTCGCCCGGCATCAGCCGAAACATCAGGAACATCAGGGTGACGACGGCCAACAACACGAACACGCTGTGGGCCAGCCGTGCAACTAGAAAGCGCATGGTGGACGGGACCGCTTCGTGGGCTGTGCGAGCTGCGCGGCCCAGAGGCTTGTCAGTTCGCCTTCAAGGTCTCCTTGACTCCTGCCGGATAGGACAACTTGCCACCCACTACCTTGTAGCCGGCTTTGTCCAGGATGTCC
>JANMZX010000710.1:0-5910 GCA_031383745.1 Rhodoferax sp. | reverse complement strand
GAGTTCATGGCGCCACCGGACTTTGCGTTCGCGCTGATGCGCGACGCGGCACTGCGGCTGGCGGTGGATGACGCCACGGTGCGCCCGTTGCTCAACCCGCGTCAGTCGGCGCCGGTCCGTTACCTGGATTCGCCGCTGAATCTGCCGGGGACCGGTGGCGCCTGGAGCCACGACGATGCCGGTGCGGGGACGCCGGCGCCGGAGGCCCTGCTGGCCGATGGCAGCCACCTGACCCGGCATTTCGGCGCCGGTTTCGTGTGCCTGGTGTTTTCCCGCGAGCTCCCGGCGGGTTGGCAGGCGCTGCAGGCGCGTGGGGTCGAACCGCTGCTGCTGCCGCCATCGGCCGCTGCGCCGCAGGCCTGGCAGCGTTATGGCGTCGGGCCGGCCGCGGCCGCGGCCGGGGCACTGGTGCTGGTTCGGCCGGACGGCTACATCATGGGGCGCTGGCGCGGCACGGACATCGCACCCGTCGTGCGTGCATTCGACAACTCGGGGGTGATCGCATGAACGACCAGGATCTGGACCGCACCTACACCGCCTTGTGCCACGCGCTGTCGGCGGTGGGGCAGGACAAGGCCACGCTGTTCCTGGCCATGGTGTGCCTGTCGCTGATCAGCCATGGTGATGCGCCCGGGCCTGCGCTGGCGCTGATCGACCAGGCGAAGGCCCGATGCCAGGACGCCGGCGCAGGGCCGGTAGGTTGAGGTGCCGGCATGCGGCAACCGTCGGCTTCTGGTTGTCCGGCGCTTGAATACAAACCTCCAGACGCCGGTCCAGCGGAAACCACGCTGTCGACTGCGGATGGCAGTTTCAATGCGTCATCGGTAGCGCCACGCCCATGGCCGCGAACAGCCCGCCGCAGACACGGTTGAAGTTCCTGCCGGTGCGCTCCAGCCACGGCCGGATGCGGTGCGCCAGCAGGGCCAGCAGGTATTCGACGACGATTTCGACCACCACGAACACGGTGGCCATCACGATGAACTGCGTCAGCAGGTCCCGGGCCGGGTCGATGAACTGGGGCAGAAAGGCGCCGTAGAACAGCAGCGCCTTGGGATTCGACACCGCAGTCAACAGGCCCTGGCGGAACATGTCGGTGCCGCGGGCGCGGGTTCTCCCGGCTGCCTCGGGCCGCAGGTGGATCGCCGGTGCGCGCCACAGCTGGATGCCGAGCCAGACCAGATACGCCCCGCCCAGCAGCTTGAGCGCAAGCAAGGCGTGCACCGACGCCTTGAGCAGGGCGCCGATGCCCAGCATCGACAAGGCGATCAGAACGACGAAGCCAACCGCCCCGCCAGCCACCGTGAACAGCGTCCTGCGGTGGCCATGCAAGGCGCCATGCATCAGCACCAGCAGGCTGTTGGGCCCCGGCGTGAGCGACAGGCCGAACGCCGCCACCAGGTACAACAGCCAGGAATGCAGGGCCATGCTCAGGCCGGGTTGGAGCGCAGGCCGTACAACTGCCCACCGATGATCAGGTACTCCACCCTGGCAAACGCGTCCTTCTCGTCCTTGAAGCCGTAGGCCACGGCCGCCGCGGTGTCACCCACCTTGGGTTCAGGCACCTTCCAGGAATTGATGCGGGTCATGGGCGAGAGCTCGATCGTCCAGTCTCCCGCCTTGCGCGGCAGGCGGGCCGCCGCCAGCACCTTCGCGCCGTCGACCGAACTGGTCTGTGCCGGTACCGGGCGGTTGGCCAGGTCGACCGGGAGCACGCCGTTGGCGGCGACCGTGATCACGATCTCCGCGTGCGGGTTCTGCCATTTGACGGCCTTCACGCGACCCGCGAGATACAACGGCCTGGATTCATCGAAGCTGGACCAGCCATGGTGGGCCAGGCTGCGCTGGCTGGCGAGGGTGGCGCAGACAGCGCCAGCGCCCAGGACAAGGTGTCTACGGTGCATGGTGTTTCCCTTCAGGTTCATGGTCGACGGCCGGCATCACAGGTAGCCGATCCAGCGGCCGCAGGCGATCACGGACGTCCAGAGCAGGATCGACAACCCTGCCTGCCAGCGGGTTGCGAGGCTGCCGCAGTCGATCGGTCCGCGCGCATGCAACACCGCGGCATTGGTACCGGCGACACACAATAATCCCATCTTGAGCACGAAGGCCGGGTTGGCGATCAAATCCCCCACGGCAGCCAGGAACATCGTCAGGCCGCTGGCCGCGGCCAGCAGAAAACCGGCCAGTGTCCACGGCAGCACATGGCGGGCCAGCCGATTCGTGTCGACAAACCGCAGCTTGCCGAAGATCGCGAGGTCCACCACCCACAGGGTTCCGAACACCAGCGCGATGCCCAGCAGGTGCACGATCTCGAGCGCGGGGTAGGCATACGGGTTGACCCTGAGCCATACGACGAAACCCCAACGGCCGAGCGCGTCCAGCATTCCGGTGGATGCGAGCGGCACTGTTGGCTCCAACTGGCTGCCCCGCTTCCAGGCGGCGCGCTACTTGAGGCTGCCCGACAGGAACTGCCCCAGCCGTTCGCTTTTTGGCCGTGCCAGCACCTCGGCCGGTACGCCCTGTTCCTCGATCTGCCCCTTGTGCAGGAAGATCAGGTGGTTGGCGACCTCGCGCGCGAAACCCATCTCGTGCGTGACCACCACCATGGTGCGGCCTTCGCGGGCCAGCGTGCGCATGACCTTGAGCACCTCGGACACCAGTTCCGGGTCGAGCGCGCTGGTCGGTTCGTCGAACAGCATCACCTCGGGCTCCATGGCCAGCGAGCGGGCGATCGCCACGCGCTGCTGCTGGCCGCCGCTCATGTGCGCCGGGTAGCGGTCCTCCATGTTGGCCAGGTCCACCAGCGCCAGGTACTTGCGGGCCCGCGCGATGGCCTCTTCGCGCGGCACCTTCATCACGTGCACCGGCGCCTCGATGATGTTCTGCAGCACGGTCAGGTGCGCCCAGAGGTTGAAGTGCTGGAACACCATGGCCAGCCGCGTGCGCAGGCGCTGCAGTTGCGCTGCCTCCGCGGCGACCAGTTCACCGTTCTTGCCCGGCACCAGCCGCAGTTCCTCGCCGGCCACGATGATGCGGCCCTGGTTGGGTTTCTCCAGCAGGTTGATGCAGCGCAAAAACGTGCTCTTGCCCGACCCGGAGCTGCCGATGATGCTGATCACGTCGCCCGCGCGGGCCTCCAGCGACACGCCCTTGAGCACTTCGTTGTCGCCGAATCGTTTGTGGATGTCCAGGGCCTGCAGTTTGAGCGGGTGGTCGGTCATGGCGTTGTGATGCAAGGTGATTGGGGATGCCGTGTCAGGCCCCGAGCAGGTTGCCGCTGCGGAACGGGACGCTGCCGGCGATATTGGCCAGGTCGTCGCCGGGCAGGGCGTAGCGGTCGTCGGTGCGCGCGTACATGACACCGGCTACTTCGGCGCGTACCGTGGTGATGCTGCCGCCAATCGGGTCGACCAGCTCCGCCACCGGGTCGCCCACCGCCAGCACGGCACCCACGTCCGAGCGGAACACCACGATGCCGGCGGCGGGGGCCTTGACGGTTTGCGACCCGGCCAGCGGCGTTGCCGCACACGCTGGCGGCGGCAGCGCCGTCGGCCCGCCCGCGAGCACACCGGCGTGCTGCAGAAAGCCGCATATCGCCGCAGCGTCGAGCGCAGCCAAGGTGTGGCTCACCTCGGCTTCTCCGCGCAGTTCGATCGTCGCGCTGGCGCAAGCCTGCGGGATCGGCGGACTGGCAGCATCCGGACCCGCCGCCACCGCCAGCTTGCGCGCCAGTTGCCACCACAGGCCGGACAGGCATTCGTCGAACGACGACGCGCCGGAATTCGACGCCAGCAGGGCAGCCCGCACCTGCAGCAGCCGCGCCAGTGGTTCGATCTGCGGCCAGCAGGCGTCCTCGCTGTAGATATGCATGACCGCCTCGCAGTCGCAATGCAGGTCGAGCACCAGGTCGGCGTCGCAGGCCAGGCCGAGGAGGGTCCGGCGCAGCCCCTGCAGGGCCGTGGCGGGCTGCATGGCCAGCACATGTACCTGCACGGCCGACCGCACCAGGGCGACATTGGCCGCTCCGTCCGGCCCCAGTATCCCGCGCACGGCGTCGAACACGGCATCGGCGAGGTTGGGATAGTGGCGGTTGAAGTTCTCGGAGCTGTCGAGTTCGAACCGGCCCATCGCCTTGTGGTCCACCCGCTGGGCCAGCCCGATGGGATTGGCCACCGGAACCAGCACCACCTCGCCGACCAGGCGGCCGTGCTGCTCGGCGTGCTCCAGCAGCGTGCGCAGGTGGTGGGCCACCAGCATACCCGGCAATTCCTCGGCATGCAGACTGGCCTGCACGTAGGCCTTGGGCCGGGCGCCGGCGACGCCAAAGTGGAGACTGCTCACCGTGGTCTGGCGACCCAGGCTCTGGCCTGGAAGAGGGTGGTCGATGCGTCGCATGGCGATGGCGGGCTCAGTGTTTGCGTGGCGCCAGATGCGCCAGGAAATGCCGCTCGGCCAGCTTGAAGATGCCGATCAGGCAGAAGGTGCAACTCAGGTAGATCGCCGCAGCGAACAGGTAGGCCTCGAACGGCAGGTAGAAGTCCGAATAGATGCGGCTGGCCGCGGCCGTGATGTCGAGCATGGCTGGCACTGCACTGGCCAGGCTGGTGCTGTGCAGCATCATCACCACCTCGTTGCTGTAGGCCGGCAATGTGCGCCGCATGGCGCTGGGCAGCACGATGCGCAGCATCACCTGGAAGCGGCTCATGCCGAACGCCTGTGCCGACTCGATCTCGCCGGCGGCGGTTTCCCGGATGGCACCGGCCAGCATCTCGGCGGTGTAGCCGGCGGTGTTCAGGCTGAACGCCAGCAGGGCGCAGAAGAACGGCTCCTTGAATTGCGTCCACGGCCAGGTGGTGTCCCAGCGCGCCTGTATCCATTCCAGCTGACCCAGGCCGTAATAGATCATGTAGACCTGTATCAGCAGCGGTGTGCCCCGGATGACGAAGGTGTAGGCCCCCACGATGCGCTGCAGCCAGCGCCAGGGCCCGGTGAGGGCCAGCGCGAACAGCAGCGCCATGACGCCACCCACCGCCAGCGACGACAGCAGCAGCCACAGGGTGGTGACGATGCCCTCGCCGTACATGGCCAGGCTTTCCTCGCGGAAGATGACCTCCCAGTTCACAGCTCGCCCCGTTTCGTTCCCAGGCTGTAGCGCGCATGCAGCTTGCGCAGCAGGATCAGCGAGGCCCAGGTGTACAGCAGGAACAGCGCCGCGGTGAACAGGAAGAACGCGAAAGGCGAGCGCGTCGCAGCGCTGGCCTGCTTGGCCAGGTAGGTCATCTCCTGCAGCCCGATCAGGCTCACCAGCGCGGTGGCCTTGATCAGCACCAGCCAGTTGTTGGTGAAGCCGGGCAGCGCGTACCGCACCATCTGCGGTGCGGTGATGCGCAGGAAGATCTGCACCGGCCCCATGCCGAAGGCGGCTGCTGCCTCGAACTGCCCGCGCGGGATCGACAGGATCGCGCCGCGGAAGGTCTCTGTCATGTAGGCGCCGTAGATGAAACCCAGCGTGAGCACGCCGGCGGTGAAAGGGTTGATCTCGAGCGTGGCACCGGTGCCCGACAGTTCCAGCAGGGCATTGATGCCGATGCTGCCGCCGTAGAACACCAGCAGCATGAGGACCAGCTCGGGTATGCCGCGGATGATGGTGGTGTACAGCGTGGCCAGAGCGACCAGCAGGCTCCTGCCCGACAGCTTGGCCCCCGCGCCCAGCAATCCCAGCAGCACCGACACCGCCAGCGCCGCCAGCGACACCCCGATCGTGAGCAGGGCGCCATAGAGGATGGAGGCGTAATAACCGGTCAAGTGGGACCCTGGTCAGATTGGCAACTGGAACGATTCGCGCGTTCGGTGAGAGACTGGTTTCGGCCCATTGCGGACGTTCCCTGCGTTGGAAAAGCCGCTTGCGCC
>JANMZX010000692.1:0-1890 GCA_031383745.1 Rhodoferax sp. | reverse complement strand
GCCGTTGGCCATCACGCGCAGTGTGTCGAGTTGCACGATGCCCAGCTCCACCTGGCTGGCCGACAGCATCAGCAGGTTGGGAATGCCGCCGATGCTCGGCGTCGACTGGACCGGGACCTCGGCGCCGCAGACCGCCTGGATGTCCCTGACGATCAACTCGTACACCTTGCCGGCGGGGCCGCTGCCGATGCGCAGCGCGGTGCTGGGCTGGGTGTCCTGTGCGAGCGCCGGCCATGCCAGTGCGGCGACGAGCACTTGCGCGAGCAGGGACGGACGGGGCAGGCGAGTCTTGGATTTTTTCATGGTGGTTTCCTCAGGGTGGTGGGTGGATGATGTGCGGGGCAGGGCGGGTCTGTGGATCCGGGGCGTCGGCGGCGTTGCGTTGCGGCCCGAGCCATCCGGCCAGCAGCAGCAGCGCGAACAGCACGACGCCGACCCAGCGCAGGGTGGTCCAGAATTTCATGGACGTCTCCCTGCGCCGGTCGACGCAGGCAGGTTCAGCGCATCCATGTGGTCCAGGCTGTGCGGTTCGAGCAAGGGCCGCGTCGGCCCGTCGAGGCTACTCATCTGCACGTCGAGTTCGGCGAACACGCTGTTGAAGCGGTCCTGGACGGCGCGCAGCGCCGTATCGGACAACAGGTCCTGCAGCAGGTTGTCGGTGGCCTGCGGGTCCACCAGGTCGTTGGCCTCGCCGATCGCGATCGCGATGCGCCATTCGCTTTCCTTGCGCTCGACCGTGAAGCGGAATTCCTCCAGTGCCGCCTGGGCCTGCCCCAGGCGCTGCAGGTTCACCGTCTGGAACTGCTGCAGGCGCTGCAGCGCGCGCTCCTGCCGATGCAGTTCATGTTCCGGGTCGCGATGGCGGCGCTGTGCCACCATCTGGCCGATCGACTCGATCTGGCCGCCCACCAGGACCAGCGCCCTGCGAAAGGATGCCAGCCGCTGCGCCCTGCGCAGCACCTCGTTTTGCAGTTGCTCGATTGGATTGCGCCGTGCTTCGGCCTTGCGTGCTGCGAGCAGCCGGTTCTCGAGTTTCTGCATCGCCAGGGGAACCGCCTGCAGGGTCGCCACACCGATCGCCGCCATGGTGGCCAATACGCCCATGCCGGCCCCGGCCGATGCGGCTGCCCAGACGAACGGGGCCGATATCGCCAGCAGGGCCACGACCGCCGCCACGGCGAGTCCACGCAGGACCCAGACCTGCTGCTGAGCATTCAGGCGTGTCGAGGTGGGGTGGGTCTGCATGGTGTCCTCCTTGTGGCGCTGTCGGTCTGACTGCAGTGTCAGCGCGGGGCAAGGGGGATGCGCCCGTACGTTCGCGGGGCGTGGCTACGTGCGGTTACTTAGAGGCCGGTACGGCCAGGCGACGGCCGCCCGCCGGCGCTGGCGCGCGGCCTGCGCACGGGCGCGGGCTCAGGCCGGCCAGGTCGACCCGTGTTCAGGAACCAGCGCGCGCCAGCCCAGGTCGTGGTTGATGCGCATGCGCAGCGCGTCCGAGGCGCCGCGTTCGCCATGCACCACATACACCTGGCCGGGCGGCGCGGGCATGGCGCGCAGCCACGCCAGCAACTGGTCGGCGTCGGCATGGGCCGAGGCGGACTGGAGCTGCGCGACTTCGGCATGGACGGCCACATCGCGGCCGTGGATGCGGATCGTGCGTGCGCCGCTGGCGAAGGCCGCACCACGCGTGCCGGGCGCCTGGTAACCCGTCAGGATGACCATGTTGCGGTGGTTGCCCGCGTGGTGCGCCAGGTGGTGCAGCACACGCCCGCCGGTGGCCATGCCGCTGGCGGACAGGATCACCATCGGGCCGCGCCGGCTGGCCAGGGCCTTGGACGCGTCGGTGCTGCTGACCATCGTGGCGCCGCGGGTCAGGTCTGTGGCCTCCTT
>JANMZX010000666.1:0-2111 GCA_031383745.1 Rhodoferax sp. | reverse complement strand
CCCGTTGTCGCTGGTGAAGACCACGATGGTGTTTTCGTCCAGGCCCTCGTCGCGCAGCGTCTTCAGGACGCGCGCCACACTGCGATCGACCGAACGCACCATGGCTGCATACACGCGCCGGCGGTGGTCCGGGATGTTCGGCAGTGCGTCATAGTCCTCCTTGCTGGCCTGCAGCGGCGTGTGCACGCCCCAGTGCGCCAGGAACAGGAAGAACGGCCGGTTGCGGTTCTGCCGGATGGCCGCCACCGCCTCGTCGGTGAAATAGTCGGTCAGGTACTTGTTGGGCTCGAACCACTTGCCACCGTTGTAGCTGACGCCAAAACGCATGTTGGGCCACAGGAACTTGTCGATCGGGTCGAAATCCTGCTTGGAGTTGACCACCCGCGGGTCGTTCTGCGGCAGGTACAGGCCGCTCTCCATGAAGACGCTCTCGTCAAAGCCCTGGTTGTTGGGCCGCATCTCCGGCGTGCTGCCGAGGTGCCACTTGCCGATGTGGATGTTGTGGTAGCCCCGAGCCTTGAGCAGCTCGGCCACGGTCTGCTCGGAGGGCGGCATGCCCAGGTCGTTGAAGTCCTTGGCCTGGCCGGCCTTGTGCTGGTCGACGATCACCGGGTGGAGGCGGTCCGGGTCGGCATACAGCGATCCTGCCACGCGGCCCATGGCCCCCGGCGTGGGCGTGAACTCGACACCGAAGCGCCACGGATAGCGCCCGGTCATGAGCGCTGCGCGCGACACGGTGCAGACGGCCGCACCCGCGTAGCCGTTGTCGAAACGCACGCCGTCGCGGGCGATCGAGTCGATGGCGGGGGTGGGGGCGCCCTGCGCCCCGTAGCCGCCGCCGTTCATGGTGACATCGTTGAAGCCCATGTCGTCGGCCATGATCACGATGATGTTGGGCGGTCGTTGTGCCACCGGTTTGTCGGCGCTCGCCGGGCCGGGCATCCACGGCGCGGGTTGGTAGTCGCCGCGCGGATGCCGGATGTCGGTGTACCAGCCCAGCGAGTACTTGAGGATGTGCAGGCGGTTCAGGTAGGCCGTGGCCAGCACGGCGGCCAGCACCACGGCAGATGTCAGAAGCGTCTTGCGCAGTTTCATATGTGTCTGTCTCCTGTCGATGTTCCATGGAGCCCGCATTCCGGCCATGGGTGGGTGCCGGTTGATGGTATCCGTCCCTGTTGGTTCAACGCATGGCGCAGGTGGAGTCGGCCCGTCGGACTCAGCGAACCGTTACCCACAGCGCAGCGCCAAGAACCGCGAGCACCGCGCCAACCGCCGCACGCACCAGGATCAGGCTCACCAGCGGCTGCACCGGGAAGACGTGGGTCTTCTCGATCGCCGCCCATTTGTGGACTGCGATGTCGGCATGTTCGATCTTCAGCGCGAAACGCAGGAAATCGCGTTTGCTGCGGTAACGCACCATGGCCACGTAGTGCCACTGGTCCGCGCCCTCGGGGTCGATGAAGCGCCCGGTGCGCCGGGCAATGAAGACAGGATGGTTGCCATACCTCAGCAGCGGCCAGACGATGGCGCGTCCGTAACGCTGGTCTGCCTTGCGCGGGTCACTGTCGAAGTCGTAGCCTGGTGGATAGGCTGCACGTGCCCGGTAACGCACCAGGTTCTGCATCACGAATTCGCGCCCGTCGTCATTGGCGACCAGTTCCCGGACCTGCTCCAGTACCTCGCGGTCCTGATCGGTGCGGCAACATGCCGCGAGCTCGCCGACGTAACGCGCGGTCTCGTCAGCGTCCAGCGGCCGGCCCCGTCCGCCGTACCAGAGCAGGAACATGCTGTACAGCGCCAGAACGGCGACGGCGATGATCAGGGCGCTGTTGGTCATGCGGTTTGCTCCGTCGGTGCTTGCCAAGTCCCCATCACAACCATTCCGTGGGGCATGCCCGCTGACTGCTTTCGGCCCAATGCGGACGTTGTTGGACTTGCGCGAACTCGTGACAGCCAGGATACCGGTAACGTGGTGTGGGACCAGGCCGACGGCGCATTCGGCTCCGCGGCTGTCCCCCGCCCTGCGGGCTCCTCCTTTATGCCGCTGCGCCGAACGCACCGCCGACCTGATCCTGCGACTTGGTTGGGCTGCTGGAGCCCGGAACAACGAA
>JANMZX010000664.1:0-3326 GCA_031383745.1 Rhodoferax sp. | reverse complement strand
CCAGTCCACCGCGTACTTGCTCTTGAAGTTGGTCAGCACCGGGTCGAAGGTGTTGCGGCCAGCGTCCAGTGCGGCGCGGGTCGCCTTGACCATTTCGTCGCCGAGATCGGCGCCGAACCCCTGTGCCGCCAGCTTGTCGGCATACAGCTTGCGCGTGCCTGGATGCTGGGCGATTTTCTTGTACATCAAGGGCTGGGTGAGCGCGGGAGTGTCCTGCTCGTTGTGCCCGAGCTTGCGGAAACAGATGATGTCGACCACCACATCCTTCTGGAACTCCATGCGGTAGTCCAGCGCCATCTGCGTCGCCAGCACCACCGCCTCGGGATCGTCTCCGTTGACGTGCAGCACCGGCGCCTCGATCATCTTGACCACATCGGAGCAGTACAGCGTCGAGCGGCTGTCGCGCGGGTCGCTGGTGGTGAAGCCGATTTGGTTGTTGATCACGATATGCACCGTGCCGCCGGTGGTGTACCCACGTGTCTCCGCGAGCGCCAGCGTCTCCATGACCACGCCCTGCCCGGCGAACGCGGCGTCGCCGTGCACCAGCACCGGAAGCACCTGCTTGCCCTTGGGGTCGGAGCGGCGGTCCATGCGGGCGCGCACCGAACCCTCGACCACCGGGTTCACGATCTCCAGATGCGAAGGGTTGAATGCCAGTGTGAGGTGCACCGGGCCACCGGCTGTCGACACGTCGGAACTGAAACCCTGGTGGTACTTCACGTCACCGCTGGGCAGGTCTTCTGGCGCCGTGTGGTCGAACTCGGCGAACAGGTCGGCTGGCAACTTGCCCAGCGAATTGACCAGCACGTTGAGGCGGCCCCGATGGGCCATGCCGATCACGATTTCCTGCAGGCCCAGCGTGCCGCCACGCTGGATCAATTCGTCCATGGAGGCAATGAAGCTCTCACCGCCTTCGAGCGAAAAACGTTTTTGCCCGACAAACTTGGTATGCAGGAACCGCTCCAGGCCTTCGGCCGCGGTCAGGCGGTCCAGGATGTGGCGCTTCTTTTCGCTGTCAAAACTCGGCTTGCTGCGGATCGCCTCGAGCTTCTGCTGCCACCAGCGCTTGCGCGTCTGGTCGGTCATGTACATGTATTCGGCGCCGATCGTTCCGCAGTAGGTCTCGCGCAACGCATTGAGCAAGTCGCGCAGGCTCATCCGATCCTTGCCGAAGAAGGTGTTGCTGGTGTCGAACACCGCCTCCTGGTCGGCGTCGCTGAAGCCGTAGAAGGAACTCTCCAGCTCCGGGATCTTGTCGCGTTCGGTGCGTTTGAGCGGGTCGAGATCGGCCCAGCGGGCGCCGACGTTGCGGTACGCGGCGATCAACTGCTGGACCGCCGTGCGTTTGCGCCCCATCTCGGCGTCGGCGCTGGCCACCACCACCTTGGTGCCGCCCATCTTGGCCCGCTCGGCGAACGCATTGACCACCGGCTGGTGGGGCACGTCCTTGGCGTCGGTGCCGTCACCTGCCGGTACATGCTGCAGGGCGTCGAAATAATCGCGCCAGGAATCCGGCACGCTGCCCGGATTGGCGAGGTAGTTCTCGTACATCTCCTCCACATACGGCGCATTGCCACCGAACAGGTAGGTGTTGGATTGGTACGCGTGGTAGACCGACGCAGGGGTGCCCGCTGGGGGGATGGACTGGCTCATGTTCGCTGATCTCCGTTTCCCTGGAGGAAACTTTGGCTGGTCAAAGCTGGTTGATTAACCTTCCGCGGCACGGCTGGACCGGTTGGCGGATGCGACTGTGGCATGGGAAGGGCCGAGGAACCCGGCGATTGTGCCACCGATGTTCCGCAGCCACGAACCGCTGTGCGACGCTGCAATGATGGAGGCTCAGCCTTGCTGGTGAATTACATCTGGCAACCACACACGCCGCCGGTGGTGTCTGCCTGCGGCGCAAAAGTCACAAACCCGACTAAAACCATTGCCCCTGCGGGGGGGGCGATGGTATAAGCAGAGGAGGACTGTTTTGAGACGCTGCCACATGACCACCAGACTGCCCCACGCACCCCTGTGCGCCCTCCTGCTTGCACTTTGCCTGGGGCAGAACGCCGCCCACGCCGAGATGGACTCCGTAGTGCGGGACGCCTTGGCGCTTACTGAGTCCGGGCAAGCCCGCCGGGCCTACGACATGCTGGAACCACTCGAAGTCCAGCGTGCCGGGGATCCGGATTTCGATACCGTGTTCGGCATCGCAGCCAACCAGAGCGGCGAGCATGCGCGCGCGATCATGGCACTGGAGCGGGCCACCGTGGTGCAGCCCGGCAACGCGCGGGCGCGCGCCGAACTGGGCCGGGCCATGTTCGCGGTCGGTGACAGCATTTCTGCACGGACCTTGCTGGAGCAGGCCAAATCGCAAGGCGCGCCGGCCGAAGCAGCGCTGACCATCGACCAGTTCCTGCGCGCCATCGATGTGGCCGAGGCGCTGGTCAGGTCGACCTGGCGAGGCTACGTGGAAGCCAGCCTCGGCCACGACAGCAATATCTCCAGCGGACCGCCCAACGCCAATGTGGCTGTGCCTGCGCTGGGTGGGCCGGTCACGCTGGCGGCCAATGCGGTCAAGCTCGGCGCCGGTTTCGGCAACCTCGCGGGCGGCGTGTCGGGGCGCTATGTCATCGATTCGCGCTGGTCGGCCATCGGCAATGCGAGTTTCAGCCAACGCACCGACTTCAACCAGTCGCCGTTCGACAACAGCCAGTTCAATGTCGGTGCCGGTGCTGCGTACCGCGTGGACCGGCAGGAGTTCAGCGTGGTCGCGGTGCACGAGGACTACCGCGTCGACGGTTCCTTGAACCGCACCCAGAACGGCCTGGTCGGCGAATGGCTGTACCGCCTGGACAACCTGCGCGAAATGGGTGCCTACCTGCAGTATTCGAAGCTGCGTTATCCGGCGCAACCGGTGCGCAACGCGTCGCGCATTGTCGGCGGCGCCTCCTACGCGCAACAACTCAGCGAGGACTGGCTGGCTTGGGGCGGCGCCTATGTCGGAAGTGAAAACGAGGACGCTGCCGCCATGCCCCATCTCGGCCACACGCTGTTCGGCCTGCGTGCCGGGGCACAGAGGGCGCTTGGACCGTCACTGGCCGCATTTGCATCGCTGAATTACGAAAGCCGCAACTACGGCGGGCAGGACCCTTTCTTCCGCGTCCAGCGTGAAGACCGGCAAACAACACTGGGGGTGGGCATCAACTGGGTGCCCGCGAAGTCCTGGCGGGTCACGCCGCAGATCAGTTACGTGCACAACCAGTCGTCCATCGTGATCAATGACTACAACCGGGCGATTTTTTCCGTGGCAGCGCGGTTTGAGTTCTGAAGCCAGC
>JANMZX010000246.1:0-7125 GCA_031383745.1 Rhodoferax sp. | reverse complement strand
TCCCTGGAGATTCCCGCATGACCCACACCACCCTTGTCTCCGCCGAGCAGCTGCAAGCCCTGATGGGCTCCGGTGCGCCGCTGCTGGTGTTCGACTGCAGTTTCGAGCTGATGAAACCTGAAGCCGGTGACCAGCAGTTCGCCGAAGCCCATATCCCGGGCGCGGTCCGCGCCAACCTGGACCGCCACCTGAGCGCCCTGCCAGGAGCGCCGGCAGCCAGCGGCGGGCGCCATCCACTGCCGAGCCGGGAGAACTTCGCGCTGTGGCTGGGCAGCGTCGGGCTGTCCCATCGGATGCAGGCCGTGGTGTACGACCGCCAGGGCGCCAACTACTGCGGGCGCCTGTGGTGGATGCTCAAGTGGGTCGGCCACGAAAATGCCGCCGTGCTCGACGGCGGCCTGGAAGCCTGGTATGGCGCGGGTGGCGTGGTCACCACTGGCGCCGGGACCCGCCATGCGCCGCACGTGTTCCAACCCGGCGCCCCGCGTGCTGAACTGCGGGTGACCGCCGAGGTCGCCGAGCGGCTGGGGCGCCCCGGGCAGAACATCATCGATGCACGTGCGCCGGCGCGCTTTCGCGGCGAGGTAGAACCACTCGACCCGGTCGCCGGTCACATCCCCGGCGCGCTGAACCGACCGTTCGGCAGCAACATCGGGCCCAACGGCCGCTTCAAGTCCGCGGCCACGCTGAAGGCGGAATTCCTCGAACTGCTGGCCGGGCGCGATCCAGCGACCGTGGTGCACCACTGCGGCAGCGGCGTGAGCGCAGTGCCCAACATCATCGCGATGGAAGTGGCCGGGCTGGGCCGCCAGGCCCTGTACGCGGGCAGCTGGAGCGAGTGGTGCAGCAACCCCGCGCGGCCCGTCGCGCAGGGCTGAGCCAGCACGCGTCGCCTTCCAAACCGTTGCGCTGACAGCCCCGCGCAGCTGTCGTCCGGGCGCGACGACACCAGCCGTCCGGCAGCCCCGGCATGCCTCGGCTGGACCATCAGGCGATGGCTCAACGCGCCAGCGCGCCGGCCTCCCGCTCGGGATGACGGTGTTTGCCCAATGCAGTGATGAATTCCGCCACCGCGTCATCCGCCTTGGCACTCGCCCCCATGACGATGCCAGGATCGGCGCCACCGCTGGACAGCGTCACCGTGGCGCCGGCACGCTCCATCAGCGCTTTCGAAGCGCCTATCGCCAGGATGGTCTTGCCATGGCGGTACTGGTTCGATATGAAGTCCATCACCTCGATCCGGGCGCCAAGGGCCTTCAAGCCGGCGGCGCCGTCGGGCAAGACCAGCCCGTCGAACAGCACCGGCGGCGAGTTCTCCAACGTTCCGGTGGCAGCGAACGGCTCGCGGCCGGTGGTCTTTACCAGCCCCAGCCGCGGTGCAACCAGATGCACCGTGGCGCCTGCCGCCTGCAGCGCCGCCTGCACGGTTGCGATCGACTTTCCCTCCACGCCGTCGGCCACCAGGATGGCGACGCTGCGTGAGCGGATGCCGCCATGGCCCGGCAGGGCCGTCAACGACAGCGCTGCCGAGGTCGTGACCTCCGGCGGTGCGACCTGTGCCAGCGCCTTCGGCATCGCTGGAGGAACTGCGATGCCCAGCCCCGCGGCAACAGTCGCAGCGAGTTCCGCAGACACATTGACCAGCGACGACACCATGCGCTCGCGCAGCGCCGGCACCGTGAGCTTGCTCAGCTCGAACCGGAAGGCGCCTGCGACGTGCGCCTTCTCGACCGCGGTCTGGCTTTCGTAGAACAGGGTGGCCTGGGTGTAGTGGTCGGCAAACTTTTCGGGCTTGCCCCGCAACGTGTCGCCGTCCACCGGCTGCGGGAAGGAGACGAAGCCTGCGGCGCCAGCCTGGAACGGGCATCCGCCGCCGAGCGAGTTGGGCTCGTACGCGACACGGCCGCGCGGGATGGCCTGGCGGTGCAGGCCGTCGCGCTGGTTGTTGTGCACCGGTGCCAGTGACGCATTGATTGGAATCTCGTGGAAATTGGTGCCGCCGAGCCGCGTGATCTGCGTGTCCAAGTAGGAGTGGATGCGACCAGCGAGCAGCGGGTCATTGCTGAAATCGATGCCCGGCACGACGTGCGCAGTGCAAAACGCCACCTGTTCGGTTTCGGCGAAGAAATTGTCCGGGTTGCGGTTCAGCACCATGCGACCCACCGGCGTCACCGGCACCAGCTCTTCGGGAATCAGCTTGGTGGCGTCGAGCACATCGAAGCTGAAGCCCTCGGCCTGCGCCTCGGTGAAGATCTGCAGACCGAGTTCCCACTCGGGGTACTCGCCCGATTCGATGGCTTCCCACAGGTCGCGGCGGTGGAAATCAGAGTCGGCACCCGAGATCTTCACCGCCTCGTCCCAGACGAGCGAATGCGTGCCGAGCCGCGGCTTCCAGTGGAACTTGACGAAGTGCGACTCGCCCTGTGCGTTGACCAGCCGATACGTGTGTACGCCGAAGCCCTGCATCATGCGCAGGCTGCGCGGGATGCCGCGATCCGACATCACCCACATCAGCGTATGGGTGGTCTCTGGCATCAGCGAGGCGAAGTCCCAGAAGGTGTCGTGGGCCGATGCCGCCTGCGGCATGCCATGGTGCGGCTCGGGCTTCACCGCATGCACCAGATCGGGGAACTTCATCGCATCCTGGATGAAGAACACCGGGATGTTGTTGCCCACCAGGTCCCAGTTGCCCTCGTCGGTATAGAACTTGACGGCGAAGCCGCGGATGTCGCGCGCCGTGTCCGTCGAGCCGCGTTCGCCGGCGACAGTCGAAAAGCGCACGAATACCGGCGTTACCTTGCCAGCCGTCTGAAACGGCGCCGCCCGCGTGAACGCAGTCATCGGCTCGTAGGCCTCGAAGTACCCGTGCGCTGCCGAGCCGCGCGCATGCACGATGCGCTCGGGGATGCGTTCATGGTCGAAGTGGGTGATCTTCTCGCGCAGGATGAAGTCTTCGAGCAGCGTCGGACCGCGCAGCCCTGCCTTCAGCGAGTTCTGGTTGTCGCCGACCGCCACGCCCTGGTTCGTGGTCATCACCTGTCCCGACGCGGCCGAACGCGTGCGGTCAAGCGCGCCGGCCTTGGGCGACGCATTGCGTTCGCTCAGCGTACTGGCAAATGCCGTCGGCGAGTTGCTCGATGCACTGGCGCCCCGCGGCGGCGCGACCGCGTTGTGGCGGCCGAACTCCTGCGCCTTGCCGGCGTTGAAGGGCATCGCGGCCGCAAGCGTCTGTGCCGCTGCCAGCTGCTCTGCCTGTGAGTCGGCCGGGCGTACCGGGTGGTGGGGCTTGTGGCCCTTGCTGCTGGTCTTCATGGGTGACCTCGGTGTGTGGAAGTGGCAGGAACCCGGCCCTGCCGCAAGGATCAGCGAGCGGACGGTGGCGGTTTGCCGCCGGCACCGGGAACCAGCCGCGCGCGGAGTTCGGCGTCCAGCCCGGGCGTGGCGCGCATATCGGTATCGACCATGCCAGCGTCGATGTCGGCTTTGGCCTGAACCATCATGGGGTCGGGAGTCACTGCAACGGCAGGGGTCGATTCATCGCGTTCGTGCGGCAACGCGACGCCATCGGCCGGCCGCGCCAATCCCCTGCCGCCGCGCGGTGGGGTGGCGGTCTGCCGACCGACGGGACGGCGTGTCTGCGGGTTCAGCGGCATATCACGACCCCGCCTTCGTGGTCGGCTCGCCAGAGCCGGCACAAAAGGAAGTTTTCAGGATGTGGCATGCAGGCGGTCCCTCCTGCAGCGCGGTATCAGCGCGAGCTGCCACGACGCAACAGGTTCACCACTGCCAGCAGAATCGCCGCCCCGACGAACGAGACGAGCAGTGCCGGCAGGCTGAAGTTGTTCTGGTTGATCGTGCCGACACCCACCAGCGGCGAGATGAACCAGCCTGCGACCATCGCACCGACGATGCCGACGATCACGTTGAGGAACATGCCCTGCTGGTCGTTGGTTTTCATCATGATGCTGGCGAGCCAACCGATGAGACCGCCGACGATCAGCCAAATGATGAAGTTCATGAAATATGCTCCTGAAGGTTGCCTGGTGCCCTGTACGACATGTGCAGGACTTGAGCATCCATTTTTTCGCCGACGCTCGGCCAGGTCTGTGCGACGGCGCACACCGGCAAGGTCGTCGGAACCGCCACGGTCCGGGATGGCGCGGCCTTGTGTTCGGTAGCGACTGCCCACCCTTGTCAGCACCGTCGCCGTTTGTCGAACGACCAGATGTTTCAGACCTCTTATGCAACGCGCTTGCGGCTCAGTAGCGCGGTGGCAAGTGTGATCCAGGTGGGGCGAGCCACGCTGCCCACCATGGTGGCCAACAGTCGTGGCAACACAGCCACCACAAGTGCAGGCGAAACGATGCGGCGCCAGGGGCGACTCCACGCAAACAGGCCTCCCAGTACGAACGCCCCCATGACCAGCCGCCACGGATGGCGCTGCGCCAGTGGCCGCAGCGTCGCGTCGAGTGCATCCGCGGCGAGCCGGGCCGCAGCAGGCAAGGGGCTGCGGGCAGCCCATGCATCTACCCCCTGTACCAGAGGGCGAGCTCCTGGGCTGGACTTCCATCGGCCCCAGAGTTTGCCCAGCCATCCGGTGGGCTGCGATCCAGCCATCGGCCTGGCCGAGCCCTGTCCATCACGAATGGCCAGGCGCAACTGGTTTCGCGTATCTGCCAGGCGGTCACAGGCGTCGCTCACCCGTGTCATGACGCACTGCTTTCGCGCAACATATCCATGTCGGCCCGCGCCTGCCTTCGCAGTTCTACGAGGGGGCGCAAGGGCTGTTGCGCGCGCAACCAGACCAGGCAGGCCGTCGACAGCCCCAACGGCACCAGTGGCACGACGATCAACGCCCACGGGGCCTGAATCTGTGCCGCAGTGGTCACGGCGCACAAGAGCAGCGCCATGCCCGCAAGGATAGCCGCCACGAGCAGACACAACACACCCGCCCCGCCCACGATGATGCGGCGCGTCAGTTCGGTCGATGCATCACCGAATTCGGCAGCCATCAACTCGGCATAAGCCTGTGCATGGTCCGCCACCAATTGGGGCTGTGACAGGAGAAGTCTCAAGAGGGTATGCATGGTCATGTGCTCTCGATGAAGGCCGGACAGTGCTGCAACCATTCGGCGGGCAGACGAAAGGCAGGGCGCATTGGTGGCCCCCGCGTTCATCGTCGCTTGCCGCCGTGCTGATGCACCGTGCGCAAGCGCACACAATGACCGAAAGCGTCGAAGCAGTTGCGGGCGTGGCAGGGAACAGACCCCATGGACAGCCGAACGTCCCGGGCTGTGATGCCGCGCGGCGCCCGACCAAGCCGAAACCCGCATCACGGTCAGTCTGACCCACATCCCATGTCGGCAACTGCAATGGCTACCGACGCTCCAGCCGACGCTGGAAGCGGATGATTGTCACGACCCTGAAGGAGCATCCGGCCTGATGTCCGCCTCAGGGGGAGGCCCCGAACGGACATCCAGCGCAATGGCTCTTGCCAGGGCCGCGACACCCGCGATCACCACGCGGGCGGTACGGATTTTCAGCCGCGGTCAGCCCGTGCCACGCGCTCGGTGGACATGGTGCCATCCGAGTTCATGTCCGTCCCGGTCGTGCCAGGTGCGCGCCGATTGGTCCTGGCCGTGCGCTGGCCGTTCATGGTGCCGGTGGCGGCAGTTCCACTGTTGTACGTATCCGTGGAGGTGGCCGTCCCGTTGTTCATCATCCCCGGGGTCGTACTGTTCGTGCTGCGGTTGGGCATGATCGCTCCACCCTGCTGCTGCTGGACAGCAGTGGCATCGTTCCCGGTGCTGGGAGCGACCGGGGTGGCAGTTTGGGCGTGAGCGAGAGAGAGTGTGGCGACAACCGCAACTGCTGCAGCGCTAGACACGAGGTATTTCGTCAGTTTCATGGTATTTTTCCCTGAGAGTCCGTTGCGACACCGCCGAATTGGCGGCGCCGTTGCCGGTCCGACCGGTCAATAGGTAGCGTAAAGGGCCGTGCGGGCAAAACCCATCGGCCAGCGGCGCGGCCGCAGGTAGGAGGAGCGCACCACCGGACGACAGCGAAGTCCGAAGGGCGCGGGCAAAAGCCGCTAATTGAGCGCCGCCAGCCCGTCTTTTTCGACGATCAACAGGCGACGCAGTTCGTAGCATGGTCCCAAAGCAAGGCAGCAGTGGCTGCCTTGTCACACAGGGACACGCGATGCCGTCGCTCGGATATCGATTCACTTTGCAAGGCGGCAAACAGCACCCGGCTTTTCGACTTGTTGCGCCAATGGTCCTGGCAGCGGCTTTGCTGGCCCCGCCCTGTACCCATGCGTCCCCCATCGCGATGGGCCAGCAAGATGTGGAAGCGACGCCGCAGGCGGCATACGAATTGGGCCGGCGCGTGGTGGACACGGGCGATCACGCAGGTTTGCCGTTTGTGATCGTCCACAAGCGGGCGGGCCTGGCACTGGTGTACCACGCGGACGGGCGACTGGCCGGCGCCTCCAGTGTGCTGCTGGGCCTGACCGTCGGCGATCAGGCGAACGCGGGCGTCGGCGAGCGTACCCGTGACGGAACCTTGCGCCGCTCCGATCTCACCACTCCGGCGGGGCGGTTCGTATCCGAACCGGGGCACAACCTGGGTGGTGAGCCGATCGTCTGGATCGACTACGACAGTGCCCTCGCGATCCACAGGCTGCGCCATGGGGCAAGCAGGACACAACGCGCACTGCGGCTGGCCTCGGTGCGTGGTGGCGACAAGCGCGCGTCGGCTGGCTGCGTCGTGGTGCCCGAGGCGTTCTACGATCGGGTGGTCGGCCCCATTCTCGGGCGTGGCCGCGGCATCGTGTATGTGATGCCCGAGCACAGTTCCTGGCGCGCCATGTGGCCCGGCCTGGCGGGCGCTACCCCGTAGTCGCTGTGTCAGCCACACGCGCTGATGGGTGCAGCGACGCCGCGGCACGTTGCTGCCTCAGACTCACCGGTTTGCAACAGCAGCCGCCACCCGATCCATGCATCGGGTCTGTCAGTTGCCCGTGGGCCGCGTCAAGGTATGTCGCGCCGCTTGGTGTGCCGCGCGCGGATCGCCCGAACCACAGGCAGCGTGGCCATGACCAGGACCGCGCCGCCCAGCGACAGG